>NZ_JAYRDJ010000003.1:36187-171980 GCF_041909475.1 Niveibacterium sp. | reverse complement strand
GCTCGGATGCCGCGATCACGTCGGCGGTGATGGCGATGTCGCAGGAACTGGGCCTCGCAGTGGTCGCCGAGGGGGTCGAAACCGAAGCGCAGGCCGCTGCGTTGGCGCGGCGCGGCTGCAAGGCGATGCAGGGCTTTCTGTTCGCACGCCCGCTGCCTGCCGCCGACTTCATCGAGTGGACCAAACGCGGCTGGCCGCGTGCGATGAAGTCCGCCTGAAGCCCTGTCCGAGCTACAGAACGCCCGCCCGGCCAAGCCGCGCGGGCGTTTTTCATGGCGCCTCAGATCTTCCAGCGCACGTTGTCGCGCACCGCAGCCGCCATCGCCGCAACAGCCGCATCGTTTTCGGCCACGATCGCGATATGCCCGCGCCCGGCGGGTTCGGCAAGCGCGCGGTAGCCCTGCATCGTGCCAGTCTGTGGCACATGCACCTTGTCACCCGGAATCAGGAACAGCGACACCATGCCCTTGTCGGTATCCAGCACCACATGCCAGCCGGTACCTTCGGGGCCCGGGCACAGCTTCATGTAGCGCACATGACCGAGCGAGTGTGTCAGCTCGCCGCCGAAATGCGCGAGCACTGCGCGGAACTGATCGGGGTCGGCCAAGCGCGCGGTGGTGAAGGATTCCGGCTCGTGCATCACATGCTCGATCGCAAAACGCGGCGCGTCGTAACGGCCGTGCCCCTGCCACACCGAAACACCAAGCCCGATGCTCAGCACCACCGACGCCGCCATCGCCCAGGCACGCCAGGGCATCTGGCGGCGGCCGCTGACGGCGAGCAGGATGCGCTCGTCGAGACCCTCCGGCACCGGCACATCCAGCACACGGGCGATGCGCGCCTCCTGTGCGTCGATGCGGCGCGCAAACAGGCGGCAAGCGTCGCAGCCGGCCTCGTGGGCGCGGGCTTCGGCGGAGATGCGTTGCGGATCGGCGAGTTTCGCGCGCCGGTACGCGAGGCAGTTCATTTCAGTGGGCGCGTTCATGCGTGTCCTCTTTTCTGATCGGCCGGCGTGCCCTCCAGCAAACCGCGCAGCGCCTGGCGCGCGCGGGTCAGCCTAACCATGATGGCCCCTTCGGTGGTTTCCAGTTGCTGCGCGATTTCTGCACACGAGAATCCGCCCAGGGTCTGTAGCAGAAAGGGCTCGCGCAGCGATAGCGGCAAGCTGCCGATCAACTGCTCCATTTCGTAGAGCGCGATTGGCGAATGCTCGGCCGGCAGGTCGAGATCTTCCGGCGCTTCGTCGGCATAGTCGAACTGCTTGCGCTCGTAGAGCCGTGCATGCTCGTTGCGCAGGATCTGTAGCAGCCAGGGCTTCGGATTATCCTTGTCGCGCAGCCTTTCCCACGCGTTCCACGCGCGGGTGCAGGTCTCCTGAACCAGCTCCTCGGCAACGAAGCGGTCGCGGCAGAGCCAGAAGGCGAAGCGGTATAGGTCCGCGCTGTAAGCACGGACCACACGTTCGAAATGGCGTTGGCGAAGCATTAGCAGCATGGCGCTTCCAGTAGGTTCCGCTCGAGCAGACCGGAGTCCGACCGCAAACCTTACATCGAGCGATCAATGCGGTCGGGGCAGCAAGGCAATTTGCCGCCTAAACTGCGGCCATGTCACCCACAGCTCCGCCCAAAGCCACGCCTGATGCCTTGCGCAACCTTGGTCCGCGCTCGCGCGAGATGCTGGCTGCGGCGGGCATTCACTCGATCGCGGACCTGTCGGCGCGCGGCGCCGTGCGCGCATGGGACGACGTGCGGCGCTGCGGCCAGCCCGCAAGCCTGAATCTGCTGTGGGCGCTGGTCGGAGCGCTTGAGGGCCGCGACTGGCGCGATGTGGCGCGGAACGACCGCCTCGACCTGCTGATGCAGATCGAGGCCATCGCAGAAGCGCGCAAGGTGCTATCGAATCAGGAAACCGACACGCCCTGAGCAAGTGGCCGCGCGCGGCGACAGATATCCGACACCAGCGCCGCATGGGCTTCCGGTACCGGTTGCTCGACGCGGCGATAGACGCGGCCATCCGGCGTGCGGGCCAGCAGACCGTGGTTCACCAACTCGCGCCGGATCAGCACATAGTCCTCGAAACCCAGCGCGGCCTGGATCCAGCCGTTCACTTCGCGCTCGTTCATCGCGATGCGTGCCGGCAGTTGCCCCCACACGCCCAGCACGCAGGGCAAGCGGTGGCCGGCTTTGGTGGGCCAACGCAGCAGGCGACCGCTCGCATCAAAGTAGCGCAGCAAGGCTGTCTGGTCCTTCGGCGGGGGCGGTGCTTCAGGCTGCGGGCGCGCGGTAGGCACCGTGTGGCGATGTTCGGCGCGGTAGCTCTGGAAATTGCGGTAGCCGGTGGCACGCGACAGTGCGTTGAGCAACTGCAGATGGCCGGGCGGGCCGTCGATCTCGGCAAGCTGGCGAGCGAGCGAACGAGCGAGTGCCGAGATGTCGTCGGCGTAGTAAGGCAGGGTAGTACGGGACACGATCAATCCTTTCATCGTGCCGGCCCCGGATGCGGGGTGTCGGTGGTCGCCGTTCCGACGCGGCACAGGACGCGCGTCAGGGTGTGGTACGTGGCAGGTTTAGCTTCCCTTGCGGGGGCGACGCCTCGGTGATCTGCCGACCGGGGCCGGAGTATGCCGCCTGCCGCCCTGCCCCGCAAGCCTGATCCGCCGACCGCCGCAGTACAATCGGCGCGAGGCCCACGCGCTACGGGCCTGATCTGACGGAGCTTGCATGCTGTATTCGATTCTTGCGATCAGCGTTGGCGCCGCCGCCGGTGCGGTATTGCGCTGGCTGCTCGGCACCTCGCTGAATGCGCTGTTCCCGACCGTGCCGCCGGGCACGCTGGCCGCCAACCTGATCGGCGGCTATCTGATCGGCGTGGCAATCGTGTTCTTCGCCGACCAACCAGGCCTCGCCCCGGAATGGCGGCTGTTCGTGATCACCGGCTTTCTCGGTGGCCTGACGACCTTCTCCACCTTTTCAGCCGAAGTCACGACGCTGCTGCAACAGGGCCGCCTCAGCTGGGCGCTCGGCGCGGTGTCGATTCACGTGGCCGGTTCGCTGTTGATGACGCTCGCCGGCATGGCCAGCGTTGGGCTGCTCAAACGCTTGTAAGGAGACCACCATGCAAGGCGTGCTGCTGAACTTCTACACCGAACAGAACCGCAAGCACCGCGGCCGCCCGCTCGCCGAGTGGCTGCTCGAAGAAGCGCGCCGGCTGGGCGTTTCCGGCGCAACGCTGCTGCATGCGGCGGAAGGTTTCGGCCGTGCTGGCCGGCTGCACGCGGCGCACTTTTTCGAGCTCGCCGATCAGCCGGTGGAAGTGTCGATGGCCGTCTCGCCGGAAGACGCGGACCGCATGATGGCGCGCGTGCGCGAAGAGGGGGTCAAGCTCTTCTACGTGCGCATCCCGGTTGAATTCGGCAGCACTACCGATTGATCGATTGCCCCCGGCGGCACTGCCTGCCGGGGGTTACACCTTCTTGCCGGCACGGCGGCAGATCTTGCCGCTGCCGCGCGCCCCAGCCACTCCCCTTAGCTCAGCCCCCTCGCCGAAACCCCGGCGTCAGTTGCAACCGCACCGTACGCATCTGGTAATAACCATGACTGCATTCTGGTGTGGAACTGGCGTGTACAGGTCATGACTGCCCGCCCGGCAGCGGCCGCCCATCACAGGCGCGGCAACCTACACGGAGGAGCACAGCATGAGCATCAGCGGCATTTCATCCGGCGCCAGCCAGTTCGCCAGTGCGCTGTTTTCGAAGATCGATACCCGCCAGCAGGGCTACATCTCGCAAGATGACCTGACGACCGCGTTCAGCCTCGTCGACCAGGCGCGCGGCAAGCGCAGCGATATCGACGCAGCCGAAGTCTTCAAGCAGTTCGACAGCGACAGCGACGGCAAGGTCACGAAAGACGAGTTCTCCACCGCGATCGAAAACCTCGCCGCGCAGCTCGATCAGCAATTGATGAGCTCACGCATGGGTGGCGCAGGCGGGCCCGGCGGCGCAGGTGGCATGCCGCCCCCGCCGCCGAAGGACGACGCCGGCTTCACGAAAGACCAGCTGAGCAGTCAGCTCGAGGAAATCGGCAGCAGCGACAGCAAGCGCTCTGAATTGCTGAACAAGATCGTCAGCAACTTCGACAAGGCGGACACCGATGGCGACGGCAAGGTCAGCTTCAAGGAAGCGATGGCCTACGACAAGTCGACGCAGACCAGCGACAGCAGCAGCACCGACACCCGCAGCACGAACGCGCAGGCCAACGGTGAAGCGCAGTTGATGGCGAAGATCCTGCAACTGGCGCACGCCTACGGCAATTTCGGCAGCGAGCAGAACAGCGCCGCCGTCGCCAGCCTGCTGTCGACGCAGGCCTGATGCGCGGCAAACGCCGGGGTGCCGCAGCGCCCCGGTGGTTCAGCGCAGCAGCGAGATCGCGATGATCCCCATGCCGACGCCGATCATCGCATCGAGCACCCGCCACGAGGCCGGCTTGGCGAACAACGGTGCCAGCCAGCGCGCGCCATAGCCGAGCAGCATGAACCAGCTGACCGACGCGGCAATGCAGCCGAGCCAGAAGCCGACCCGGTCCAGCCCATGCTCGCGCCCGCCGATCGAACCAATCAGCACGATCGTGTCGAGATAGGCATGCGGGTTCAGGTAGGTGAAGCCGAGCACCAGCACGATTGCCTGCTTCAGCGGCATAGTCGGCGCGTCGGTCGGCGTCAGCGCGTGCGCGCTGAAGGCCGAGCGCAGTGAGCGCAGGCCGTACCACAACAGGAAGGCCGCACCGCCCCAGGTCGCCACTTCCACCGCAACGGGGAAGTGCTCGATCACCTTGCCCATGCCGGTCACGCCGAGCCCGATCAGGAAGGCATCGGACAGCGCACAGACCAGGATCGTCGGCAGCACATGCTGTCGCGTAAGGCCCATCTTCAGTACATGCGCGTTCTGCGCGCCGATCGCCATGATGAGGCCGGCGGTGACGAGGAAACCTTGAAGGATGACGTGGGTGTTCATGCTGCACCTGATCGCTCTGCTTGTTATCGAGGCCCGTCGATACGCCCGCAGCCGCGCGAGGCAGCAAGGAGAGGCGGCAACGCTGCGACCGGCACCGGGTCGGTGTGCGGACGTATCGACTGCGTGGGCACTCGCGGAACCTTTGTCGGACCGCGATACAAAGGATAGCGGCCAAAGCAGCATCGAATTAGCGATCTGAAATTTACAGATCAACCATTAGCAACGTTAATACTCAGAATCGGCCGTCTTTAGGCCCGCCTTGCGCCGTCGCTCAGCGCGGCGACGCGCGAGTTCCGGCACATCAGGTGTTCCGCCCTGGAACAGCCTGTGTTTCAAAACTGGACACTCGTAGCACCTGCCACCCTCAACGCTTAGCTCACGCCGGTTTGCTTGAGAAGCCCGCACGGCTTGGGTTTTCGGGCGATCCGGCAACGCCGCCACGAAGCCTGGCACGGGCACTGCAGAAGGGATCTCCGAGGCGAAGCAATCGCCCGCACACCTACAACAGGAGGAGACAGACCATGAGCTACGCCCTTCCCGGCCAGGCCGGCGCGCCCGTCGCGTTCAAGCAGCGTTACGACAACTTCATCGGTGGCAAGTGGGTGCCGCCGGTGCGTGGCGAGTACTTCGACAACATCACGCCGATCACCGGCAAGCCCTTCTGCCAGGCCGCGCGCTCGACCGAGGAGGACGTCAACCTCGCGCTGGACGCCGCGCACGCCGCCGCCGAAAAGTGGGGCCGCACCTCGCCGGCCGAGCGCTCGAACATCCTGCTGAAGATCGCCGAACGCATCGAGGCCAACCTCGAGCGCCTTGCCTACGCCGAGACGGTCGACAACGGCAAGGCGATCCGCGAAACGCTGAACGCCGACATCCCGCTCGCGGTCGATCACTTCCGCTACTTCGCCGGCGTGCTGCGCGCGCAGGAAGGCTCGATCAGCGAGATCGACGAGAACACCATCGCCTACCACTTCCATGAGCCGCTGGGCGTGGTCGGCCAGATCATCCCGTGGAACTTCCCGATCCTGATGGCGGCGTGGAAGATCGCGCCGGCGCTGGGGGCCGGCAACTGCGTGGTGTTGAAGCCGGCCGAATCGACGCCGGTGAGCATCCTGGTGCTGGTGGAATTGATCGCCGACCTGCTGCCGCCCGGCGTGCTCAACGTCGTCAACGGCTACGGCAAGGAAGCCGGCATGCCACTCGCAACGAGCAAGCGCATCGCGAAGATCGCCTTCACCGGCAGCACCGCCACCGGCAAGCTGATTGCCCAGGCCGCCGCCGGCAACCTGATCCCGGCGACGCTGGAGCTGGGCGGCAAGTCGCCCAACATCTTCTTCGCCGACGTCGCGGCTAAGGACGACGACTTCCTCGACAAGGCGATCGAGGGCCTCGTGCTGTTCGCCTTCAACCAGGGCGAGGTGTGCACCTGCCCCTCGCGCGCGCTGATCCACGAATCAATGTACGACGAGTTCATGGACCGCGTGCTGGCACGGGTGCGTGCAATCAAGCAGGGCAACCCGCTCGATGCAGCGACCATGATGGGCGCGCAGGCCTCGCAGATGCAGATGGACAAGATCCAGAGCTACCTCGCGCTCGGCAAGCAGGAAGGGGCGAGCTGCCTGATCGGCGGCGACCGCGCGCAGCTTGGCGGCGAGCTGGCAGAGGGCTACTACATCCAGCCGACGATGTTCCGCGGCCACAACAAGATGCGCATCTTCCAGGAGGAGATCTTCGGCCCGGTCGTCGCCGTGACCACCTTCAAGGACGAAGCCGAGGCGCTCGCGATCGCCAACGACACGGTCTACGGACTCGGCGCCGGCGTGTGGACGCGCGATGCCAACACCGCCTACCGCATGGGCCGCGGCATCAAGGCCGGCCGCGTGTGGACCAACTGCTACCACGCCTACCCGGCGCACGCGACCTTCGGCGGCTACAAGGAATCAGGCATCGGGCGCGAAACGCACAAGATGATGCTGGACCACTACCAGCAGACGAAGAACCTGCTCGTGAGCTACTCCCCCAAGGCCCTGGGCTTCTTCTGAGAATCCGCCGCTCGGCTGCTGCGCACGGCGATCTCGGGACTGCGGTGCTCGCCGTACCACTTGTACGGCTGCGCTCCTCCTCCCGACCTCGCCGCGCTCGCGACGCCGATCGACGGACTCTCGCTGGAAGAGCCGCGGCTGTTGCGCGGCGAAAACTCGAATCGGGATGCTCCATCCCTCCCTTGTGGGGCGACTTGTCGCCCCTCTTTTTTTCTGCAGCCATCGATCCGCGTGGCGAGTTCGGCCGCCAGCCCGAAGGCGGCCGCGGCAGTGCGGACGCGGGCTCGTAAGCTGCGCGAAGGTTTGAGCGACCATGCTGCCTGCCCCAGATCCGCCACGAGGTGATGCCATGCCCCTGCCTGCCACGCTCGATGCTCACCGCCAGCGCATCGCGCAGGCGCGCGAAATGGCCTTCGTGCAGGGCGAGCCGCCAGAAACGCTGGTTGGCGAGGAAGTGCTCGCCTCGTGGCAGCGCAGCAGCGCGGCCGGCCTGTCGCCCAACCTGCCGAAACCGCCCGCACTGGTTGCACAGCCGCGCCTGCGTGAAGCGCATGAACGCAACGGCCAGCTGATCGCGCTGGCGCAGCCGGTGATCGACACCGTCGCGCGGCAGATCCGCGACAGCGCTTCAACACTGATCCTCGCCGACGCCAACGGGCTGATCCTGCGCTCGCTCGGCGACGCCGATTTCCTCTCGCGCGCCGAGCGCGTCGCGCTGTGCCCCGGCGCGGACTGGAGCGAAGCGCAGCGCGGCACCAACGCGATCGGCACCGTACTCGCCACCTCACGCGCGCTGGAGATTGTCGGCGGCGAACACTTCCTCGCGCACAACACGCAACTCACCTGCAGTGCAGCCCCGCTGTTCGACCCCACCGGCCGGCTCGTCGGTGTGTTCGACATCTCCGGCGACTACCGCGCCTACCAGCCCCACACGCTGGGGCTCGCGCGCATGGCGGCGCAGTGGATCGAGCAGCGCCTGTTCGAAGCGGATTTCTCGCGCCATCTGCTTCTCGCCTTCCATCCGGAGGTCGACTACGTCGGCGTGCTCGGCGAAGGCGTCATCGCGATCCGCGAAGACGGTGCGGTGCTCGGCGCCAACCCGGCCGCACTCGCGATACTCGGCTTGCGCCGGCGCGCGCTGGACGGTCTCGGCTTTGCACAACTGTTCGAGCAACCGCTCGCCCGGCTGCTCGATAGCGCCCGCCGTCACCCCGCCGCACTGCACGAACTCGATGCCCGCGGCGGCTTGCGGGTTTACGCAAGGCTGCGTGGCGAGCTGCCAACGCCGACCACCGCTGCGGCTCGGCCTCGTGCCGCCCCGCTGCCGCGCCGCCATGCGCCGGATCTCGACGAACTTGCCGCTGGCGACGCGACGATGGCCGCGCTGGTCGCCCGCGCACGCAAGGTGCTGGCGCACGACATTCCGATCCTGATTCAGGGTGAATCCGGCGCCGGCAAGGAGATGCTCGCCCGCGCGCTGCACGAAGCCGGGCCACGCAGCGGCGCCCCTTTCGTCGCGCTGAATTGTGCGGCAATCCCGGAATTGCTGATCGAATCCGAGCTGTTCGGCTACGAGCCCGGCGCCTTCACCGGCGCGCGGCGCGAAGGCGCAACCGGCCGCATCCAGCAAGCCAACGGCGGCACGCTGTTCCTCGACGAGATCGGCGACATGCCGCTGGCGCTGCAGGCGCGCCTGCTGCGGGTGCTGCAGGAACGCTGCGTGAGCCCGCTGGGCGGCGACCGCACGATCGCGGTGGACCTGCGCCTGATCTGCGCCACGCACCGGCGGCTGCGCGACGAAGTGGCGGCCGGCGGCTTCCGCGAAGACCTGTACTACCGCATCAACGGCCTCGCGCTGCAACTGCCGGCGCTGCGCGAGCGCAGCGACTTGCCGCAACTGGTGACGCGCCTGTTGCGTGATGTATCGGGTGGCCTCGCAATCGGTGTTCAAGACGAAGTACTGCGCGCCTTCGCCGCTTATGCGTGGCCCGGCAACCTGCGCCAGTTGCACAACGCGCTGCGCGTGGCGGTGGCGCTGCTCGACGAGGGCGAAACCACCGTCGGCTTCGAACATCTGCCCGACGATCTACGCGAGGACATCGCCCGTCCACCGACGCTTACCGCGGTAAGCGCTACACCCGATGCGCTGGCCGAGATCGAACGTGAAGCCGTGCGCCGCGCACTCGCCGACGCCGGCGGCAATGTGTCGGCCGCCGCGCGCCGGCTCGGCATCAGCCGCACCACGCTGTACCGCAAGCTCCACTGAGCGCCAGCCGTGAATTAGCCAGGCCGATCCGATTGCGCCAACATAAGCCGCGCTAATAAACTGGGCGAATGAAGATCGATTTCGCCCTGCTCGAATGTCTGGAAGCGGTGGTCACCGAAGGCAGCTTCGAGAAAGCCGCCCGCACGCTGTCCATCACGCAGTCCGCGGTGTCGCAGCGCATCCGGCAGTTCGAACAGCAGGTCGGCGCGCCGCTGCTGTTCCGCACCCGCCCGGTCACGCCCACGCCCGCCGCACAGCCGCTGCTGCGCTTTGCGCGGCAAACGCAACTGCTGGCGCTGGATGTATGGCCTGAGCTACTGGAGACGGTGTCGCGGGGCCGCGTGCGCATCGCGGTGAATGCGGACAGCCTGGGCTCCTGGGTGCTGCCGGCCCTGGCCCCTTGGGCTGAGCGCAACGCTGCGATGCTCGACTTCGTCGTCGACGATCAGGAACACACGCAGGAGTGGTTGCGCAACGGCGAGGTGATCGGCTCGATCAGTTCCGACCCGGCGCCGGCACACGGCTTCCGCTCGGTGGCGTTGGGCGTGATGCGCTACCGCTGCGTCGCTTCGCCCGCCTTCATCGCACGCCATCTGCCGCGCGGGCTGGATCGCACGGTGATCCACCGCGCGCCCGCGCTGGTGTTCAACCGGCGCGACGCGCTGCTGACTGAACACCTGCGGCGGCATTTGCGGATCAAGGAACCCTACTTCCCCAACCACTTCGTGCCGGCTTACGAGGCCTTCCTCGCCGCCGCGCAACTCGGTTACGGCTACGGGCTGCTGCCGGAAGTGCAGTGCGCGCAGGCGCTGGCAAGCGGCAGCCTGGTCGACATTACGCCCAACACGCCGCTGACCGTGCCGCTGTACTGGCATACCTGGGGCCTCGCGACCGAACTGGTCAGCACCCTGAGCGCGGCGCTGGTGGAAGGCGCTGCGCACGCGCTCGAAGCCATGCCGGCCCCGACCCGCGCCGCACGCAAAACGCCGCGCGCCTGACTGGCCGCGCCATTCGTTTGTCGGCGGCGGCCGTTCCACAGCGGCGGCCCGGCGGGTCAAATCCTGGCTCGGCCAGCGCCCTAAGCTGCAAGGCAGATCCCGCGCACACCGTTGCGCGGCGCCTTCGCCAAGGAGCCACGAGCCATGCCGAAAACCCATGCCGCCCACACGCTTGAAATCGCCGCCCTGATCGAATCGATCTGGGGCCCGGCCTTCGGGCGCACGGAATGCGCGACCGAATACAACTACCACCACATCAGCCGCTTCGGGCTGCACCTGCGCTTGCGCGGCCACGATTTCCGCTACGCCGACGGGCTGCCCTGCGCAGGGCAGATCTGCTACATCGAGACGGGGCTGGACGAACACGCACTGCATGCGGTGTCGATCGTGATGGACGTGGAATCGATGACGCGCACCGCACGCCGTCCGCAGGACGGCCTCTCACTGGCCGAGGTGCTGATGGTGCACGGCGTGTTCCACGGCGACCGCGGCAGCTACGCGCCCCACGCAACACCCTGCGCCCAACTACCGCCCTACCCGCCGCTCAGCGTGGCCGACCTGGCGGCAATCGAGGCGGCGATCGGGCTGCCCGGGATGCATTCGCTGCACCCCGGCGCACATCAGCCTCAGGCCACTGTGGGCAAACCGGACAAGGCCATCGCCAGTTCGGCTTCGTCGTAGTCCTGATCCACCAGGCCACCGGAGAGGTAGTTCTGGTAGGCGGCCATGTCGAAGTGGCCGTGCCCGGAAAGGTTGAACAGGATCGTCTCGGCACGGCCTTCCGCCTTGCAGCGCAGCGCTTCGTCGATCGCGCAACGCACCGCGTGGTTGGCTTCCGGCGCGGGCACGATGCCCTCGGCACGCGCGAACATCACACCAGCTTCGAAGCAGGCGGTCTGGTGATAGGCGCGTGCCTCGATCAGGCCAAGCTCCTTCACATGGCTGACCAGCGGCGCCATGCCGTGGTAGCGCAGGCCACCGGCGTGGAAGCCGGCTGGCGTGAAAGTGGAGCCCAGCGTGTGCATCTTCACCAGCGGCGTCAGATGCGCGGTGTCGCCAAAGTCGTAGGCGTACTTGCCGCGCGTGAGGCTGGGGCAGGCGGCCGGCTCCACCGCCACGATGCGGCGCTTCTTGACCTTGTCGCCGCCGCGCAGCTGCATGCCGATGAAGGGAAAGGCGATGCCGGCGAAGTTGCTGCCGCCGCCGGTGCAGCCGATCACCACATCCGGGTCGTCGCCCGCCATCTCCAGCTGCAGCATCGCTTCTTCGCCGATGATGGTCTGGTGCAGCAGCACATGGTTGAGCACCGAACCGAGTGCGTACTTGGTGTCTTCATTCAGCGCGGCAATTTCCACCGCTTCCGAAATCGCGATGCCGAGCGAGCCGAGGTGGTTCGGGTTCTGCGCCAGCACCGCCCGGCCCGATTGCGTTTCGTTGCTGGGCGAGGCAACGCAGCGGGCGCCGTAGGTTTCCATCAGCGCGCGGCGGTAGGGCTTCTGATCGTACGACACCCGTACCTGGTAGATCGTGATGTCGAGCCCGAACAGGCTGCCTGCAAAGGCGAGCGAGCTGCCCCACTGACCAGCGCCGGTTTCGGTGGCGAGCTTCTTCACGCCGGCCTGGCCGTTGTACCAGGCCTGCGGCACGGCGGAGTTGGGCTTGTGGCTGCCGGCCGGCGACACGCCTTCGTACTTGAAGTAAATCTTCGCCGGCGTGCCGAGCACTTTTTCCAGGCGCCGTGCTCGGATCAGCGGGCTCGGGCGCCACAGGCGCAGCACCTCGCGCACCGGCTCGGGGATCTCGATGCGGCGCTCGGTCGACACTTCCTGCTCGATCAGCGCCATCGGGAACAGCGGCGCGAGATCCGCCGGGCCGATCGGCTGCTGCGTTGCCGGGTGCAGCGGTGCGGGCGGCGGCACCGGCAGGTCGGCGGCGATGTTGTACCAGTCCTTCGGCATCTGGTCTTCGCTCAGCAGGAATTTCGTCGTTTCGCTCATCCTTCTCACTCCTCCGGTTTCGCTGTCGTGTTATCCGCTGGCCAAGCCAGCGCCGGCAGGCATTCTGACCGATGGCGCTGACGCGTCTCTGACCTGCCTCATGGCCTTTCCAACGCGCGCCATCCATCGCGCAAATCTGCAGTTCATTCCGCTTCCGCTGCAGACCATCTCAGCGCCCTCGCGACAAGACGCGGCGAGGTTCAATCTGCAGTCATCGCAAGACGACGCAGAGAGAGAAGGACAAGACCATGAAAACCACCGCCCCCCGTATCGCCACCCGCGCAATCGCAGCCCTGATCGCCGCCGCAGGCGTGAGCTTCAGCATCGGCGGTACGCTGTTCCTGATGAGCATGCCGCCGGTCGAATACGCAGCGGCGAACAGCTTCGCCGCGCAATCGGCGCCGGTTGTAGTGGTCGCGAGCCACGACTGAGGCGGCACGGCCGTATCGCCCCGAGCGCCACGCGACGCCTTACACAGCGGTGCTGTCGGCCGCCCCGGCGATCGCGTAGTTGCCCTTGCCCGACGTCTTGACGCGATACATCGCCACATCGGCGCGGTGGATCAGGTCGGCCACCGTCATGCCGGGGTAGGGAAACAGGCACAGGCCGATGCTGGCGCCGGTGTGCAGGCCGGGCGCAATCGAATGCATCGGCGCACTGATCTGATCGAGCAATTTGAGCGCCAGCGCTTTCGCATCCGCCTCGCTGGCGATGTCACGGGCAATGACGAAGAACTCGTCACCGCCGATGCGCGCCACGGTGTCGACGCCGCGCACCGCCGCCACCAGGCGGCTCCCCACTTCGCGCAGCACCTGATCGCCAATCTTGTGGCCGAGCGTGTCATTGATCTGCTTGAAGCCATCGAGATCGAGGAAGAAGCCGCAGTTGATCTGGCCATTGCGTTGCGATGAGGACATGGCCTGCGCAATACGGTCGTACAACAGGTCGCGGTTGGGCAAGCCGGTCAGGCCATCGTGCAGCGAACGGGCCAGGTGATGCTGGCGCTCTTCATCAAGCATGCGCTCACGCAGGAACAACAGGCGCCGCTGGCGTTCGGCAAGATAGCCGGCCGAGCCGCCGATCAGGTTGGCCGACACGATGAAAAAATCGTGTCCCAACAGCACATGCATCGGGTAACCCATCAGGGCGCCGAAGAACAGGTTGTAGCCGACCAGCATCAGCAGATCGACGCCCAGCGCGTAGATGAAACGGGTGCCGACGAAGTTGTAGGTGTAGAAGGTCACCACCACCATCATTGGGTAGTAGTAGGGCGCACTTTCCAGCGGCAGATGGGTCTGCATCGCGATCAGGCCGACGCCGGCGGCGAGCCCGACGAGCGCCAGCACGAGGTGCGAGGAGCGTGCGAACCAGCGCGTCAGCGAGAACACCAGCACCACGGCCGGCACACACAGCGCGGTGCCACGCGCGACCCACAGCTGTGCGACCAGATCGGCACTAACGAACCAGCGGTCGAGCAGGCCGTGCAGGAGGTACACGAACATGCCGACCACGATGGCGGCCTGCCCCTGCTGACGCGTGCGCACCCGTGTCGCCTCGAAGAAGCTGTCTTCGAGTGCCGTGTCGCGAAACCTCAGAGTCAGCGGATGCATCACGGCCATCGGTTTGTCCCTCTCCTTCGGTGGCAGGTGCTTCGATGCTACAGCGCGTCGATCGTGTGGCGAGTTCGCGGTGATTCTCCCACGCCCGCCCAAGGCGGCAAAACCGGGCGGGGCGCCAGATCAAGCCAGCGCGCCCCGCCCCGCTTCATCGCGCCAATCCGCAGTTCATGCCACTGCCGCCGCAGCCCATCGCAGCAAGCTCGCGCCCTCACTTGGCGAGGTCCAATCTGCAGTCATCGAAAGACGACGCAGAGAGAAAGGGAAACCGCCATGAGAACCACCGCCCCCCGAGTTGCCACCCACGCCCTTGCCGCCGTGATCGCCACCGCTGGCGTCGCCTTCTGCATCGGCGGTACGCTCTTTCTGATGAGCATGCCGTCGGTGGAATACGCCGCCGCAAGCGGCATCGCGGCACACGCAGCACCGGTCCTGGTGGCCAACAGCCGCGACTGAACCCCTGACTGGAACGGAGGCCCCCATGCGACTGATCGGCAACGTGTTATGGCTGGTATTTGGCGGCTTGTGGATGGCGCTGGGCTGGTTTCTCGCCGGTGCAATCTGCATCCTGTCTATCGTCGGTATCCCCTGGGGCCGCGCCTGCTTCGTGATCGGCCAGCTGGCCTTCCTGCCCTTCGGCAACGAGGCGGTGGATCGCCGCGTCGTCACGCAGCGCGAGGACGTCGGCACCGGCATCCCCGGCGTGATCGGCAATGTGCTCTGGTTTCTCTTCGCCGGCTGGTGGCTGGCGCTGGGTCACCTGTTCCACGCACTGCTGTGCTGCATCACGATCATCGGCATCCCTTTCGGGCTGCAGCACCTGAAACTCGCCGGCCTCGCGCTGGCGCCGATCGGCAAGACGGTAGTGCCGCTGGACCGCGCGCCCGCGCGCTGATTCAATGAGCGCATCGCTTAGCGGAGCAACCCCATGCTGACGATTCTGGGCAAGGCGCCGTCGATCAACGTGCGCAAGGTGCTGTGGACCTGCGATGAGATCGGCATCCCCTTCGTGCGTGAGGACTGGGGCGCCGGTTTCCGCGCAACCGACACGGCCGAATTCCGCGCGCTGAACCCCAACGCGATGGTGCCGGTGATCCGCGACGGCGATTTCGTGCTGTGGGAATCGAACACCATCTGCCGTTACCTCGCCGCCCAACATGGCCGCGACGACCTGCTGCCCCCACGCCGCAAGCGCGCGCGCAGGTCGAGAAGTGGATGGACTGGCAGGCCACCGAACTCAACAACAGCTGGCGCTATGCCTTCATGTCGCTGGTGCGCCAGCACCCGGACTATCAGGACGCCACACGGCTCGCGGCCGGCGTCGCGGCCTGGCACCACCACATCGGCATCCTGGAGCAGCAGCTCGCGCGCACCGGTGCCTATGCGGTGGGCGATACCTTCACGCTCGCCGATGTGGTGCTGGGCCTGTCGGTGCATCGCTGGTTCGCAGCGCCGATAGCGCCGGTCTCGCGGCCGGTCTTCCCTGCTGTCGCTGCCTACTACGAACGCCTCAGCGAACGCCCCGCCTTCATGCGGCATGGCCGCAACGGCACGCCATGAGCGACCGATCCGACCACCGCGACAAGGCGCCGATGCTGTACGACCCGGCGCGCCATCTCCTGGGATGCCTCGCGCGCGCATGCGGCGATTGATGAAATCGTCCGCGACGCCGAGTCGCACTTCACGCCGGGCCGCTACTGGCCGCTGCACCCGCGCGACCTTGCGCCGGGCGACGATCCGAACCTGCCCTCCACCACGCTGTACTTCGGCGCCTGCGGCGTGATCTGGGCGCTGCACTACCTGCAGGCACGCGGCGCCGCCCGCCTTGAACGCGACTATCTCGACACGCTCGACGCCTTGCGCGAACACAACCGCGCGTGGCTCGCATCCATCGAGAACCACGACTTCGCCGCCTACCTGATGGGCGACACACCGATCCGCATGCTCGCGTACGGCGCCACGCGCAGCGAAACGGATGCCCAAGCGCTTGCCGAGCTGATCGACGGCAACCGCGAGCACCCATCGCGCGAACTGATGTGGGGTGCGCCGGGCACGCTGCTGGCCGCGCTGTGCCTGTTCGAACTCACGCGCGACGAACGCTGGGCTGCGCGCTTTCGCGATACGGCCGCGGTGCTGTGGTCGCAGCTCGAATGGTCAGACATTCACGAATGCGCGTTCTGGACGCAAGACCTGTATGGCCAGCGCACGAACTACCTTGATGCCGTGCATGGTTTTGTCGCCACGGCGGCACCGATCTTGCGCGGCGCTCATCTTCTCGCTCCGACCGAACGCGAGGCCTGGCTCGCCTGCATCGCAAACACCATGCAGCGCAGCGTCACCCGAGACGGCGAGCTCGCGAACTGGCGCGTCTTCCTCGACACGCCAGCCGGACGCGATCCCCTGTACCTGATGCAGTTCTGCCACGGCGCGCCGGGTATCGTGATCTGCCTCGCCGATCACCCCGACGCGGCACTCGACGAGCTGCTGCGCGCCGCCGGCGAAACGATCTGGCGCGCCGGCCCCCTCACCAAGGGCGCGAACCTGTGCCACGGCACCGGCGGCAACGGCTACGCCTTCCTGAAGCTCTACCGGCGCAGCGGAGACCCGCGCTGGCTGGACCGCGCACGCGCGTTCGCGATGCACGGCATCGAGCAGGTCGCCGCCGAGCGCGATCGCTACGGCCACGGCCGCTACTCGCTATGGACCGGCGAGATCGGCTTTGCAATCTACCTGTGGGATTGCCTGCACGGCGACGCGGACTTCCCGACGCTGGATGTGTTCTACGCGTGAGCAGTGCGGAAGCGTGCATCTGCAGCTACTGTTACCGTATCTCCTCTGCACGACCGACCCACGCCGATGACCCAGCAACCCACATCCGACGAAATCGCCAAGCGCATCTCCCAGCTCACCGATCTCATCTACGTCGCCAGCAACAGCGATGAGAACCTGACGCTTGAGTTGCGCATCGCCGCGATGGGCTTCGCCGCACGCGAGTTATGCGTGTCCGACCTGATCGAACGCAACAGCGACCCGGCCGAGCGCATGAATGCGATCAAGGGGCTTTTCATAGCGGCCTTCGAACACGAGTTCGCGGCAACCGTCGCGACGGTGGAAACCGAGCGCGCGATGCGGCGCATGACCGGGAAGTAGCGTTGGGCCGCGCTGCCTATCGTCCGAGCAGGTTAGGCGTGATCGCCGCAGCAGCCCGGGCCGCTGTTCGCGAGATTCCGAAAATGCGTATCGCCAGACCCTGCCTCGCCGTGGCGCTCGCTCTGTTTGCGACGGCAACCGCAGCCGCGTGCTTGCGCGACTATGAGGTGGCTGTTGTCAGCCTTGGCTACTCGACCTTCTACGACGAGGGCGGACAACTCGCAGGCTACGCGATTGACCAGATCCGCGAACTCGAGCGGAGATCCGGCTGCAAGCTCGTCGCCACCGCGTATCCGGGGCAGCGCGCAAAGGTGCTCGCACAGCAAGGGCGCCTCGCCATGATGCCGTTCAGTGGCAAGCCGCCCCAGGCAGTGGCTGATCGGCTCTGGATTGGCATGACCCGCATCCGTATGGATCTCGTGCTGAACAAGGCCGTGGTAGGCGAAGGCGCGAGCTTGAGCGCCGTGCTGGCAAACCCCGATGTAACGGTCGGACTGGTGCGCGGACTCAACTACGGGCCGGATATTGACGCGCTGCTCGCGCCTCTGCCGGCAAACCGCATCGACATATCCGACTCGATCGATGCGCTCGTGCGCAAGTTCGCGGCAGGTCGCGTTGGCGCCACGCCGGGCTTCTCGATCATCTATCGGCAATGGGCCACCGATGCGCGGCTCAACGATCGAATCTGGGTGATCCCGATCCACACGGCCGCACCGATGCCGGGCGGCTGGACCTTCTGGACCTCAAACATCGCGCCGGAAGACCTCAAGTTACTCACCGGCACGCTGCGCGCGATGCGCGACGATGGCACAGACCAAAAACTGCTGGCGCGATACGTCGGCTCTCGAGACGCCGCGGCCTTCACCCTTACCGCAGACTGAGGCCCGAATCGGGGGCGGCTGCCCATCCAGCAGGAGACAACATCCATGGCCACGCGTACCGGTTCTAACAGCACACTTGTTGTAGTCGATGTGCAGGTCGGTGTCGTCGCAAACGCATTCGACCGGGATCGTATCGTTCAGAACGTCGCGCTTGCCGTCGAGCGCGCTCGGTCCGCAGGTGCTCCCGTGATCTGGGTCCAGCACCACGACGAGGAACTGCAACGCGAAACGCCCGCGTGGCAGTGGGCTCAGCCGCTACAGCCGATGGACAGCGAGCCGAGAATTTACAAGCAGTTCAACTCGTCGTTTGAAGACACGCCGCTGCTCGAAGTGCTGGACCAACTCAAGGTCGCGCACATCGTGCTGGCCGGCGCTGCCAGCAACTGGTGTATTCGGGCAACCGCCTATGGGGCACTGGAGCGGGGCTTCGATCTCACGCTGGTTGGCGATGCGCACACAACCGAGGACATGCAGCTTGGCCCTGGCGCTACGGTTGAAGCCAAGTCCATCATTGAAGACTTGAACACGGCCATGTGCTGGCTCTCCTACCCCGGTCGAAAGAACAACGTGGTCAACGCTGCGGATCTCGTCTTCCGCGCGCAGCCGTTTGTCACCTAGCCGCCAGGTCGAGGCGTGACGCAAGGGCTAAGCAGCCCCGCGTCCCCCGAACGCGATCCCTCAGTGGGAACAGGCCTTTGGCTCATGCCCTGGCGCTTGCAGTTCATCGAGAATCGGGCATTCGGGCCGTGCATCGCCGTGGCAGCGCCGCGCGAGCGCCGCGATGGCATCGCGCATGCGCGTGAGGTCTGCAATGCGGCGGTCGAGCTCGGCCACCTGTTCGAGCGCCAGCCGCTTCACGTCGGCACTGCTGCGCTGCTGGTCCTGCCACAGTGACAACAGGTCACAGATCGTCTCAAGCGGAAAGCCCAGCTCACGAGCGTGGCGCACGAAGCGCAGGGTATCGAGATCGCGCGCGGTATAGCGGCGGTAACCGTTATCTGCGCGAACGCCGGCAGGCAAGAGGCCGATCGACTCGTAGTGGCGGATCATCTTGGCCGACAGGCCGGAAGCTTTTGCGGCAGCGCCGATGTTCATGACTTGATCTCCACGGCCGCCCGCGGCGCCGGGCGCCAACGGGTGAGCAGCAGCGCATTGCTGATCACGCTGACACTCGAAAACGCCATCGCCGCACCGGCGATCACCGGCGACAGCAAGCCGGCGGCGGCGAGCGGAATGCCGACGATGTTGTAGATGAAGGCCCAGAACAGGTTCTGGCGGATCTTGCGCCAGGTGCGGCGCGAAATATCCAAGGCATCGGCGATCAACGCGGGGTCGCCACGCATCAGCGTGATACCCGCCGCGTGCATCGCGACTTCGGTACCGGTCGCCATGGCGATGCCGACGTCCGCCGCAGCGAGCGCCGGGGCATCGTTGATGCCGTCGCCCACCATCGCCACCCGCACGCCGCCGGATTTCAGCGCCGCCACCCGCGCCGCCTTGTCGCCGGGCAGCACGTTGGCAAGCACCTCGCCGATCCCCAAAGCCTGCGCGGCGTTCTGCGCGGCGCCCGGGTTGTCGCCGGTGATCATCACGCTCTTGACGCCCAGCGTGCGCAGCTCACGTACCGCCACAAGCGCTTGCGGCTTGATGCGATCGCCGAAAGCAAGCAAGCCTTGCAGCACTGGCGTGCCCCCCGCGGGGCTCAGCATCAACCACGAGACGCTGCGCCCGGCCGCAGCGAGCGCCTCCGCACGGGCGGCAAGCGCGCCGGCATCCAGACCGAGTTCATCGCGCAGGCGGGTGTTGCCCAGGTAAAGGGTGCCGCGGTCCATTTCCCCTGCCACGCCGCGCCCCGGCAAGGCGCGCAGCTGGCTCGCCGCCGGTACCGCAATACCGCGAGCCTTAGCCGCATCCAGTACCGCATGCGCCAACGGGTGGGCGCTGCCCGCCTGCAAGGCGGCAGCGTTGGCGAGCAGCTGGGCCTCGTCGCCCACAGCAGCGACGTCGGTCAGCGTCGGCCGGCCTTCGGTCAAGGTGCCGGTCTTATCGAAGGCCACGACGCCAACGCTGTGCGCAATCTCCAGCGCCTCGGCATCCTTGATCAGAATCCCGTGCTTGGCCGCAACACCTGTGCCCGCCATGATCGCAGCCGGCGTCGCGAGGCCCAGCGCACACGGGCAGGCGATAACCAGCACGGCAACCGCGTTGATCACTGCGGTGCTGAAATCGCCGCTCGCAAACCACCAGCCGGCGAAGGTCAGCAGCGCGATGACAAGCACAACCGGCACGAACACCGCGCTAACCTTATCCACCTGCCGCTGGATCGGCGCCTTTGCCGCCTGTGCGCTCTCCACGAGGCGGATGATGCGGGCCAGCGTGCTCTCGGCGCCCAGCGCAGTGGTACGCACCAACACCCGGCCCTCGCCGTTGATCGCACCGCCGATCACCGGTTCGCCCGGCCCGCGCGGCACGGGCAGGCTCTCGCCAGTGAGCAGCGATTCGTCGAACTGGCTGAGGCCTTCCAGGATTTCACCGTCCACGGCGACCCGTTCGCCGGGCAGCACCACAACCTTGTCGCCAAGGCGCAGTTGCGCCAGCGGCAAAGTCAGCTCGGCGCCGCCGCGCACTACACGTGCGGTATCGGGCCTAAGTGCCTGCAAGGCGCGGATCGCCGCGGCCGTCTGCCGCTTCGCGCGGCCTTCCAGCCATTTGCCAAGCAGCACCAGCGTGATCACCACCGCCGAGGCTTCGAAGTAGAGATGCATGCCACCCGCGAACCACTGCCACACCGATAGGCCGAACGCGGCCGAGGTGCCAAGCGCAACCAGCAGATCCATATTGCCCGCGCCCGCCCGCAAGGCATGCCAGCCGGCACGGTAGAAGCGCGCCCCGAGCCAGAACTGTACCGGCGTGGCAAGCAGGAGCTGCAGCCAGCCGGGCAGCATCCAGTGGCGGCCAAAGAGCTCGCCCACCATCGGCACCACCAGAGGCAAGGACAGCACCGCCGCCAGTGCGACGCGCATGCCGTCGCGATCGATCGCGGCAACCGGCTCGGCGGCGGCCTGCGCGGGGTCCGACTGCGGAAGCACGGGCTCGAACCCGGCCGCCGCCACGGCGGCCGCGACCGCATCGACCCCCACCCCAGGCAACGTGCGGACGCGCGCGGTTTCGGTCGCGAGATTGACGGCAGCCTCCAGCACGCCCGGCACCCGCTTGAGGCCTTTCTCGACGCGCGCCACGCAGGACGCACAGGTCATGCCGTGGATACCCAGGTCGATCTCGGCCAGCGGTACGTCAAAGCCGGTTTTCTGAACCGCGTCGCGTAGCGCCACCGTGTCGAGTACCCCCGCGCCGGTCACATGAGCACGCTCGGTTGCCAGGTTCACCGCCACCGACTGCACACCGGGCACCGCGCCCAGCGCGCGTTCGACGCGTGCCACACAGGAGGCACAGGTCATGCCGCTGATCGGCAAATCGAGTGCGGTCGGAATCGGGGGGTTCGGGGCGTTCATCGTGTCGGCTTCCATTTCTGTTTCCGGAGCATATAGCTTCATCCTTGCCATCGTGGGAAGGTCAAGCGTGATTTTTCGCTCCCGCTTTGCGCCGCGGCAACGCTGCAGTGGCAGGGCAATTACTGATCGCCGACTACGCCTTAATCGGCGAAGATTCGCGCTCCTGCCCAAGCAAGCACCTCATGAAAGCCAGCACCTTTCGCCGCCTGATCAATCTGTGGCCGCCCTTCTTCTTCGCCGGCATCCGCGCGACCCGGATTTCCGATGACTATCGCGAGGCCGATGTCGCGCTGAAGCTGCATTGGTACAACCGCAACTACGTCGGCAGCCACTTCGGCGGCAACCTGTTCTCGATGACCGACCCGTGGTTCATGTTGATGCTGATTCAGGTGCTTGGTCCGAAATATCTGGTGTGGGATCGCGCGGCGACGATCGAATTCGTGGCGCCGGGGCGAGGCACGGTCACCGCGCGCTTTCGGCTGAGCGATGCGGACGTGGCGGATGTGGTCGGCAAGACGGCCGGCGGCGACAAGTACCTGCCGACCTTCCATGTAGACGTCCTCGACGCGCAGGGCCAGCTGGTCGCGAAGATCACGAAGACCGTCTACATCCGTCTCAAGGCAGTACATCGGCCCACTGCCGGCTGACGCACGTCAGTTCCGGGGCGGTAACGCAGGGAACATAATCGGTGTGCGCGGCCGCCGCGCACACCAGATGGAGCTCTGCATGTCACACGGTTCGGAATTGCCTTCCACCGCCAGCGCAGCAGCCGGCGGCCCTACGCTGAAACTCGACCTCATCGCCGGTCTGACCGCCGCGGCGGTGGTACTGCCCAAAGCCATGGCCTACGCAACGGTGGCGGGCTTGCCGGTTGCGGTCGGTCTCTATACCGCGCTGGTGCCGATGGTGATCTACGCGCTGCTGGGCACCTCACGCGTGCTCAGCGTCAGCTCCACCACCACGCTGGCGATTCTTGCCGGCACCGAGCTCGCACTCGTGGTGCCAGATGGCGACCCGGCGCGCCTGCTTGCCGCGAGCGCAACGCTGGCGGCCTTGGTAGGCGTGATGCTGATGCTGGCAGCGGTGCTGCGTCTGGGCTTCGTCGCCAACTTCATATCCGCCCCGGTGCTGACCGGCTTCAAGGCCGGCATCGGCCTGGTGATCCTGCTCGATCAGGCGCCCAAGCTGCTGGGGCTGCATATCACCAAACAGGGCTTCTTCCATGACCTGCTAACGGTGGCCCAGCATGTGCCGGAGGCACATCTGCTGACGGCGCTGGTCGCCGCCGCCACGATGGTCGTGCTGATCGGCATGGAGAAACTGTGGCCGCATTCGCCAGCGCCGCTGGTCGCCGTCGGTGGCGGCATCGCGGCGTCGTGGCTGTTCGGTTTGAAGGCGCTCGGGGTATCCATAGTCGGCACGATCCCGCAGGGTTTCCCGAGTCTGACGATGCCGGACCTCGCCCTGGTGCAACAGCTGATTCCCGGCGCGATGGGCATCGCGCTGATGAGCTTCACCGAAACGATTGCAGCGGGCCGCGCCTTCGCGCTCAATAGTGAACCTCGTATCGATGCGAACCGTGAGCTGATCGCGACCGGCGCAGCGAACCTTGGCGGTGCTCTGCTCGGCGCGATGCCGGCCGGCGGCGGCACCTCGCAGACGGCGGTGGTGCGCGCGGCGGGCGGGCGTTCGCAGAAAGCATCGCTGGTAACCGCTGCTGCGGCGCTGGCGACCATGCTGGTGCTGGCACCGATGCTGGGCCTGCTGCCGAATTCGGCGCTCGCAGCGGTGGTGATCGTGTATTCGGTGGGCCTGATCCAGCCGAAGGAGTTCGCCGCGATCCGGAACATCCGCAACATGGAGTTCCGCTGGGCCTGTGCGGCGGCGCTCGGCGTGCTGCTGTTCGGCACGCTGAACGGCATCCTGGTGGCGATAATCGTGTCGCTGGTGGGTCTTGCGGCACAAACCGCACGGCCGCATGTGTATGCGCTGGGCCGCAAGCCGGGCACCGATGTGCTGCGTCCGCTGTCCGCCGAGCATCCGGAAGACGAGCGCTTCGAAGGCTTGCTGGTCGCACGCCCCGAGGGGCGGATCTTCTTCCTCAATGCCAACGCGATCGCGGATCGCCTGACCGAGCTGACCGACGAGTTCAAGCCGCGCGTGCTGGTGCTGGACATGAGTCGTGTGCCCGACATCGAATACTCCGCACTGCAGATGTTGATCGAGGGCGACAAGCGCGTCGCCGAACACGGCGTCACGATGTGGCTGGCGGGCCTGAACCCCGGTGCGATGGCGATGGTGCAGCAAGCCGGGCTCGCCGCGCACCTCGGGCGCGAGCGCATGATCTTCAACGCGCAGACCGCGATCGAACGCTTCCTCGCCCAAAACAATAAACCCGCCTGAGCGGGTTTCAGCATGGTCCGACAGGGCCGGCGCCTTGGCGCCGGCCTGCGTGATCAGTACTTTTCCGGCACGTACTTGAACGGATAGTCGAGCGACTTGACGCGCCCGATCTTGCGCTTGGGCAGCTTCACCGGTTCGGCCGGAATCTCTTCATACGGCACATGCGCGAGCAGGTGGCTGATGACGTTCAGGCGCACCTTCTTCTTGTCTTCGGAACGCGCCACGAACCACGGCGCCCAGGACGAATCGGTCTTCGCGAACATCTCGTCGCGCGCAACGGTGTAGTCGTCCCACTTGTCGAAGGACTTCACATCCATCGGCGACAGCTTCCACACCTTGCGACCGTCGTCGATGCGGTCGCGCAGGCGGCGTTCCTGCTCTTCCGGGCTGACTTCCAGCCAGTACTTGAGCAGGATGATGCCGGACTCGACCATCGCCTTCTCAACCATCGGCACCACGTTAAGGAACTTCTCGACCTGCTCCGGCTTGGTGAAGCCCATCACCCGCTCGACCCCGGCGCGGTTGTACCAGCTGCGGTCGAAGATCACGACCTCGCCGGCCGCCGGGAAGTGCTGGATGTAGCGCTGGATGTACATCTGGCTCTTTTCGCGTTCGGTCGGCGCAGGCAGCGCCACGACGCGGAATACGCGCGGGCTCACGCGCTCGGTAAGCGCCTTGATCGTGCCGCCCTTGCCGGCACCATCGCGCCCCTCGAAGACAATGCAGACCTTCAGCCCCTTGGCCACGACCCACTGCTGCAGCTTGACCAGCTCGACATGCAGGCGCTTGAGCTCCTTGTCGTAAGCCTTGGCGCTCATCGGTTCAGTCGAAACCGGCGCGGCCGGTTCGGACTTCTTGGCGGAATGCTTCTTCTTGTTGCCGGACATGACGACCTCCTTCGCGTGAGGCAGACCGGCTTCGGCGTGGATGCTGCGGCCGCGTCGGCCTGCAATCGGATCTGGTTCGTGCCGCCGCCGGCAAGCCGGCGGCGGTTGTTCGCCCTTGCTACGCTTACTGTGTTGCTGCCGCAACCGGCGCCGCGGGCGCGAAATCGCCGCCCAGCGCCAGATGCAGATTCACCCGCTGCACCCGTGCATCGCTTTGCACCCGCAGCTGTTCGCCCTGCACCGCGATCAGGCCAAGCTCTTCGTTGATCAGCGCGCGACGGTCGACCGACCCGACGCGCAAGCGATGGCCTGCGAGCTCCACCTGACGGCGGTTTTCAAGAACCCGCGCGTCGAGCTGCTTGGCACGTGCCTGCAGCGCAACGTTTGCCGCCAGCGCGTTCTCCACATCGGCGAAGGCCCGCTGACCTGCCGCTGTGTAAGCGGCTACTGCGGCTTTTTGCTCCGCGGTCTTGGCTTCGACTTGCGCTTGAAGCGCCCCACCGGTGAACAAGGGCGCCACAATACCCGCCCCCGCACTCCAGACCGGATTGTTGCGATCGGCCAGGATGAAGAGTGAGCTGTCGATCGAGTTAACGCCTGCGGTCAGCTTGATTGCCGGCAGCCGCGCAGCCTTGGCCTCTTCGACCATGTAGAAGCTCGCGGCGACCTTGCGCTCGGCCGAGATGATGTCCGGCCGGCGCTCCAGCAACTGCGACGGCAAACCGGCCGGCACCGCTTCCGGCATGGCAGGCAGGCTTCCGGCCACCGCCAGTTCGGCCGCCGGGTAACGGCCCAGCAAAAGTTCCAGCGCCCGCTGCGCCTGCGTTTCCGCCAGTTTCAGCTGCTCGACGGAATCCTGCCGCGCGGCGAGGGCTTCGCGCGCGGTGGACACCGCCGTGCCGTCGGTATTGCCGACGCGCTTGCGTGTTTCTTCCAGCTTGATCAGGTTCTGCGTCGCGACAACCGATTGCTCGGCCAATTTGCGCTGCTGCTGCGCTTCGATCGCGAGGTACCACGCGCGCGCCACGCCGGCCGCAAGCGACTGCCGTGCCCACGCCAGATCAGCGACGGTGCTGTCGTACTGCGCGGTGGCGGCAGCGCGTTGCGAGCGCACCCGCCCCCACAGGTCGACTTCCCAGTTGACGCTGAGCCCGCCGCCGGTAAGACCGCTGCCGTCCGACAGCTTGCCCCCCGTTCGACCGTAGGCCACCACATTCGGCCAAAGGCTGCCGCCGGCAGCGGTGACGATCGCGCTCGCCTGCTCGATACGTGCCGCCGCGACCTTCAGATCGGGGTTGTTGGCCATCGCTTCGTTGACCAGCGCGAGCAACTGCGGGTCGTTGAAGCGCGCAAGCCAGCCATCGGCAAATTGCCCGGAGGGAGCGCCCGCCTTCCAGCTTTCAGGCAGGGGCGCGTTAGGCAGTGTCTGCGCACGCAGATCCACCCCTTTCGGGGGGGATTGCAGCGCGCAGCCACCGGCCGCAAGCACCAGCGCGACAGCAAGCGCCGCGCGGCTTAGGTTGAAATCAGCCATGGTCCGCTCCTCAGTGCAGCTTCAGGACCAGGTAGTTCATGATCGACCCGATGCGCAGCACGACACGGCGCACCAGCTGAACCGGCTTGATGTGCTCGGTGTAGATAGCACCGTGCCCAACTGCGCCCGCTGCGAGGAACATGTCGCGGTGCCTGTCTTCCAGCTCAAGCTTCACTGCGAAGCGGCCGGGTGGCAGCGGTGCCGGGCCGGTCTGAGGAATCTGCCCGCTCATCGGCAACTGCCCCTGACCCTGCGCCCACACGATCGACTGCACCCTGGCTTTCAGCACCTCGCCAGGATAGGTCGGCAGCGCCAACTCCGCTTCGTTGCCGGGCTCAACGTTGTAGAGCTCGTTCTGCTGGTACAGCGCGAGGATCTGGTACTCGTCCTCAACGAAGGTCATCGCCGGTTGCAGCGGCATCGGTACCACCCAAGAACCCACGCGCAGCTGGTTATTGATCACGGTACCGTCTGCAGGCGCATACATCGTGGTCTGCGACAGTTCCCACTTGGCGTTGTCGAGCTGCGCACGCACCGCGGCAACCTGGGCTTGCTCGCCGTTGACCTGCGCCCCCATCTGCTCCTTGATCTGGCGTTCGCTGGCCTGCGCTGCCGCGAACTCAGCCTGCAACTGCTTGACGTTGGCCTGCGCCTGTTCGAGGTCGAACTTGTTGCCAGCCTCGGTCTTCGCGAGCTCGCTGAATTCCGCGACGCGCTTGTTGGCCAGATCAAGCTGCGCCTTGACGCCCTCGGTCTTGCTGGTCGCAGCCTTCAGCTGCTCGTTCAGGTTCTTTGCGCTGGCGATTGCGCTGGCGAGTTGCGATTCGAGCGAGCGCACCGTCTGCTCATACGGCGTCGGGTCGAGCTTGAACAGCACATCACCCTTCTTCATGTGAACGTTGCCTTCGGCCGGCACCGCGATAACACGGCCGCGAACCTGCGGCACAACCTGCACGGTATATTTGATAACCCGAATATCCGCCGACGAAGGCGCCACCACGTTCAAGGTCAGGACCAGCCAGGTCAGCGCAACGATCGGAATCGTCACCACGATGGCCTTGGAGATGGTGTTCCAAGGCAGCCACTTGAACTTGAAGAAGATCAGCCAGACGAAGAACGAATAGATACCGATAAGTAGGGCTTCCATTATGCGGCCCCTCCCTGGCTGCGGGCGGCAAGCTGCGCACGCACCGCTTCGAGTTCCGGACTGAGCTTGCGGACCTTGGCCATCTGTTCGAGTTCTTCCTTCAGGTGGGCGATCTCGGCGCGGACCGCATCGTCGCCCGGCGCCTCGGTGAGCTTTCTACCGTGCTCAATGAAATAGTCGTCGTGCTTGTCAGTGCCGTAGACGGCGCGGTAGGCCACCGGCTTCGTGTAGGCCCACAGCCAGGCAAGCGGCCACAGCAGCCCGCCGAAGAACAAGGAAAGCAGGCACAGGGTGGTGATGCCCTCGGTTTGCGGATGGTGTTTCTTGTGCGCAACCTTCTCCGGGAGGATGTGCACCAACCAGAACAGGGCGATGCCGACTGGCGGCATGACAATGAGTACGAACCAAGCGAGGAAGTTCGCGACCTTGTCTTCCATCTCTGGCGAGAGTAGCGAGGCGTGCGCGCCACTCGACAGGATCAGCAATCCCGCGAGACAGCCAAAACGCAGTGCTGACGATGTTTGAAACCGGGACATCGAGGAGTCTCCACCGAAAATATGGGGGGGTCGGCGTCGGCATAGCGGTTCAACGAAGGCTATGCCGACGCGCTTTGTAATTGTTTGCTTCGGATTGCGCGCAAAGCAAGCAAATCTGCTCGTTGCCGTTGATATGAGTCACGCGCTTCGCAGTGTCCGCGTCAGGGCGCCACCGACCCGCAACGCAGCGACACGGTACGCTCACCGCGACGCCAGCACGGCGCTGCGTTCGCCGACAAGTGCGCAGTACCCGCATCGTCCTGATGCGCGACGACCACATTGAACGCCGACGCACCCTGCCGATCGACATCGAGCCGCAACAGCCAGCCGGTGGTCGATGCAACGGTGTTGAAACCATCGAACACGAAGTTGCCGAGGCTCCACACGATCGGTTTGCCGCGGTAGAGGCTTGCCCCCTGCGTGACGTGTGGATGCCCACCGACCACCGCATCGGCACCCGCCTCGATCATCAACTCGGCCAGCGCGCGCTGGCGCGGCCCCGGCTCCGGCTCATGCTCCCAGCCCCAGTGCATGAACGGAATCACAATGTCGGCCCCGGCCTTGCGCGCGGCACGGATGTCGGCGACGACATGGCTGTCTTCGCTCCATGCGATGCCGGGCCAGTTCGCCCCCGCCTCGAAACTACGTGGCTTGAACTCGTTGTAGGCGAGCACCGCGATGCGCAGCCCTTTCTGTTCGATCCACAACGGCGCATGGGCTTCGGCGAGATTGGCGCCACCACCGAAACTTGCGATGCCGGCGGCGCGCACATGGCCGAGCGTTTCAAGGAAGGCCGCGCGGCCATAGTCGCCCGAATGGTTGTTGGCCACCGCCAGCGCATCGAAGCGGCCTTTCAGCACCCGCATCACTGAAGGATCTGCGCGAAACGTCCAGGGTTTGTTGTCGAGCGCCTTGCCGGTCGTCGCGACCGGGCATTCCAGATTGCCGATCGTGAAGTCCGCACTGCGCAGCAGCGCATCGAATTCGGCGAGCGGATCGCCCCCCGCGGCAATGGTCTTGCCGGGGCCGTCGTCGAGCATGATGTCGCCCGCGAACAGCAGATGCACCGGGTCGGCTTTCGCCGGCGCAGCCACTGCGGCCGCCAGCAGCGCCGCAATGAAAACCGTCACCACCCTCATGGCCGAGCCCCTTTCTTTCCGAGCTCGCACCAGTATTCGAGCTCGCCTTCGCGTACCGGCTCATACACCCGCTGCATACCGGTAAAGCCAAAGCGGCCGCCGCGCGCGAGCGGCAAGGGGAATTCGGCGACGTGAATCGGGACCGCAGCGTCGTCACGGTCCGCATAGGTGTAGAGCTTCACGGCGCCGGCCCTGTCGGATGCACGCTCAAACACGATGCGAAACAGGAAGTAGGAGCCCACCGACACCGGCGCCACGTTGTAGGGTGATGCGACTGCGCTGGCGCGCAGCAGCTGAGTCTCACCGCCGTAGCTCACATGGCAGCGCACCTCGTCAGCCGCCTGTACCGGCGTCGTCAGCAAACCCGCAGCGGCACACATCGCAACACAGCGACGTCGCCGCGACGACGCGCGCAAGGCCAGATCAATGCGACGCTCAACGCGGCTCATTTTCCGCTGTGCGCCGGTATGTTGATCAAGGGTGCAGAGCTCATGTTCGCCGGCACCACCACGGTGTTCGTGTTGCCCTTCTCGGCAAAGGTCTGCAAGGCCTGATTGGCCTCATGCTGCAGGTATTCACGCGTAAGGCTGTCGGCGATGATCTTGTTGGCGCGCGCGATGCCTTCTGCCTCGGTGACGCGGATCTCGGCCTGCTTCTTGGCGATCTCGGTCTGGATCGTCATCGCTTCGAGCTTCTTCTGATTCGCCACCGCGGCGCGAATCGATTCCTCGATCGAGGGGTCGGTGACCACGGCGCGGATCACCACGCGAGTGACGGTGAAAACATGCGGATCGTTGCGGTCCAGCTCCGCCTGCACGTTGCGGCGGATCGAGGCCGCCATCTCGTCGCGCTTAGTGTGCATCACCAGGGAGTCGACGCGGGCGACTTCTTCATACACTGCATTGCGCACGATGCGCATCACCACGCCCTGTGCCGGCATCCAGATGCCGGAATGTTCATCACGCACCGACTGGCCGGCGTACTTCACCTGCAGCGCGGGGATCTGCGCGTCGGCGACCTTGTAGTAAACGCTGACATCCATGTCGCGCAGGCTCAGGTTGTCCTTCGCCTTCGGCGTCAGGTCCTGCAGGTCGATCGCGACTTCCTTGGCACTGAATTCCGCGATGCTGGAAATGAACGGCCACTTCAGATAGACGCCAGGCGTCACCGCGTCCGACGAAATCACGCCCAGCGTGGTGCGCACGCCCACGTTGCCCGAGCCGATCGTACCGGCAAGCCCGAAGAAAAACGCGCCGACCGCCAGCAGCCCGAGTACCAACAACGGTACGCGACTACGCGACTGAAACTCCATGAGGCACTCCCTGCGTTGCACGAAATGCACTCATGGTATCGGCTCCGCGCCGGCGAGGGCAGCGCCGGGTCAGATCCTGCTCAGGCGCGGCTCGGTAGCGCTCAGTGCTTGGGGCGCTGACTCGGAATCCAGGCCCAGATGAATTCGCACTCGACCGGGTGCTCGCCGGCTTCATCGGTCACGACGACCGCGACACTGACCTCACCCTTGTCGGTGTCCTGCATCAGTTGCCGCTGCTCGGGCGTCAAGGTGGCCACCGCGCGCAGGCTGCCGGTGGCGCGCTTGCGGAAATGCACCGAGAGCGACTTGGCGAGCGGCAGGCAGTCGTCGCGCACATTCATGCCAACGACCATGCCGGTCGCCGTTTCTGCCAGCAAGGTCGTCGCCGCCGCATGCACACCCTTGATATGGTTCTGCACCGGGCGCCGGTTGGCGATCGCGATCTCGACCCGCGCGGGGCTCATCTCGACATATTCGAGCGAAGCCGTGCCGGTGAAGGGCACCGCGCGGCGCAACGCGAGATTCCGCGCAGCTGGGCGCAGGAACGCCGGCAGCGCGTCGAGCTTTGCGAGCGTGCGAGCGAGGCGATTCGGTTTCGCGCTCATCTCGCCTCCGCTCACAGCGCTGCGGCCAGTTCGGCGCCCTGGCGGATCGCGCGCTTGGCATCGAGTTCGGCGGCGACATCGGCCCCGCCGATCACATGCGCGGTCTTGCCGAGCGCCGCGAGATCGTCGGCCAGCTTGCGCAGCGGTGTCTGGCCCGCGCACACCACCACGTTATCGACGGCCAGCACCTGTTCCTTGTCGCCAACGCGGATATGCAGGCCGGCGTCATCGACCTTCAGATACTCGACGCCGGTCATCATCTGCACCCGCTTGTTCTTCAGTGCAGCGCGGTGGATCCAGCCGGTGGTCTTGCCCAAACCGGCGCCCATCTTGCTCGTCTTGCGCTGCAGCATCACCACTTCGCGCGGGCTGGGCGCAGGTTGCGGCTTGGTCAGCGCGCCGCCCTGCGCATAGCTCGGATCGACGCCCCACTCCTTCAGCCAGCCATCGCGATCCAGAGCCAGCGAGTGCCCTTCGTGGGTGAGGAACTCGGCCACGTCGAAGCCGATGCCACCGGCACCGACCACTGCGACACGCTTGCCGACCGGCTTCTTGTGGCGCAGCACATCGATATACGAGAGCACTTTAGGATGATCGCCGCCGGGCACCGACAGGCCACGCGGCTGGATGCCGGTGGCGATGACCACCTCGTCGAAGCTAGTGAGTTCTGCCGCCGCGACCCGCTTGCCGAGCTTCAGATCGACCTTGGCGTTTTCGAGCTGGCGCGTGAAGTAGCGGATCGTCTCGTAGAACTCTTCCTTGCCTGGTACTTGTTTAGCGATGTTGAGCTGACCACCCAGTTCGCTCTGCGCATCGAACAACGTCACGGCAAGTCCGCGCTGCGCCGCGTACATCGCGGTCGCCATGCCGGCTGGGCCGGCGCCAACGACAGCCACGGTTTTCTTCTTGAGTGCCGGGACAAATTTGAGTTCAGTCTCGCGACCCGCGACCGGGTTGACCAGACACGAGGCGAGCTTCTGCTCAAACACATGGTCCAGGCAGGCCTGGTTGCAGCCGATGCAGGTGTTGATTTCGTCCGCCTTGTTCGCCTTCGCCTTGTTCACGAAGGCCGGGTCGGCAAGGAAGGGGCGCGCCATCGACACCATGTCGGCGCAGCCATCGGCCAGCACCTGCTCGGCCACTTCCGGGGTGTTGATGCGGTTGGTCGTGATGAGCGGAATCTTCACCACGTTTGCATCCTTCAAGCGCTTGGTCACCCACGCGAAGGCCGCCCGCGGCACGCTGGTGGCGATCGTCGGCACGCGCGCCTCATGCCAGCCAATGCCGGTGTTGATCATCGTCGCGCCCGCGTCTTCAATCGCCTGGGCGAGTTCCACCACCTCGGGCCAGGTGCTGCCGCCCTCGACCAGATCGAGCATCGACAGGCGGTAGATGATGATGAAATCCGGCCCGACGGCGGCACGCACCGCCTTCACCACTTCGACCGGGAAGCGGATGCGGTTCTTGAACTCGCCGCCCCAGGCATCGGTGCGGTGATTGGTACACGAGGCAATGAACTGGTTGATCAGGTAGCCCTCGCTCCCCATCACCTCGACACCGTCGTAGCCGGCCTTGCGCGCGAGCGCCGCACAGTTGGCAAAGTCGCGGATCGTCTTGGCAATACCGAAGCGGCCAAGCTCCCAGGGCTTGAACGGGCTGATCGGCGATTTGATACGCGAAGCCGACACCGCCAGCGGGTGGTAGGCGTAGCGGCCGGTGTGCAGGATCTGCATCGCGATCTTGCCGCCGGCTTCGTGCACCGCGTCGGTCACCGGCCGGTGATGGCCGACCTGCCAGGGCCACGACAGCTGGGCCGCCGACGGGTAAGCACGCCCCTGCAGGTTGGGCGCGATGCCTCCGGTGACGATCAGCCCCACGCCGCCTTTGGCGCGCTCGGCGTAGAACGCGGCCATGCGCTCGGTGCCATCCTTCGCCTCCTCCAGCCCGGTGTGCATCGACCCCATCAGCGTGCGGTTACGCAGCGTCGTGAAGCCCAGATCAAGCGGTGCGAGCAGATGCGGATACGGTTGGGCGGCGGTCATGGCGCGACTCCTTGCAAGCGTTGCGGGCACCGGATCACGGCCCCCAGATGCGGCGCATTACACCATACCGTACCGTATGGTGCCAATCCTGCGCCGCAGCACGACTTTCCTGCCTGCCGCGGGCTCGCGCCGAACTGAGCAAGTGCGAGCGACTCCGAATGCCGCTTGCGCACTTTGCGGCGCTTGCCCCGCGGCGGTGCGCTGCAAGTGCACAATGCGCCGATGGCGTGCCCCAACTGATCTGGCGCAACAGCCTGCGGCTGCATCGTTGCAGCCACGGCAGCGACGGTGATACTTAGTCCAGAAGAGCGCAAGATTCAGCTTGAACAGCGAGCGGCATCCGGCTTGCTTCATCACACGCCGGCAACAGCCGCATGAAAGAGTCCGGATGCCGGAGCGGTCGGGGGACCGCGGCGGCGTAATCCAGGTTCATACATCTCAACGGGGGACATCATGGCAGCCGATCCTGCATCGACGGCGAGCACACACAGCGCTCGCCAACCACGCTTTGTCAGCCAGCTCACGCGCAATACCTTCGCCATCGTACTGGCCGGGGGGCGCGGCAGTCGGCTCAAGCAACTGACCGACTGGCGCGCCAAGCCGGCCGTGCCGTTCGGCGGCAAGTTCCGCATCATCGACTTCACGCTATCCAATTGCGTGAACTCCGGTATCCGCCGCGTCGGGGTGGCAACGCAGTACAAGGCGCAAAGCCTGATCCGGCATCTGCAGCTTGCATGGAGCTTCCTCGATGGCCGCCTCGGCGAGTTCATCGAGATCATGCCGGCGCAGCAGCAGGTGGATGAATCGCAGTGGTACCAGGGCACGGCTGACGCGGTGTTCCAGAACCTGCACGAGATCCGCCATGCGAACCCGGAATACGTGCTGGTACTGTCCGGCGACCACATCTACCGCATGGACTACGGCCGCATGCTGGCCGCGCATGCCGAATCGAAGGCCGACCTCACGGTGGCTTGCATCGAAGTGCCGATCGAAGAGGCCAAGGGCTTCGGCGTGATGTCGGTGGATGACAACAACCGCATCGTCGACTTCGCCGAGAAGCCCGCCAATCCGCAGCCGATGCCGGGCAAGCCGGACGTCGCGCTCGCCAGCATGGGCATCTATGTGTTCAACGCCCGCTTCCTGTTCGAACAACTGCTGCGCGACGCGGACGATCCGAAGTCGACCCACGACTTTGGCAAGGATGTGATCCCGCATTGCGTGAAGCGCTATCGCACCTTTGCGCACAGCTTTGCCGACAGTTGCGTCGGAGATCCGGGCAAGCCCGCCTACTGGCGCGACGTCGGCACGCTCGACGCGTACTGGGAAGCCAACATGGATCTGGTGCAGGTGATCCCGCAACTGAACCTGTACGACGAAGACTGGCCAATCTGGACCTGGCAACCGCAGAGCCCGCCCGCGAAGTTCGTTTTTGATGACGACGACCGTCGCGGCGCGGCAGTCGACTCGATGGTGTCGGGCGGCTGCATCATCAGCGGTTCGACGATACGCCGCACGATGCTGTTCTCTGGCGTACGGGTGAATAGCTACTCGCTGATCGAGGACTGCGTGATCCTGCCGAATGTCGACATCGGCCGCCATTGCGTGCTGAAGAAATGCGTGCTCGACAAGCGCTGCGTGATCCCGGAAGGCACTGAGATCGGCGTTGACCCGGTGCAGGATCGCAAGCGCTTCCATGTCACCGAGTCCGGCATCACGCTGGTCACGCCCGCCATGCTCGGGCAGAAGATGAATCTGATTCGATGAAGAAAAAGCAGCGCCCGATCCACGTTCTGTTCGCCAGTGCGGAGATCGCCCCCTGGGTCAAAACCGGGGGGCTGGGGGACGTTGCCGCGGCGCTGCCGCCTGCGCTCGCGCAGGCGGGTTGTCGCGTGCGCGTATTCGTCCCCCGCTACCCCGCCATCGCCAAGGCCTTCCCGCATGCGAAGGAGCTGGTGCGGATTCCAGGCCTTGCGGTGCGGCTGCCGGAATCCCGCGTGCTGGACGCTGGCGAGATCGCGCCCGGCGTCGGCCTCTGGCTGCTCGACTGCCCAAGCCGCTTCGAGCGCGAAGGCAACCCTTACGTGGACGCCGACGGCAAGGAATGGCACGACAACGTGTGGCGCTTCGGCCTGCTATCGCGCATCGCGAGCTGGCTCGCGGAGAACGGCAAGGAGACCGGCTGGCCGGTTGATGTGCTCCACTGCAACGATTGGCACACCGCGCTGGCACCCGCCTACCAGCACTACCTCGGGGGCGAGACGCCCAGCGTCGTCACGGTGCACAACCTGGCTTTTCACGGCCAGTTTCCGGAGTCGACCATTGGCGATCTGGGTCTGCCGAGGCGCGCATTCCGCTTCGACGGTATCGAGTTCCACGGCAAGCTCTCGTTCCTGAAAGCCGGGCTTCAGCTGAGCGACCGCATCACCACCGTGAGCCCGAACTACGCCGCAGAGATCCAGACCACCGAATACGGTTGCGGCCTCGACGGCCTGCTGCGCTATCGCAAGGCACGCCTGCTCGGCATCCTGAACGGCATCGACGAGGAACAGTGGAATCCCGCGAGCGATCCGTTGATCGAAACGCGTTACAGCATCGAGACGCTGGATCAGAAAGCCGCCAACACCGTCGCGCTGCGACGCGATCTCGGGCTCGACCCGGGCACCAGTCCGCTACTCGGCGTGGTCAGCCGCATGGGGCACCAGAAGGGCTCGGATCTGCTGATCGAGGTCGGTGACGCGCTGATCGCGATGGGCGTGCAGCTCGCGGTGCTCGGGTCCGGAGAGAAACCACTCGAGGCAGCTTTCGAAGCATTGGCCGCGCGCCACCCCGGCCGTGTGTCGGTCACGGTCGGTTACAACGAACGCCTCGCGCATCGCATTGAAGCCGGCGCCGACATTTTCCTGATGCCGTCGCGTTTCGAGCCCTGCGGCCTCAACCAGATGTACAGCCTGCGCTACGGCACGCCGCCGATCGTGCGACGCACTGGCGGCCTCGCCGACACAGTGGTCGATGCAACGGTGGAGACGCTGAAGGACGGCAGCGCAACAGGCTTCTCGTTCGACTACGCCAGCGGCGAAGCGCTGCTCGCCTGCATCCGCCGCGCGCTCGATCTGCACCGCGACCCGCTGCGGTGGCGGCAGCTGCAGCGCAGCGGCATGCAACGCCACTTCGGCTGGGCGCTCGCGGCCGCGCAGTATCGCGCGCTCTACGAATCGATGCTGCCGACGCGGCGTTAAGGCGCTGGCGCACGTCCTCCGGTCGCTGACGAGCGAGGCAAGGTGCCAGGCCGGACGAACGCGGGCTACACTGATGTCATGAAACTCGGAATGCCTACCATGAATGCTCGACTGCGCGCGCTGTTCCTGCTGCTACCCCTGCTCTTCGCAGCAGCCCCTTCACATGCGGCAGACGAGGTATTCAAGTGGCGAGATGAAAAGGGGCGTTGGCAGTACGGCAACCAGCCCCCACCCGGCGTCAAGGCGGAGCGCGTGAACGCCACGATCTCGACCGTGCCCGCCTACAAACCCAAACCGCTGGGAGGCCTGCCACGCGTGACGGAACCCGCCGAAGCCCCCGCTGCAGACGGTGGAGCCCCACCGGTTACGTCGGCGTCGCGGCAACAGATGATGGACGCCTGCGAACAGGCCGGCGGGACTGACTGCGACGCGATCGTCAATGCCGCGCTGAATGCGTCAGTCGGTCAGGCCGCGACACGCCGCGCTGGATCGGGCGCATCGTCCGGCGCCGCCTCCTCGGCATCCACCCCGAGTGGGACATCTAAACCCACAACACCACAACCACAGTAGCCAGGGTTCAAGCCGCAACCGCAGTAACCACGGCGTCGCTGTGAATCGACGCTAGCGACGCCGCCAACGCACGACTCAGCGGCGTGTGCGGCGGCTCGCCGATCAAACGGCGCAAGCGGGTATCGTCCAGCCGGTGTGGCCGCAGCCACAGGTAGCGCATCTCGGCCAAGGCACGGAAGATCGGCACCACCGGCGAGGCGAGCCGAAGCAGCCACCACGGCAGTCGCCCCCGCTTGAGCGGTCTCCCACATACCTGCTGCAGCGCCGCATGCAGTTGCGTCCCGGTCAGCGTTTCGCCGGCGAAATGCAGGGTTTCGAAGGGGGCGAGTTCGGCCCGGCGCGCAGCGACGGCAACGAACACTTGCGCCAGATCGGGCAGATAGGCCCATGCGTGCGGCACATCGGCCGGCCCCGGCAGCGTCACACGCCCCTTGGCGATGTCCTTCGCGATCACCAGATCGAACCACGATCCCGGCCCGCCGCCGAAGAAGTCCCCTGCGCGGATCACGATGCTGCGCACACCGTCAGCCGCTGCATCACGCATCTGCTGCTCCAGCGCGATGCGGATCTGTCCCCGCTCGGTTTGGGCGATCTGCGGCGTCGCCTCGGTCAGCAGCGGTGGCAAGTCGGCACCGAAGTTGTAGACGTTGCCCGGCAGCATCAAGGTCGCACCGCTGGCCCGTGCAACCGCCAGCACGCTGGCGGCAAGAGGCGGCACGAGTTCGCGCCAACGGGTGTAGTCGGGATTCAGTGCGTTGATCAGCACATCGGCGCCGCGTGCCGCCTCGATCAGCGCGGCAGTATCCAGCGCGTCGCAGATCACTGGGCTTACCCCCTCCGGCAGCGCATCGGTCGGTTCGCGGCGCATCTGCGCACGCACCCGCCAGCCCGCCGCCGCGAACGCGTCGACCAGCGCCCGCCCGATCCGGCCGTTCGCACCCAGTACCAGCACCGTTTCTCGCATGATTTGTTCTCCACACCGTCGGTTCGACATGAGCCCATTGTGGTTCGGCGCGAAATACAAAAGAATGCGCAATACAGAAACACATCAATTCAGAAATGCATAACAAACCGATCAGCCCTCCAATGCCAGACTGGGATCTGGTCCGCGCCTTCCTCGCGGTGGTGGAGGCCGGTTCGCTGACCCGTGCGGCCACACTGCTGAACACCAGCCAGCCAACGCTGTCACGCCAGATCGCTGCGCTGGAGGCGCAGACCAGCGCGGCACTGTTCGAGCGCACGACGCGCGGCCTCTGCCTCACCGAGGCGGGCGAAGCCTTGGTCGAGCCCGCCCGACGCATGCAGGCCGCCGCACAGGCGCTGTCGCTCGCGGTGGCGGGTCGCGCACAAACACTGGCCGGCACCGTGCGGCTCACCGCCAGCGAGATGATGTCGGCGTATGTGCTACCACCAGAGCTCGCTCAACTGCGCGCAGCACATCCCGAAATCGAAATCGAGCTGGTCGCCTCGAACCGCATCGACAACCTGCTCGCGCGCGAAGCCGACATCGCGATCCGCATGGTGCGGCCCGAGCAAGGCAGCCTGGTGACGCGCCACGTGGCCGATTACCCGCTCGGCTTCTATGCGCACGCGAGCTACCTCGCCGGGCGCCCGCCGGTCACGCCCAATACGCTGGCTGCGCACGATTGGGTGGGGCTCGATCAATCGCCGCAGTTGATCGAAGGTTTCCGCGCTGCCGGCTTTGCGATCGACCGGCACTTCTTCGCCTTCCGCTGCGACAACCAGATCGTTGGCTGGGAAGCGGTGCGCGCAGGCCTGGGCATCGGCATCACGATGCAGCGCGTCGCCGCGCGTGACCCGAACCTCGTCCGCCTGTTGCCGGAATTCGCCGTACCACCCTTGCCGGTGTGGCTCACGGCTCACCGCGAATTGCGCGCCACGCCGCGCATGCGCATCGTGTTCGATGCCCTCGCCGCCGCGCTGGCGGCCTAGTTGCATCGTGCCGCTCGGAAACGCCCCGCTCGTCTCCTGCCTGATGCCCACCTTCGATCGACACGCGTGGCTGCCCGCCGCGATCGCAGGCTTTCTGGCGCAGGACTTCAACGATGCAGAACTGCTGATCGTCAGCGAAGACGGCCTGCCTGCATCGCTCGAACCCGCGCTCGCCAGCGGGCGCGTGCGCCACCAGCCCTGCCCCGCCGATCTGCCGCTCGGCACCAAACGCAACATCGCCTGCGACGCGGCGCGCGGCCGCATCCTGCTGCACTGGGACGACGACGATCTGCAGGCGCCGGACCGGATTCGGCGACAGGTCGCCGCGCTCGCCACAGGCCACGCCGAAATCCATGGCTCGCGAGACATCGTCTTCCGCGAGCAAGCAAGCGGCCGCTGCTGGCGCTACCGCTATGAGGGCGCCGCGCCGTGGGTATACGGCGCAACCATGGCCTTCACCCGCGACTACTGGCGGCGGCATCCGTTCGAGCCGTGCAACATCGGCGAAGATAATGCCTTCGTATGGGCGGCGGCGCCGCACGAAGTCCTGATGGCGGACGCCCCGGATCTCTGCCTGTGCGGCATCCATGCGGGCAACACCAGCCCCAAGGACACCACCGCCGAATGGTGGCGGGAAGTTGACCTGCCGCCATACTGGCGCACGCACGTCACGCGCCTGCCGCATCGCTGAGGCTAGACTTGCGTTGACCGTACCGCTGCCCTCGGGAGGCCCTCGATGAGTACCGAAGCGCTCAGCACTTTCCTGCGAATCGCCCGTTCGGACGCCGCGTTGCTCGCGGAGCTTCGTGCGGCTTCCGACGCCGATGGCCTGCGCGTCGTCGCACTCGCGGCGATCGCCGCACGCCATGGGCACACGATCGACCCAGCATCACTCGGCGTCGCACCGCCACCACGCGCCAACGCTGCCGCTCAAACGCTCAGCAATGCCTCGCCACCGAGCCCGCTACGTGCCCGCTTCGGCGATGTGCAACTGTTCCGCGATGCCACGGGGGAACTGCGCGTACGCCTCTAAGCGGCGGCGCCCGCAGCCCGCTCAAACGCGGCGGGGCTCGACCAACTCCAGCGGAAGTCCGTCTGGATCCGCAAAGAAGGTGAAGCGCGCGCCGGTCAGCTCATCCACGCGCACCGGCTCCACGGTGACACCCGCCGCCATCAGCGACGCAACGCTCGCATCCAGATTCTCGACCGCGAACGCCAGATGCCGCAGCCCCTGCGCCTCCGGCCAAGAAGGCCGCGACGGCGCACCGGGAAACGAAAACAACTCGATCTGAGTACCGTCCGGCAAGGCCAGATCCAGCTTCCAGGAATCGCGCAAAGCGCGATAGGTCTCCGCCACAACGCGAAGCCCCAGCACGTCGGTGTAGAAACGCTTGGAACGCGGATAGTCGCTGCAGATGATGGCGGCGTGGTGGATGCGGAGTGGGGTCATTGGTGTCGTTCGATAGGTCTGGCTATGCGCAGGAGGCAAATGCGACTGGCACCTGACGGCGGGTCCACCGCTTGCATGGTTGGCAATATGCACAGCCACATCATCGCGGCCGCGCATCCCAGATCTTCTGCAGCCGCTTCACGCTCACAGGTATCGGCGTCTTGAGCTCCTGCGCAAAGAGCCCCACGCGGAGCTCTTCGAGCAGCCAGCGGAACTCCTCGAGCTGCGGGTCGATCACGCCGGCCTTGGCCTTGGCGAGCCATTCGCGCTCGAAGGGCTGCGCGAGCGACTTCCATTCGGCGAGGAGCTGCAGGTCGCGCGCGGGGTTGGTGCGCAGCTTGTCGATGCGCACGCCCATGGCCTTGAGGTAACGGCCGAAGTGCGTGAGCTTCTCGAACGGGTAGGCGAGCAGGAAGTTCTTCGGCATCAGCTTCGCGAGCTGTTGCTGCAAGTCGGCCAGCGTATCGGGCTGGCCCTTGAGCGTGAGAAAGCGCTTGGTCAGTGACGCATGCTCGACGACCAGCGCGCCCGCAAGGCGCATCAGCTCCTGCGCGACCAGAGAGATGCGTGATTTGGCATCCTGCGCGCGTTGCGCGAAGGCCTCGGCGTTGGTGGGAAGCGGGTCCATCAGGCAGGTGCGCTCCAGCGTCGCGGCGACGAGCTGCGCCTTCAGCTCCGCTTCGGTGCCGAAGGGGATGAACTGCAATGCGAGCTCACGCAGGCCGGGCAGTTTCTCGACCGCCTTGACCTGGTCCTTCAGCGTCAGCGCAAAGAGCCGTGCGAGGCCCTTGCGATGCACGCGAGCGGCCTCCTCCTCGGTGTCGACTGCAGTCAGACTCACCGACTCGCCGTCGTCCTGCAGCGCGGGGAAGCCGATAACCATGCGGCCGGCGACCTTCACTTCGAGCAGCTCGGGCAGTTCGCCGAAGCTCCAGCTGGTGAGGCCGGTCAGCTGGGCCGGCTGACTCTTCGCGGGCGCCTCCGCCTGCGGCGATGGGGCGCCCGGCTTCGCGGCGGCCCCACGCTGTGCAGGCTCGGGCGATGCTTCCGCCGGCTTGCCTGCCACCTTCAGCGCCGCCAGCTGCGCCCCCATCGAACCCGGCACCTGCGCCGCCTTGAAGGCCGCCTGCACCTGGTCCTTTAGCCGCGTGCGCAGCTCCGGCAGGTTGCGCGACATGCCCAGCACGCGGCCGTGCTCGTCGATGACGCGGAAGTTCATGAAGCAGTGCGGGTTGAGGTTCTCGGCGCGGAAGCTCTCCAGCGGCAGCTTCAGCGACACGCGGTCCTCAACGAACCTCTGCAGCGCGCGCATTAGCCCGTCTTCGCGGTTCACCTCGCCCGCCTCCACCTGCTCGATGAAGGCCTTGGTGCTCTGCCCGATCGGTTGCAGGCGGTGGCGATGCTTCTGCGGCACAGTCTTGAGCAGCGCGGTGACCTTCTCTTCCAGCAGGCCAGGCACCAGCCATTCGCAGCGCGCGAGCGGCACCTGGTTGAGCATCGCCAGCGGCACAGTCAGCGTGACGCCGTCCTCCGGGTCGTTGGGCTCATGCAGGTAGGTGAGCTTGAGCTTCTGCCCCAGCACCTCGAAACCGGCCGGGAAGCGGTCGCTCGACGCGCCCTCGGCCTCGTGCCGCATCAGCTGCTCACGCACCAGGAACAGGCCCTTCGCGTTCGCGCGCTCGGCCGTCTTGCGCCAGGCTTCAAAGCTGCGCAGGTCAGTGACGTCGTCGGGGATCTGCGCGTCATAGAAGGCGTAGATCAGCGCGTCGTCCACCAGCACATCCGGGCGGCGGGTCTTGTGTTCGAGGCGTTCGATCTCGGCCATCAGGCGCTGGTTGTGCGTCAGGAAGCCCATCTGCCGCAGGGCGGCCTCATCGACGTCGCCCTGCACCAGTCCCTCGCGGATCAGCAACTCGCGACACAGCTTCGGGTCGACGTCGGCGTAAGCCACGGCGCGTCGCGGGTAGAGCGTGATGCCATGCAGCACACCGCGCTCCCACGCGCGCACCGCGCCAAACTTCTTCTCCCAGTGCGGTTCGTAGACGCTGCGCTTGATCAGGTGCGCGCCCACCTCCTCCACCCACTCCGGCTCGATCTTGGCAATGCAGCGGGCGTAGAGCCGTGAGGTGTCGATCAGCTCGGCAGCCATCAGCCACTTGCCGGCGGTCTTCTTCAGGTAGGAGCCCGGATGCGGCCAGAACTTGATCGCCCGAGCCCCCAGGTAAGAACCCGCAGCCGGCCCCGAGGCATCTTCGACACGGCAACCAATGTGGCCCAGCAGGCCGGTCAGCAGTGCCTTGTGGATCGCCTCATAGCCCGCATCCAGTTCGCTTTCTTTCCAGCCGTGCTCGGCGCACAGCGAATGCAGCTGGCCGTGGATGTCGCGCCACTCGCGCATCCGCATCCAGTTGAGGAAGTGCTGCTTGCACCAGGCTTTCTGCTTCGACGAGGACTCGTGTTTCCAGATGTGGTCGAAGGCCTTCCAGGCATTCACGAACCACAGGAATTCGCTCTTCGGCTCGTCCTTGGAATCTGCCGCGGAGCGGAACTTCGCATGCGCCTGATCGGCGGTGCCGCTCTGCTCCTGCGGCCGCTCGCGCGGGTCCTGCACCGACAGCGCGGCGGCGATGATCAGCACCTCACGCAGCGCACCGCGGTCGCGCGCGGCGAGGATCATGCGGCCGATCTTCGGATCCAGCGGCAGTTTGGCCAGCTCGCGGCCGATGGCGGTGAGGTTGTTCGCATCGTCGGTCGCACCCAGCTCGTTCAAGAGCTGGTAGCCGTCGGCGATCATGCGCGGCAGCGGCGCTTCGAGGAAAGGGAATTCCTCGACCGCGCCGAGCCGCAGCGACTTCATGCGCAGGATCACGCCGGCGAGCGAGGAACGCAGGATCTCCGGTTCGGTATGTGCCAGCCGGCGGTTGAAATCCTCTTCGTCGTAGAGACGGATGCAGATGCCGTTCTGCACCCGGCCGCAACGGCCCGCGCGCTGCTTGGCGGCGGACTGCGCGATCTTCTCGATCTGCAGGAGCTCGACCTTGTTGCGGTGGCTGTAGCGGTTCATCCGCGCGAGGCCAGAATCGACCACGTAGCGGATGCCCGGCACCGTCAGCGAGGTCTCGGCGACGTTGGTCGAGAGCACCACGCGGCGCCCGTTCGAGCGCGAGAACACCCGTGCCTGTTCGGCGGCGGTCTGGCGCGCGAAGAGCGGCAGGATCTCGGCTCCGGGCGGGTGGTTCTTGCGCAGCGCCTCGGTGGCTTCGCGGATCTCACGCTCGCCGGGCAGGAAAACCAGCACATCGCCAGGCCCTTCGCGCTGCAGCTCGCTCACCGCGTCGCAGATTGCTTCGTACAGGTCCTTGTTCGGGTTGCGGTTCCTGGATTCGGCGACTCTCACGCCTGCGCGCACCGGCGGCTTCTCGACCGCATCCTCGTCCTCGATCGGGCGGTAGCGCACCTCGATCGGGTAGAGCCGGCCCGACACCTCGATCACCGGCGCGGGCTTACCGTTTTGCGCAAAGTGGTTCGCGAAGCGCTCGGCGTCCAGCGTCGCCGAGGTCACGATGACTTTCAGGTCCGGCCGCTTGGGCAGCAGTTGCTTGAGGAAGCCGAGCAGGAAGTCGATGTTGAGGCTGCGCTCATGCGCCTCGTCGATGATCAGCGTGTCGTACGCCGCCAGCAGCGGGTCACCCTGCGTCTCGGCGAGCAGGATGCCGTCGGTCATCAGCTTGATGTAGCTCTCGCGCTTCGTGTGGTCGGTGAAGCGCACCTTGAAACCGACCGTCGTGCCCAGCTCGCTCTGCAATTCCTCGGCGATGCGGGTGGCCGTCGCCCGCGCGGCCAGCCGCCGCGGCTGCGTATGGCCGATCAGGCCCGCCTCGCCCCGCCCGAGTTCCAGGCAGATCTTCGGCAGCTGCGTGGTCTTGCCCGAGCCGGTCTCGCCGCAAACGATCACCACCTGATGTGCGCGGATCGCCTCGGCGATCTCCGCCCGCCGGCCGCTGACCGGCAGCTCTTCCGAGAAGCTGGGCTTGGGCAGGTTCGCTTTACGCGCAGCACGCTCGGCAATCGACGCCTCGAACTTCGTCCGCAAGGCCTCCGGCAGCTCGGCGAGCGTGACGGCGCGCTTGGGCAACTCACGCAAGGCCCGGCGCAAGCGCGGGCGGTCGGCAGAGAGGACGAGGTCAATCAGTTGCGGCGGAGGCATCAGTGCAAAACCGGGCGAGGCACAAAGGGGTGGAATTCTACCGCCCCTCGGCATGGCGCCGCGCTGACACGCCCTTCGCATCGAAAAACTGATTCTGGGCGGGGAAATCTCGCAAACCGAGAAATTGATCGATCAATTCAATTTCCTAATTGCCGGGCTTCCAAGCAAGGCTTATGCGGACATGGAATCATTCAATTGGTAGCGGCAGGACAATCTCCCTAGAATTCAATCGTCGAAAAAACGATCAATGGAGATTCAGATGACCAACTCATATCGCACAACTGCCCTGCTGACTCCTGACCAGGCATATGGTGAGATTTACGAGGCCGACGGTCATTTCTGGGCCGAATCGATCCTGCTTTCGGACGGCATGGAATGGGTTACCGGAAAGTCAGAAGACTTCGCGTCCCGTCGCGAAGCCGCCGCCTGGCTGACCAAGCAAGGGCTCACCGCAACCGAATCGTTTGAGGATGTTCTTGCCGCCAGCATCAGCGCAGTGATCAACGCGGACATCTGGAAACGCATTGGAAGCCTCATTCGCCCGATCCAATTCGCACGTCATTCGGCTGCCTGATGAAATGTCTCGCGCAATAGGGCGAGGCACAGCCGGACGCCAAAATGCAATTACCCGTTAATTGCGCGAAAACGCTGTTTTTATTCGCCACCGCATTCGGCAACCGGATGCGGTGATTGTGAAATTGACTCAATCGAACCACCAAATAACGGCGCTCTCTAGATATCCGAAACGTCGGTAACTCCGTGACGAGCCTTGGCCTCCCCCGCGGCCTGTCGCGGCGCAATACACCCACATCCCAACCAGCACCAAATTGCCCTCGCGCCGCCGGCGTCTTGAGCGCAACCTCAATCGGACGGTAGTGCACCTGAATCAGGCAAAGCCGGCCGGCCCCCTCGATCACCGAGGCTCACCGTCTTGGGCCAGAGGTTCGCGAAACGATCCGCAGCTCGCCTTGCCGACACCGCTTCGTGACAAATATCGCGATACGCCACGCAATGCTCGAAGAGTGGCGGCCCCGCCGCCGCGCGGCTGATCCCTGTCAAAACTGCATCGCGTACGCCCGCCCTAGTCTGCAGGCTTTGCTTGGCGCTGACTCCGTGCATCGTTACCACCGCTGCCTGCCCGGCAGTTGGGAATGCGCAAAGCCGCTCACAATTGCGAGGGCAAGATGCTGCGATATCTCTGGAAGAGTCTGAAACGCTGGCGCGCCATTGAATTGGGGCCGATCGCCCAGGTGTTCCGGCTGGATCGCTCAACCCCTGTCACCCGCAATGGAGGGCGCCGCGTGCGACAAGCTGGCGCAAGACATCGCCGCTGGCTCGCCATTCCGGCTGCACCTGCTTCCCAGCCGTACGCGCCGACAGGGGCCGTTCCCGCTCCATCGCAGCCCCCGGCGAAAGAGCTCGCGCTGATTGTGGGGGTCGGCCCTGGGTATGGCTACGCGCTGGCGCGTCGGCTGGCGCGCGAAGGCATGGCCGTCGTCGTGGCGGCTCGTAATGCCGTGCGCCTCGACACGCTCGTGGCGCAGATTGAGTCGGAGGGCGGCACTGCCTTCGCATATGGCTGCGACGCGACGAACGAGGCCTCCGTCACCGGACTCTTCTCGCATGTGGCAGCCCAGCATGGCGTGCCCGATCTTGTCGTGTATGCGTTGCAGAGCTTCGGCCCCGGACTCACCATCGACGTTGAGGTTCCCGCCTTTGAAGAAGGCTGGCGCAAGAATTGTCTGGGCTCATTTCTGGTGGCGCGGGCCGCGGCCCGCGCCATGCTGCTGCGCGAGCGCGGCACGATCATTCTGACCGGATCAACCTCGTCGCTGCTTGGTCGCGCAGGCCATCTGAATCTTGCGGTGGGCAAGTTCGGCCAGCGCGCGCTCGCCCAAGTGCTGGCGCGCGAGTTGTGGTCCCAGGGTATTCACGTGGCACATATCGTGATCGACGCGGACATTCACGAGGGCCAGGGACGCGAAGACGGCGGCCCGCAATCCGACCCCGAACACATTTCGGAAACGATCATCGCGCTGCATCGACAGCCGCGCTCGGCGTGGTCAAGCGAGTTGGATGTTCGGCCATGGAACGAGCAGTTCTGGGAACACTGTTAAGCCTGCGCCTGTCTTCCATGCTGGCGCAATGACGCTGCGCCCGACGGTCGTTAGGCTCAGCGTCTGCAAACACTCGAGCCGACGGCCTTGCCGGCAACATCGATCCCGTCGCCCGCAGCCCATGTGAGGCTCGCGCAGCGTTTGTCGAGCGGCGCGTCGGCGCGTTGGTAGCCGGCAGCGTTGGCGGGCCAGCCGACCGGCAGGCGGCCGGTGAAGGGTTTGTCACCGAACAGCACGTCGGCGAGGCCGGCGCCTTCGCTGCCCGGTAGCCAGGCCATCACCACGGCATCGACCTTGTCGATGACCTTGTCGAGCAACTGCGGACGACCGGCAACGACGACCAGCACCAGTTTGTCGACGCGGCTGCGCAGGGCGTTGATGGCGCTGATTTCACGGCGGTCGAGGGCGAGGTCTTCGATGTCGCGATCGCCGACGCCCTCCGCATACGGCGGTTCGCCGACGAACACGATGCCGACGTCGGCGTGGCCTTGCAGCTTGCCGTCCTCCTGGAAGGTAACGGCCGTGTTCGCTCCACCAACCTGTTTGATGCCTTCAAGCAGGGTGGCGCCGACGATCTCGTTGTTGCCACTGACGCCCTGCCATTGCAGTGTCCAGCCGCCCGACTGGAATCCCAGGTTGTCGGCGAACTCACCGGCAACGAAGATCGACTTGCCGCGTGTCAGCGGCAAAGCGCCGGCGTTCTTCAGCAGCGTCGCGGACTTGGCGACCGCTTCGCGCGCCACCGCACGGTGCTGTGCGCTCCCGAATTCGGCCAACAGGCTGCGCTGAGCCCGCGGGTGCTCGAACAGGCCCATCGCGAACTTCGCGCGCAGGATGCGGCGCACTGCGTCGTCGATACGCTGCTGCGGCACCACTCCCTTGTTCACCGCGTCGCTCAGCACGCGGATGAAGGCGCGGTAATCCTTCGGCACCATCGCCATGTCCACGCCGGCATTGATTGCGCTGGCAACCTGAGTCTCGAAACTGCCGGGCAGTTGCTGGATGCCGTCCCAGTCGGAAATCACAAAGCCCTTGAAGCCGAGCCGCTGCTTCAGCACGCCGGTGAGCAGCGTCTGGTTGCCGTGCAGTTTCTCGCCGTTCCAGCTCGAAAAACTCGCCATCACGCTGCCGGTGCCGGCGTCGAGCAAGGCCTGGTAGGGCGGCAGGTAACGTTCGAGCAGCGTTTCGCTGTCGCCTTGCGTGTCGCCCTGGTCGAGCCGGTACTGCACGCCCATGATGCTTTGGCGCGAACTGCCCCAGGCGGTGCCGCCGTCGCCGATGAAATGCTTGGCCGTGGGCAGGATCTGCGCCGCGTCGGGCGCAATCGGCGCCATCAAGCCGCGGACGTAGGCGGTGGCAAGCGTGGAGACCGCAGCGGCATCTTCGCCCAGCGATTCGGCGGCGCGTCCCCAGCGGATGTCCTGCGTCACGGCGACCATCGGACTGAAGTTCCAGTAAATGCCGGTTGCCGCCAACTCGCGTGCGGTGACTTCGCCGATGCGCTTCATCAGATCGGCGTCGCCCGCCGCGGCCATGCCGATCATCTGCGGAAACACCGTGGCGCCGACAACCGACTGATGCCCGTGCACCGCATCGATACCGTAGATCACCGGGATGCCCAGCCGCGTCGCGAGCGCCGCATCCTGGTAGGCGTCGATCATGTTGGCCCAGCTATCGGGCTTGTTCGGGCTGGGCGCGCTGCCGCCACCAGATAGCACGCTGCCGAGCATCAGCGCGCCCACCTCGCCGGGCCCCGCTTCAGCGCGTTCCGCCTGCGTCATCTGGCCGATTTTCTCGGCCAGCGTCATGCGCGAAAGCAGATCTTCGACGCGGGCATCGACGGGCTGCGAGGCATTTTTGTAGCGCGCGTTCTTCGGTACCGGGGCAAGAGGCGAAGCGGAAGCCGGCTTGGCGGCGTGGCTGACCCCCGCGTCGCAGGCAGCAATACACAAAAGAACGGCGGCAAGGGAACCGTGAATCGATGCTGCGAGCCTCACTTGATGCGCTCCAGGGCATGCGCCGGGCTGGCGCCAGATCGGTCGATTCTAGGACGCGGGCCGTGTGATGAGGCTGTCCCGGCTTGCGGAGTTTGTTATGCGCTCGCGCGAATCCGACGCGCAATCGCGTTGTGGCGCACGCGTTCCAGGGCTAGGCTGAATCATGACGCGCCCCCTCGCGGGCGGCGCGCGAGGACGACGGTCACAGAACCGGGGCGCAGAACATGGATACGGCTAGCTCGCGGCAGGCTTGGGCCGGCGATGCGTGGGGGGGCTGGCGGCGATGCTGGTGGCGCTGCCCTCGGCGATCGCTTTCGGCGTAACGATCTTCGCCCCGCTGGGCGACGAGTTTGGATCGCGCGGCGCGATGGCCGGCATTCTCGGCGCCACCGCGCTGGGCTTGATCGCCTCGATCTTCGGCGGCACCGACCGCCTGATCACCGCGCCGTGTGCGCCGGCGGCCGCCCTGCTCGCTGCGCTGTCGCTGGATCTGGGCCGGCGCGGCACGCCGCCCGAAACCGTGTTGTTGATGCTGATGCTGATCGGCCTCACGGCCGGCGCGCTGCAGATTGCGTTCGGGCTCTCCGGCATCGGCAAGCTGATCCGCTTCATCCCCTACCCGGTGGTCAGCGGCTACCTGTCCGCCGTTGGCCTGACGATCATCGGCGGGCAGTTGCCCCGCGTGCTGGGTGCGGACAAAACCACCAGCCTGTGGGGCGCGTTGCTGCATCCGGAAGGCTGGCGCTGGGAAAGCCTGCTGGTCGGTGCGGTCGTCATCGGCGTGATGCTGGGCGCGCCGCGCCTGATCCGCGCCGTGCCGGCCGCGATCATCGCGCTGCTCAGCGGGGTACTCGCTTATCTTGCACTGGGCGGCGCCAACCCGACGCTGTGGCAGCTGCAGCACAATCCGTTGATCGTCGGCCCGCTGAACCAGAGCGAAGGGGCTTTGTTCGACGCAATGGGGCAACACATGCTGACGCTGCGTGCCTGGACGCCCGCGCTGCTGGCGCAGGTTTTCATGCCCGCGCTATCGCTCGCCGCGCTGCTGTCGATCGACACACTGAAGACCTGCGTGGTGCTCGATGCGATGACGCGGTCGCACCACAACCCGAACCGCGAAATGATCGGCCAGGGCCTGGGCAACATCGGCTCCGCGCTGCTCGGCGGCATCCCTGGCGCCGGTACGATGGGCGCATCGCTGGTCAACGTTTCGAGCGGCGCGCAGACGCGTCGTTCCGGCATGCTGGAGGGGCTGTTCGCCCTGCTTGCCTTCCTGCTGCTGTCCTCACTCGTGGCCTGGGTGCCGATCGCGGCCTTGGGCGCGATCCTGCTGGTGGTCGGCTACCGCATGATCGACTGGCACAGCCTCGCCTTCTTCCGCACCGCGTCGACACGCTTCGACTTTCTCGTGATCCTCACCGTGATCGGCGTGGCGCTGGTGTTCAACCTGATCGCAGCCTCCGGCGCGGGCATCGCGCTCGCGGCGGTCCTGTTCCTGCGCGAGCAGAGCCGCAGCACGATCCTGCGGCGCAAGCTCGAGGGCGGCGAGATGTTCTCGCGCGTCGTGCGGCACGAGGTCGAATTGAAGATCCTGCTGCGCGACGGTTTCAAGATGGTGATCGTCGAGCTGCAGGGCGCGCTGTTCTTCGGCACAGCGAACCAGCTCTATCAGGCGCTGGAACCCGAGATCGGCCAGCGCACCTATGTCGTGCTGAATCTGCGACGGGTGCAATCGCTGGATCTGAGCGCGACGCACGCGCTGGAGCAGATCAAGGATCGCCTCGAAGCCGCCGGCGCCTACCTGATCTTCACCGAGATCCCGCGCGGCCTGCCGAGCGGCCTGAAGATGAAGCGCTACCTGCGCGAAGTGGGCCTGGTGCGCGACACCGAGAAGGCGCTCGCCTTCCGCGATCTCGACCAGGCGCTGGAATGGATAGAGAGCCAGATGCTCAGTACCGAGCCGGGGCTAGCGCCCGTCGAAGAGAAACCGCTCGAACTCGATCAGATCGAAGCCCTGCTCGGCTGGAAGCCCGGCTGCCTGGCCGCCATTGCACCGGCAATCGAAGCGCGGCACTACGCCGCTGGCACCAAGGTGCTGAATCTCGGTGGCCCGGAAGACGAACTGCTGTTCATCCGCCAAGGTACGGTTCGCGTCTTGCTGCCGCTGCAGGGCAAGGACCACTGGCACATCGGCACTTTCGGCCGGGGCGACTTCATCGGCGAGATGGGCTTCCTCGATCCTTCGCGCCGCGCGGCCGACGCCACGGCGATCGACGAAGTGGATTGCTATGTGCTGTCGCGCGAGCGCTTCAACGCGCTGGCCGACGCGCACAGCGCAGCCGCCGCGCATATCTTTGAAGGCATTGCCTGCGTGCTGGCGATGCGCGTGCGCTTCATGAACAAGGAACTGCGCGCGCTGCGAACCTGAGCCCGACCACTACGCCGGGCCTTGACGGGCACCCGCGGCAGCCACGTTACAATCCAGCCGACACGCCCATGCACGCGGCTCGAAAGGCCGCGGCGCGCGCATCACGCAAACCTGCTTCGAGCCCCTGACATGCCGCTCTCCCCCGCCATTGCAAAGCACCTCCCGCAGAAACTGCGCACCTACTGCGAGGGGCTGCGGTTTCCGCATGTTTTCCTCGCGTCGATCCCGCTTTTCATCGTCACGCTGGTGCTGTTCGAACACATCCCCTACGGCAAGGACGTGGTAACCGGGCTTGGGCTCGCGCTGTTCATCAGTTCGCGGCTGCGCACCTGAAGCGGGCTATCGCCCGCCACCGCTACATCGTGTTCCACGCGGTGCAATAGCCCGCGGGCGAGATCTCGTCGTCGCCCGGCATCAGCCTGCAGCCGCCGGGCGCGGTATCGGATGCACCCGGCAGGAATTCCAGGCAGTTCGCGCACTGCGAGATGCCGTTCGGCGTTGGCTGGTATTTCAACGCGGCGCGCTGGGCGGCGTTGGTGCTGGCGCACGCGGATCGGGCCACAAACACTAGCGGAACGCTAAGCACTGCGCCGGATAGCGTGAGCATTCGGCGGCGGGTCATCGGAGCAATCATCGGGGCCTCTGTCTGGGGTGATTGTTCTTGTCGCGTCGACCGCAACGCCACGGCCGGTCTTTCCACTATAGTCAGCCGGAAAGCCGGAGGCCGACATGCACCTGCTCCACCGCCTTGCCTGCGCAACGCTCGCCAGCGTAGCGATCGCCTTGCCTGCCCAAGCGGACGATTCCACCGCGCGCGAGTTGCTGCCCTTCGGCAGCGCCGCCGGCATGGCGCGCCTCGCGCGGGCCAGCGGTACGGCGGACTTCCCGGCGCTGGCGAACCAGTTCGAGCCCCAATCGAACCGCGCCTTCTGCGGCCCCACCACAGCCGCGATCGTGCTCAACGCGATCCATTCTGGGCATCGCGACGCGCCGCATGATCGCCGCCGCCTGCAGCCGGACGACGAGAAGTACCTGCCCGCAGGCTTTGATCTGACGGTGGCGCGCTACACGCAGGAAAGCGTGATCGGCAAGGGGCCCAAAACACGCGCCCAGGTGCTCGGCGAACCCATGACGATTGCCGGCAAGGTGGTGCAGGACGGCGGATACCAGTTGCGCCAGCTCGAGGCGCTGCTACGCGGCCACGGGCTCTCCACCCGCCTCGTGATTGCCAGCGATGCGGTCAGCGACGCGCAGATTCGCGCCGACCTCGCCGACAACCTCGGGCGTGCCGGTGACTACGTCATCGTTAACTATCGCCGCGATGCCGTGGGGCAGGCCGGTGGCGCGCACATTTCGCCGCTTGGCGCCTACGACGCAGCGTCCGACTCGGTGCTGCTGATGGATGTGAACCCGGACAGCGCGGGCTGGGTATGGATGCCGCTGGCGCGCCTGATCCAGGGCATGCGCACCCGCGACATCGTCGAGCACCGCGGCTACATCCTGGTTCAAGGCGAGGCGACAACGCCGGCGCGCTGAACGACACCGAGCTGATGCGATCGGCATGGTGAATGGCGGCTGCAGCCTTTGACGGCGCGCAAAACGGGCGACGCAACGCCTGAAGTTTCCGCGCGCCAGGCCGTATACCCGAATTGATGCCCGGAGCCCGCGTCGCGCGCGGAGCCGGGCCGCCCAACGCCTTCTCGAGCGAATGCTGGAGCCCCTGATGACCCTTGATCGCCTGATCCGCAGCCTGGCCTGCCTGCTTGCGCTGGTGGCTGCCGCACCTTTGAGCGCCGCGCCCAAACTCGTGTTCTGGAACTCGCAGCAGAACGCCGAACTGCTCGCCGCGATCACGGCGGACTTCTCCAGGATCACCGGCATCAAGGTCGAAACGAACTGGCTCAACCAGGCGGATCTACGCAGTTCGTTGTTGCGCCACGCGACTGACGGCGATCTGCCGGACGTCGTGCTGGTGCCGACCGACTTTCTCGCGCTGGACAAGGAACTCAAGTACTCGGAGCTGCCCGCGCAAGGCAAGGCCAGCGATCTGGTGCCCAACGCCGCCGGGTCTGGCCTGTTCGAAGGACGCAATCTCGGCGCCCCGATGTTCTGGGGCAACCACCTGATGCTGTACTACAACCGCTCGCTGGTCGCCAAGCCTGCGCGCACGCTGGCCGAAATGGCGCAACAGGTGCCGGCGCTGCAGGCAAAAGGCGTGAAGGCGCTCGGCACCAACTTCGGCGAGATGTACTGGATGGTGCCCTTCTACGGCGCCTACGGCGGCTGGCCGGTCGATGCCAAGGGCAAGGTCACGCTCGATACGCCGGCAATGGCGAAGACGCTGGACACCTACTTCGGCCTCGTAACCCGCGGCCTGACCCTGAAGGAATGCCACACCGAGTGCGCGATGGACCGCTTCACGGCCGGCGAATTCGCCTATGCGATCAACGGCGACTGGGCGATGCGCGAACTGCAGGATGCGCTGGGCGACAAACTGGGCGTCACCACGCTGCCGCAGGTAGAGCCCGGCAAGAACCTGGTTCCGATGTACTCCGGCTATGTGCTGGCCTTCCCCGGGCTGGCGCTGAAGGGGCCCAAGCGCGACGCGCTGCTGAAATTCGTGAAATACATGCAGAGCCCGCAAGTGCAGCGCAAGTGGTTCGATGAAACCCACCACCTGCCGGTCAACGCATCGGTATACCGCGAGGTGCTGACCAAGGCGGACGACAACCTGAAGGCCTCGCTGAACCAGCTGAAACTGGCCCGCGCCATGCCCAACGACCGCGGCATGGCCTTCGCATGGGAAGGCCTGGCAAAAGGTTTCTCGGCGATGTACCAGGGGCGCGTCACCGCCGCCGAGGCCGCACGCCTGATGCAACAGCACGCCGACCGCGCGCAGCAGCGCACCGACTACTGAGCCCAGGCCCGGCATGACACCCCGACAGCGCACGCCGGCCCGCGCCGGCCGGCCTCAAACCTGATCGCGATGCTGCGCAGCTTCCGCTCGACCATCCTCGCCTTCATCCTCACCGCAGCCCTGGTGCCGGTGCTGACGGTGTCGATTCCCTACATCTGGCATGTGTACGCCAGCACGCGGGACGGCGCGGTGACAGAGCTGCGCCTCACCGCCGAGCGGCTGGCGACCGAGATCCGCCATGAGCTGAGCTTCGCCGCCTCGCGTTTTCTCGCTGCCACCCATGACAAGGATCTCGCGCTGTCGATCAGCAGCCCCTTCTTCGGCACCCGCGCAACCGCGATCGCCGACGAGTTCATCCGGGAGTCCCCCGCCGTCGCAGCCAACTTCCTGCTCGACAAGAACTACGAGTTGATCGATGTGGTGCCCGAGCCGGCCGGCATCGCCGAGCTTGGCCCGCTACTCGCGCACATTCGCGCCGCCATGCGCGAACCGCAACGCTTTCAAGGCCAGGCGATCTGGCTCAAGTTCAGTGATGCCAAGCTCGCCGACCAGTTGCTGCGGGCACGGGGCGACGAAGGCAAGGCCACCGACCCGCGCATGCTGGTGCTGGTCACACCGTTGTTTCTCAAGCGCTACAGCCGTCAGACGCCGATGGAAGGCCTCGTCGTGGCGGTGATCCCGCTCGAACTGCTGCATGACGCCGCCAACCGCTATCTGGGCCATGCACAAGCCGTCGCGCTCGATTTCGACGATGCCCCCCCCCACGCCGTCCGCCAAGATGTTCAGCAAGCGCAAGCCCGCGTCGAGGGCGCTTCTGCCGCCGGCGAACTGCCGCGCCTGGTGGTCGGCGTGTCGGAGCCGAACAGCGTGCGCTTCGCCGACCTGCGACGAACGCTGTGGCTGCTTTGCCTGCTGCTGGTGCTTGCGGTGGGTATTCTCGCCCTCGCGGTGACCTATCTCGGCCGCCGGCTGGGCCGGCCGCTACGCGAGCTCGAAGCCCTTGCACGCGACTACGCCGAAGGCCGCTACGCCGCGGCGCCGGCCGGCTCCGGCTTCGCCGAGTTTCGCCGGGTGTACAGCACGCTCAGCGAGATGGGGCAGCGCATCTCGCGGCAACTCGACGAACTGCGCAACACCAACGAGCAACTGCAGCAGGCCGACAAACTCAAGGACGACTTCCTTGCCAGCACCTCGCACGAGTTGCGCACACCGCTGCACGGCATCATCGGCATCGCCTCTTCGCTGCTCGATGGCGCAGCAGGCGATCTGTCGCCCAAGGTGTTCCGCAATGTCCGCCTGATCGAGCAAAGCGGCAAGCGGCTCGAAACCCTGGTCAACGACATCCTGGACTTCTCCAAGATCAAGAACCGCGCGCTGGCGCTGGAGCAGCGCCCGGTGGAGCTCTCAAGCCTGGTGGATATCGTGCTGTCGCTGCACGAAGCGGCCGCCCAGCGTGTCGGGCTGAAACTCGTCAACGAGGTGGCGGCCGACCTGCCGCCCGCTTGGGCCGATGAATACCGGCTCCAGCAAGTGCTGCACAACCTCGTCGGCAACGCGATCAAGTTCACGCCCGAAGGCACGGTCACGGTGCGGGCATCGGCGGCGGCCGGCACGCTGCGGCTGTCGGTGGCGGATACCGGCATCGGCATTCCGCCCGAAAAACGCGATCTGATCTTCGACCCCTTCGTGCAGGTCGAAGGCTCACTCACCCGCCGCCACGCCGGCACCGGCCTCGGCCTGTCGATCTCGCGCCAGCTGGTCGAGCTGCATGGCGGCACGCTGACGGTCGACTGCCCTGCAGAGGGCGGCACCGTCTTCACGCTCACGCTGCGCGCCGCCGAGGGTGAGGTACCGGTCGATGTGGCAACGCTGCGCCACCGCCTGCCGGGTTTCACCCTGCCGGACGAGGAGCCGGGCGACGATATCGATGCACCCGCCCTATCGGCCGATTCACTGCCGCGCCACGACGCGAGCGTGCTGATCGTGGACGACGAGCCGATCAACCTGGAGATTCTCTCCAACTACTTCTACAACGAGCCCTACACCCTGCACCGCGCCAGCAGCGGCGCCGAGGCGCTGGATCTGCTCGAAGCGCACGGCCCGGTCGACCTGCTGCTGCTCGACGTGATGATGCCGAAGATGTCCGGCTTCGAAGTGTGTCGCCGTGTTCGCGAAAACCCGCGTTTCGCCGCCACCTCCATCCTCTTCCTCACCGCACGCGAGCAGGCGCAGGACATCCACCAGGGCTTCGCGCTGGGCGCGAACGACTACCTGATCAAGCCGATCTCGCGCGTGGAACTGCTGACGCGCTGCCGCTACCACATCCACTACGGCCGGGTGAAAAACGAACTCGCGGCGCTGAACCAGTCGCTGGAGCAGAAGGTCGAGGCGCGCACGCAAGAGCTGCAGGAAACGCTCGCGATAATCCAGCGCAACAGCGACGTGTTCCGTGCACTGCTGGAAATCAGTATCGAACTGCAGGGCGACGAAGCGCTCGCCGGCCGTGTTGCCGGATCGCTGGCGAAGCTTGCTGCGCTGTATCCCGGCCGCGGTTTTGCGGTACTGCTCGCCGAGGCGGGTGAGCGGCAGGCTTTCGTCGGCGGCGCCGCGGGCACTGCTGACACCGGCATCGCCGACGCCTGGGCCGCGGACGAACACTTCCCGAACAACGACTGGCTCGCAGCGAACAACGCGATTGCCCTGCCGCTCATCGGCCCCCGCCGGGTCGAGCTCGGCCGCATGCTCGCCTGGCCCGCGGTGCTCGACCAGCACGAACGCGAGGTGGTCGAACTCTACGGCCGCCAGCTCTCCGCCGTGGCGGCGAACCGCAGGCTGCAGGACGAGCTCGAGCGCATTGCGCTGACCGACGCGCTGACCGGCGCGTTCAACCGACGCTACTTCGAGCAGACGCTGCTGCAGCTGCGCTACACCCAGCAGCGTAGCCCGGACCGCCACTTCGGGCTGATCTCGATCGACGTAAATGGCCTCAAGACGACCAACGATGTGTACGGCCACGAAGCCGGTGACGCGTTGATCTGCGCAGTGGTCGAACTGGTGGCCGGCGCGCTGCGCCAGACCGACATCATCTGCCGCATCGGCGGCGACGAATTCGTGATCCTCGCGCAGGACGCAACGCTGGATGCCTGCGAACACCTTGTCGCCCGCCTGGAAGAACGGCAGCGGCGCGCCAACGTGCTTGTCGATACGCCGCAAGGCCGCGTCACGCTGCCGGCCAGCTTCAGCATCGGCTACGCATCAAGCGAGGAAACCCCCGCCGACGCCATGCAGCGTGTCGCAGACCAACGCATGTATGCGCGCAAGCAGGCCCACTATGCCAGCCTGGGCGACGCCAGCAGCACCGCGCACGGCGAGCACTGAGCTGCCCGCACATCGCGATGTCGCCACATCCGTAACCTCCACCCGATCCGCCTCTGCCGCGCAGCCTGTCCGCCGCCTGTCATCGCCAGCGTCGGCGGGTTAAGCTTTCGGCATATTCGCGGGAGGCATCAATGCGCAAGACAATCCTGATCGCAGCCTTGTTGTTGGCCGGCTGCGGTGGTGGTGGCGGTTCGTCCGGGGGGCCGGACAGTGGTAGCCCGAGCGGCGGCGGCAACAGTGGTGGCGGCAACAGTGGTGGCGGCTCCGGGGGCGGTTCGGGCGGTGGTGGCGCGGTCGTGTGGGCCGACCCCTACCCGGCCGCGGGTAACCCGGACGGCCACTGCGCGGTACCGGCCGACGCGGCCGCGGAGGATGCCTCGAAGCCAACCAGCGTCATCGGCGACGGCACGCCAGCCAGCTGCACCAGCGACGCAGTCGTTGCCGGCATCGCCAAGGGTGGCGTGGTCGCCTTCAACTGTGGCGCCGACCCGGTCACGATCACGATGACGCAGCCGGCGCGCATCTACAACAACACCGGCCCGAAGATCATCATCGACGGTGGCGGTAAGGTCACGCTGAGCGGCGGCGGCAAGTCGCGCATCCTCTACATGAACACCTGCGACAGCGATCTGGTGTGGACCACCTCGCATTGCCAGGAGCAGGACCACCCGCGGGTGTCGGTGCAAAACATCAGCTTCATCGACGGCAACGCCACCGGCGCGAACCCGGATGGCGGCGGCGCGATCTGGGCGCGCGGCGGACGGCTCAAGCTCGTCAACACCCGCTTCTTCCGCAATCAGTGCGACGCCACCGGCCCCGATGTGGGCGGCGCGGCAGTGCGGGCATTCAGCCAATCGCAGAACCTGCCGCTGTACGTGGTGAACAGTAGCTTCGGCGGCGCGGCGGGCCTTGGCAACAGCTGCTCGAACGGTGGCGGGCTGTCGTCGATCGGCGTCTCCTACTCGGTGATCAACAGCCTGTTCACGCACAACAGCGCCATCGGTAACGGTGCCAACCCGGCCCGCAGTGGCACACCGGGTGGCGGTAGCGGCGGCGCAATCTACAACGACGGCAACACCTTCGACCTGCAGTTGTGTGGCACCCGCATCGCCAACAACAACGCGAAGGAAGGCGGCGGCGCGATCTTCTTCGTCAGTAATGACCGCACGGGTACGCTGTCAATCACCGATTCGGTGCTGAGCGCCAACCCCAGCGCCGGTTTCGAGACGGCCGGTTACCCGGGCATCTTCTATCTCGGCCAGGGCGCGCCGAAGATCAGCGGGTCGACACTGTCGCCCTGACCAAACGCATTCAATCGGTACGCTACGATGTGTGTGACAACACTTCGGAGACGCGCATGAGCGACCTGCCCGCTTGGCCCGCCCAGACTGCCATGAAGTGGACCATCGCGGGCAGCCTGGTAGTGGCCAGCCAGCTCGGCCACCCCGCCATGGCGCTGGACATCACCAGCCTGTGGGACTTCGGCAACCCCGCGCTCAGCGAACAGCGTTTTCGCGATGCACTGAACGGTGCCAGCGCCGACGAAGCGCTGACCCTGCAAACGCAGATTGCACGCAGCTATGGCCTGCGTAACGAACTGGCGCGCGCGCGGGAAACCCTGGCCTCGATCTGCGAAGCGGCCACGCGCGCATCGCCCGAAGTGCGCGTGCGCTACGCGCTGGAACTGGGACGCACCTGGGCCTCGGCCGCGCACTCACCCGAATCACAAACGCCAGCAACCCGCGACACCGCACGCAGGCTTTACACCGAGGCCTTCGAGATAGCACGCGACGCCAAGCTCGACTACCTTGCGATCGACGCGCTGCACATGATGGCCTTCGTCGATACCGAGCCGGCAGCGCAACTGGCGTGGGACCTGAAAGCGCTCGCCTACATGGAAGCCTCCCCCCAGGCTGAGGCCAAGCGCTGGGAAGGCTCGCTGCGCAACAACATCGGCTACGCGCTTCACCTGCAAGGCCGCTACGACGAAGCGATGACGCAGTTGCGACTCGCGTTGGCGGCCCGCGAGCGCGAAGGCAAGCCCGAGCGTATCCGCGAGGCGTGGTGGATGATCGCCTGGACGCTACGCGCCCAAGGCAAGCTCGACGATGCGCTGGCGATCCAGCTACGACTGGAGCGCGAATGGGACGCCGCCGGCAAACCGGACGCCGATGTATTCGAGGAGCTTGAGCTGCTCTACCGCGCCAAGGGCAACGCGGCCCGCGCCGCCGAGTTCGCTGAAAAACGGCTGTCGGCCAACTGAGGGCGGGCCCTGCCGCACAGGCGGCACGGGCTACAATACCGGCCGTTTCAACCCGGTCCGACTGCCCCCATGCTGCGCCTTACCGAAATCAAACTGCCGCTCGATCACGCCGCTGAAGAACTGCCAGCCGCGATCTGCCAACGGCTGGGCATCAAGGCAAAAGACCTGATTGAAGTCTCGATTTACCGCCGCGGCTACGACGCCCGGCGACGCAGCCGCATCCTTCTCGTCTACACGGTGGATGTCGCCGTCGCCAACGAAGCGGCTGTCGCCCAGCGCCTCGCAGGTGACCGCCACGTCGGCCCCACGCCCGACATGACCTACAAGTTTGTCGGCCAGGCGCCCGAGGGGATGCAGGAACGCCCGGTGGTGATCGGCATGGGTCCGTGCGGGCTGTTCGCAGGCCTGATTCTGGCGCAGATGGGCTTCAAGCCGATCATCCTCGAACGCGGCAAGGCAGTGCGCGAGCGCACCAAGGACACCTGGGGCCTGTGGCGGCAGAGCAAGCTGAATCCGGAATCGAACGTGCAGTTCGGCGAAGGCGGTGCCGGCACATTTTCGGACGGCAAGCTGCATACCCAGATCAAGGACCCGAAGTTCCACGGTCGCAAGGTACTAACCGAGTTCGTCAAGGCCGGTGCGCCGGAAGAGATCCTCTACGTCAGCAAGCCGCACATCGGCACCTTCCGCCTCGTCGGCATGGTCGAAGAGATGCGCGGCAACATCGAGGCGCTGGGGGGCGAGATCCGCTTCCAGAGCCGCGTCGCGGATTTCGACATCACGGACGGCCAGATCCGCGGCGTGATCCTCGCCGACGGCAGCCGCATCGATACACGACATGTCGTGCTGGCGGTGGGCCACAGCGCGCGCGACACCTTCAAGGCGATCTACGACCGCGGTGTGTATGTCGAGGCAAAACCCTTCTCGGTCGGCGTGCGGATCGAGCATCCGCAATCGCTGATCGATACCGCGCGGCTTGGCCCCAACGCCGGCCACCCGGTCCTGGGCGCCGCCGACTACAAGCTGGTGCATCACGCCAGCAACGGCCGCGCGGCCTACAGCTTCTGCATGTGCCCGGGCGGCACCGTGGTCGCGGCGACCTCGGAAGAAAACCGCGTCGTCACCAACGGCATGAGCCAGTACTCACGCAACGAACGCAATGCGAACAGCGGCATCGTCGTGAGCATTTCGCCGGAGAAGGACTACCCCGGCCATCCGCTCGCGGGCATCGACTTCCAGCGCTACTGGGAAAGCCGTGCCTTCGAGGCTGGCGGCGGCACCTACGCCGCGCCCGCGCAGCGCGTCGGCGACTTCCTTGCCGGTCGGCCCTCGACGGCCTGCGGCAGTGTCGAACCCTCGTACAAGCCGGGCGTGCACTGGACCGATCTGTCGCAATGCCTGCCGGACTTCGTCGTCGAAGCGCTACGCGAGGCGCTGCCGGCCTTCGCCAGGCAGATCAAGGGCTTCGCAATGGACGACGCGGTGATGACCGCGATCGAGACGCGTACCTCGTCGCCGATCCGCATCAAGCGCGGCGACGACTTCCAGAGCATCAACACCCGCGGCCTCTTCCCGGCCGGCGAAGGCGCCGGCTACGCTGGCGGCATCCTGTCGGCCGGTGTCGATGGCATCAAGGTCGCCGAAGCCGTGGCGCTGGACATGCTGGGCCAGACGGCCAGCGGCGGCAGCCGTGGCGAATCAACCGAGTGGTAAACACCGAATACTGACCAGCACCCGCCATCATGACGAAATCCCGCCTCATCACTGCAGCAATTCTGATCGCACTCTCGATCTGGGGCTCGATCGCGCTGCGCAGCCCTTACCGTGCGCAGCTGCCGGTCGGCAGTACCGATCTCTCTGCCATCCAGGCAAAGCTCGACAAGCTGCCGAAGAACGAGCGGGCGCTGGTATATGGCTATGTGAAGCGCAGCCGCGGCGATGTGCTACCACCGCAGTTCGCCGACCCGGACGAGCCGCTGACAGCGCGCAATGTGGGCGAGGCGATCGCACTGCAGCGCAAGTTCCTCGTGCGCATGGCCGAGCAGGAAAAGAAGATGGAAGCGCGCCGCGCCGAACGCGATGCCGCGCTGGCGCCGCTGCGCGAAGCGGTGTCGATCGACCTGGTACGGCGCGAGATCCTGCCCGCCAGCGAAGCACAACGTGACCCCGGCGAACGCGGCAGCGTGAAGCATGCGCAAGCCAACGAACACGACGTGCTGGTGACGACCTATCGCCTGGAGAACCTGACCAACCAGACGATCCGCGTGCTTGAGGCCACCGTGAACCTACGCAAGCTGCATCCGCGCGAGGATGAACTGGGCATCGCCGACCACTGCTACTTCAACCGCAGCGAGCCGCTTGAGCCCGGCGCGCCGGTCGAAGTGCGCTGTGCCGACTTGCGCAAGGGGGTGTCGGAAGACGACCGCGACTTTGTCGCGATGCCCGGCAGCGAGTTGCTGATCGACTGGGAGCCGAAGCGCATCCGCTTTGGCGACGGCTCCGAGCTCGAGTATCAAAACTGAGTCGCAACTCAGTCGCAACCGAATCGCGGGGGACCCGCGACCGGGCGCTCGACTTACAGACGATAAGCCGCCACCACCGCCTGCATCTGCTGCGCCAGCCGGTCCAGCGACTGGGCCGCCTCGGCACTGTTCTGCGCGGCTGACGCGCCTTCCTCCGCCATCTGTGCGATGCGTTCCACGTTCTGCGCCACCGAAGTGCTGGCGCTGCTCTGCTCGCGCATCGCATCGGCAATCTCGCCCACCGTTTCGACGGTACGGCGGCTGCCATCCTCAATCTGGCCTATTGCGGCGCTGGCGTTGCTCGCCCGCTCGACACCGCTCTCCACCCGCTGCACCGCGGCGCTCATCTGCTGCGACGCGGCCACCGTCGCCTCGCGCATCGCGCTGATGGTGTGGCTGATCTGCTGTGTCGACGCGGCAGTGCGCTCGGCCAGCTTGCGCACCTCGTCCGCCACCACCGCAAAGCCACGGCCCTGTTCGCCGGCCCGAGCGGCCTCGATCGCAGCGTTCAGGGCCAGCAGATTGGTCTGGTCGGCGACTTCCTTGATTACCTGCACTACCATCGATATCTGCTAACCCTGCTCGCCGAGGCGTTCAAGGTGCCCCGACGCGGCATGCACCACGCTGGCGATCTCGTTGATGTCGCCCACTGTCTGCTCGATCACCTGACGGCCGTCGCTGGCCTGTTGGCCGGAGGCGTGCGCGAGCGTGCTGGTTTCACTGGCGCGGTCACCGACATGGCTGATGCTTACCGTCATCTGCTCGACACTGGCGGCCATACTGGCCGCGGCGCTGCTCTGCTGCTCCGATGCAATTGCCACTTCGCCGGAAGTGGTCGCCAGCATGCCGGCTGCCCCTGCGACTTCGCTTGCGGATTGCTGGATATCACGCAGGTTGGATTGGAGCCGCTCGATCAAGCCGTTGAAGGCGTTGGCCATCTCACCCAGTTCGTCTCGCCCATGCACCGGCGCCCGCACGGTGAAGTCCAGCTCATTGCCGATGCGCAGCACGCTGTGCTCCAGCGCCAGGATGCCGCGGCCGATGTCGCGCACCAGCACCGCGCCGAAGACGAACATCAGCGCCGCGCCGACGACGATGATGCCCCACGAAATCCACCGCCCCTCACGCTCGTCAACAGCGGCCTGGGCGCGGGCCTCGTCCGCCAGCCGCTTGTGGTATTCGGTGTGCGCCTTGAGGTTGGCTGCCACCTCGTCGCCGGCGGGCTTCCACCGGCTCGCGACGATATCGCGCACCTTCGGTAAATCGTTGGCGCGCGACGCGGCCAGCACCTCTTCGAGAATCGACAGGTAGTTGGCGAACACCTTGCGGTCGGTTTCAAGCAAGGTGCGGTCGGTGTTGTCGATGAGCTGCTTCTCGATGTCGCCGAACAGGCCCGCCACCGCGTCGCGTGCCGCCTGCACGTTGGCCTCCAGCGCCGCCTTGCGATCCGCCTGGTCGGCCACGACATGGGCGTAGGCGTTCACGCGGATCAGGAAGAAGTTGCGCTCGACCGCATTGAGAGTCTGCAGGGCCGGCAGCGTGCTGGTGTGCACATGATCAAGGCGGCCAAGCGCCGAGCGCGCCATGAAGCCGCCGATCGCGCGCGCGGGCAGGCAACCGCAGGGATAAATAAGCACGACAGCACTGCAGCACAGGCTACGGCGGCACCGGTTAAGGGTTCGACATCGCTCTTGGCTACGGTTGGTGACGATGGCGCTTTAGGCGCGCCGCGAAGGCTTTTGATCCTGATTAAAGGTGGCGCAGGCGTGAACTACAAGTCCACATACGTCATCGCCAGCGATTTGCCGTTGTGCTACGCGCAGCGCTCGCTGCATGGGAGAAAGTCCCACGTCCGGTCACGTCTGCGCGGGCAAGGTTTCACGGCAGCGTGCCGCCCGGCGCCTGCGGCCTGCGCCCGCAGAATCGCAAGGGAGGCAAGATCGAACGCAAGCGCGGTGCGGCCCCCGGAAAGTCGCAGCCCGTATCGTGTCTCCACCACAAGAACCATCTGGAGACAAACATGAAACCAAGCCTCTTTTCCCGCTGCAGGACATCGTCGGCACTCTCCGCCGCGAGCCTCTGTCTGGCGCTTGCAGCTTGCGGTGGCGGCGGAGACGCGCCCCCCGCGCCAACCCCGACCCCTACCCCGACGCCCAGCCCGGCCGACGTGACGAAGACCGGCTTTGCCACCATCACGGCAGGCAAGCAGACCAGCGAGAGCGGGCTGCTCGACGCCTACGCCTACTCGGAGCAATCCGGCGCCATGGTGCTGGCCAACTGGGACAGCGCGGCAGGCAGTGCGACCCTGACCGGCACCTTGAGCGGCACAAACAGCTTCGCAGGTTTCGGGATCCGCCTGGCTGCCGCAGGCAACACCGACCCGACGGTGTCCGACCCCGCCCTGCGCAGAACCCTGAACGCGGCAGCCAGCACGAAGCTCTATCTGACGCTGGCGTCAAAGACCGACTCGAAACTGATCGTGCGCCTGCAACCCGCCACGCTGCCGTCAAGCGGTTGCGCAGTGCAGGCACTGGTTCCGGTCACTGCGACGCCATCGGAATACGTGCTGAACCTCGACACCAAGACCTTCGCCCTGCCAAGCTGGTGTGACCCGGCGAAAGACCTGAGCCTCGCGCAGACCCTGCCTGCGCTGTTTGCCGTGGATGTAATCAACGACACGAACGTCGCCGGCCAGCACGACCTTACGGTCGGGAATATTTCGATCGGCACCCCGGCCGGCGCCGCTGCACCTGTCCAGAACCCGGCCAGCGTGACGCCGACGCCGCCCGCGGATACCGCGCAACTTGGCTGGGAAGGCACGCAGGTCAGCGACTGGGCGTCGAACTTCTACGCGGCCGTTGGCGACGACAGCAGCAAGACCGTCGCGCAGGACTCCGCCCTGCACCATTCCGGCGCTGCGTCACTGGCCGTTTCCGCGACACAGGTGGTCGACACGAACTGCGGCGGCTGTGGCGATATCGTGTCAAGCCTGCAGATTTCACTCAAACGGGATCAGTCCGTGCTTGATCTGACGGGCAAGACGCTCAGCGGTCATGTCCGCATCGACGACGCCGTTGCCGGCGATCAGATCCGCTTCGACGTGGTTGATAGCAGCTACAACGAATGTCAGAGCGCCTATCTGGACTACGCCGGCACCAAGGACAGCAATGGCTGGGCAAAGCTGACGTACGTGATCGGCAACGCGTCGCTTGCGGCAAATCAGAACTGGTGCAACCCGGCGTTCGACGTTACCCACGCCAAGTACTTGCGGGTACGCATCAAATCCGCCGCTGGCCGCGCGGTTCACTACCACCTCGACAGCATCGCCTGGAACTGACCGGGCGTACGACGGGCCTGCCGCTTGTTCCGGGGCGGGCCCATGTCCTCACGCTGGATGAGCCGACGAATCAATCGCTGCGCGCTTGGAGCCGCGGGGCCTTTGGAGCGAGCGCCGGCGATCTTCACCGCCATGCGCCCTTCCTCATCACTTGTTCAGACTGACAACGTAGTCCCGCATTGTTTTCGCACGTTTGAAGAATCCATCATCCAGCGTGAGCAGGCGGTCGTCGTGGCGCCACGCGATCGCCCAGCCTTCGACGAGCACTTCCTCGCTCGTCAACGCGACAATGATGCGGTTCTGGCTGCGGCCGTTCTTCGTCTTGCCGCTGCCGGTGCAGTCCTTCTTCAGGTAGATCCCGTTCCACGAGACGCCCTCGTCGCGCAGCTCATGGCCGGCGTAGTAGGCGTGGCTTGTGTCCCGCGTCAGCTTGCCTGTGAGAATCAGGCCCTGCATCTGTCCGAGCGTGTCCGCGAAACCGCGGTGCTCCTGCTCGTTGTCGTTGTACTTCAGCGTCGTAAGCGGCATTGGGCGATCCTTTCACCATGGAAGGAGAGGCGAGCTCGTGGGAAGCATCCGCACGGATCGATGAGCTCGCCCGGTCTCACGACCGGGCTTCTCCAGCCCGAGAACGGAATGACTCCTGCATTAATAGCACAGCGCCCAACGCCTGCCTGCGCCGGATTCACGCCTTGCGGACAAACTCCGACTTCAGCGACATCTGGCCGATACCGTCGATCTTGCAGTCGATGTCGTGATCACCGTCGACCAGACGGATGTTCTTGACCTTGGTGCCGACCTTCACCACCAGCGAAGAGCCCTTGACCTTCAGATCCTTGATCACGGTGACCGAGTCGCCGTCCTGCAGCACGTTGCCGTTGGCGTCCTTGATCACGCGCGCCTCTTCGGCGGCCTCCGCCGGCGCGGTGGCAGACCACTCATGGGCGCACTCGGGGCAGATGTACATCCCGTTGTCCTCATAGGTGAATTCGGACTTGCATTGCGGACAGTTGGGCAGCGTGCTCACATTGAACCTTGTATGAATTGAATACCGCAGCGTGGATCGAAAAGTGCGCCCCGGGGCGCGGTCACTCGGGGGCAGAACAGGCATCGCGCTGGCGCGAAAGGCCGGCATTTTACCCTTTCGGCGACAGGGTTTTCGGGCCACACGCCTTGCGAGGCAGCAATACGCGCGCCAGACTCCACCGCACCGACCACCCGCGGAGCGCTGCCGATGCCCGAAATCACCGGTTTCGACCACCTCTACCTGAGCGTGTCCGACATGGCGCGCGCCGAGGCCTTCTACGATCGCGCTATGCTGGGCGTGCTCGGCTTCCGCAAGAACACGTTCGCACTGCATGGCGAGCCGCATGTGCAGTACTACAACCGCCACTTCGGTCTGGTGATCCGCCCCGCACGCAACGGCGCCGCGCACGACCGGTATGCGCCCGGCCTGCACCACGTTTGCCTGCGCGTCGAATCGATAGCCGATGTGGTCGCCGCCAGCCGCGGGCTTTGCGCAGCCGGCATCGCCGCCACCGAAGCCGCGCTGCACCCGGGCTACGCGCCCGACTACTGGGCCACGTTCTTCTGCGACCCGGACGGCATCCGTCTGGAGATCACCAACTACCGCGCGGAGCGGCGTGCACGGCACGACAACTGGGCGGACGCCTGAGCGGTGTACGGTCAAAGATTGCGGTCTGCCGTCGCCCGCAGCTGGCCGCAACAGACTATCCTTGCGCCCTTCGTCCGCCCATCGCGGACAGCCCACATCGAACAGGTAGCCCAGTGAGCGATTTTCCGCAGATTGAATGGACCGAAGCCGACGCGGCGCGCAGCGCACGCTGGCGCTCCGAGGCCGGCGTTGCGCCGCCCAAGCGCGTCGTGATCGCCGACGACACGACCAACGCCGATACCGCCTACAAACTCGCTTGCGAAGGCACGGCGCTGCTGTACCGCGGGGACTTCCAGAACGCCCGGCTGCTGCTGCAGGCAATGGCCCGCCGCGCCGACCGCAAGAAGGCAAAAACCGGCAACACGCCGACCGAGGCCTTCAACCTGCATCGCATGGCGCAGGCGCAACGCGCCCGCACGCTGGGCATGCTGCTGATCCCCTTCGATGCCGGCCACATGATTCCGCTGCGCCGCGCACCGGATGTGCACGACGCCTGCCTCGAAGCCTACGGCGCGGCCGATGAAGCCTATGTCGCCTCCCTGCGCGAGCTGCTGGGCCTGATCGGGGCGCACGAGTGGCGCAAGAAAGGCGTCGAGATCCCGGCGCTCGGCTCGCGCATCCACCCCCACTACGGCGTGTTCTCGCCGGTGCGTGGCGAGTATGTCGATCTGGTTGCGCGCACCGCGCTGCCGACCGGCGCCGAGGCGCTGGCCTTCGACATCGGCACCGGTACCGGCGTGATCGCCGCGATGCTGGCCAAACGCGGCATCAAGCGCATCATCGCCACCGAGCAGGATGCGCGCGCAATGGCTTGCGCCAACGAGAACATGCAACGCCTGGGCTTTGCCAACCGCGTCGAAGTGGTGAAGGCGGATCTCTTCCCGCAGGGCCGCGCGCCGCTGATCGTATGCAACCCGCCCTGGGTGCCGGCCAAGCCCAGCTCGCCGATCGAACACGCGGTGTATGACCCCGACAGCCGCATGCTCAAGGGCTTCCTCGCCGGCCTCGCCGCGCATCTGGAACCCAAGGGCGAGGGCTGGCTGATCCTGTCGGATCTCGCCGAGCACCTCGGCCTGCGCACGCGTGAGCAGCTGACTGAGTGGATCGAGAAAGCCGGCCTGAAAGTGGTCGGCCGCGAAACGATCCGCCCGCGCCACGGCAAGGCAATGGATAAGGACGATCCGCTGCACGCCGCCCGTGCGCAGGAAGTGACCACGCTCTGGCAGCTCGTCGCGGTCAAATGAGGCAGGCCGCCCCGCACAACCGCGCGGGGCGGATCAAGTTCAAAACAGATTGGCGTTCTGCGCCGCCTCGGCCAGCACCTTGGCAAGCTCGGCGAGCTGCTGATTGACCTGGTCCGAAGGCGGCGCAACCGCCTTCGCCGACCACAGCACGCGGCCGTCGGCCACGTTCAGCAGTGCGCTCTCGGCACCGTAGGCGGTACTGACGCTGCTGCCGCCCACCGGCATCGAGATGCCGACCCCGCCGCCGCCACCGCCGCCACCGCCCCAGCTACCCCCGCCAATGCCGAAACTGATCGACGGCCCCGGCGCAACATAGGAAGCATCCGGCGCCACGGCGGCAAACCACAGCGCGCTCGCGCCGGCGGCCTTCGCCGCGGGCAACTGTAGCGCCGCCGCCGCGGCGCGGTCAGCCACTTCCGGCCCCACGCCCTGCCCGGCGACCGCACGCGCGCCAAAGCGCCCGAGCTGCGCAGCGATCTGCTCCTGGCACAAACGCTGGATCGACAGCTCGACGGCCTGGCACACCACCAGCACCTTCGCCCCGCGTAGCGGCGCACCGGACAAAGCCGGGTCCACCCACTGAGAATTGATCTTCGTACTGGCACAGCCACCGAGGGCAAGCAACCCCAGCAGCAGGCCGGCCCGCGACATCGGCTGCGCCCACAGCCGTGAATTCGATCGAAGCATGGCGATATCCCCCGTAACGAACGCCCAGCTTACTCCAGCCGCGCCGGCCAGATCGACCCCGCTGCAACGCCGCAGTGACACGGAAACGAGACCGAACTGCCACAAAGCCTTAACGCCCCTGACACGAACACTGCGCACGCTTGCGGGTTTTTCACTCACAAGGTGACACCGATGCTTGTTCGAAACAGCCTCCTGACCGGCGGCCTCCTTTCCGCCCTGCTGCTAGCCGGTTGCGGCGGTAACGACGCGGCGCCCGCGCCCGTCGTAACGCCCACACAGCCGAAGATCGAGAAAGGCACCGCGGCAACGCTGGCGCTGCTGGAAACCACCGACCTGCACACCAATGTGCTGAGCTACGATTACTTCAAGCTCGCCGAGGACAAATCCTTCGGCTTCGAGCGCGTCGCGACGCTGATCAAGAACGCGCGCGGCGAGTTCCCGAATACCCTGTTGCTCGATAACGGCGACACGATCCAGGGCACCGCGCTGGCCGACTACCAGGCCCAGGTCAGCCCGATCGGCTGCGGCACGACGCTGGCGATGTACAAGGTGATGAACACCATCGGCTACGACGGCGGCGGCATCGGCAACCACGAATTCAACTACGGCCTGCCCTACCTGAACCAGGTCACCGGCAGCAAATTCAACATCGACGGTTTGCCCGACCCGGCCAAGCAGACGGCCTGCGCCGGCCCCGCCTTCCCGCAGGTGCTCGCGAACGTGCTGAGCGTGAAGAGCAAGGCGCCGCTGTTCCAGCCCTACACGATCCTGACCCGAGAACTGAAGGCGAAGACCACCGACGGCAAGGATGTCACCGCGCCGATCAAGGTCGGCATCATCGGCTTCACGCCGCCGACGATCCTGTCGTGGGACAAGCGCTGGCTCGACGGCAAGGTCTACACCGCCGGCATCAAGGAGCAGGCCGAGAAGTACATCCCCGAGATGCGCGCAAAGGGCGCGGATCTGGTGGTCGTAATCTCGCACGGCGGGCTCGACAACTCGGCCTACTCGCCAACGATGGAAAACGCGAACTACTACGTCGCGCAGGTTGCCGGTGTCGATGCGATGCTGATCGGCCACTCGCACCAGATCTTCCCGAACGCCACCAGCACGGTGCCGCAGTTCAACCTGCCGGGCGTCGACAAGGTTAACGGCACGGTGAATGGTGTGCCGACGGTGATGGCGAATTTCTGGGGCAAGCACCTGGGCGTGATCAAGTTTGAACTCGCCTACGACGGCAAGGCCTGGGTCATCGACAAGACGAAAACCAAGGTCGAAGCACGTTCGATCCAGAACGCGGACAAGAGCTATGTCGCAGTGGAACCGAGTGTTGCGGCTGCCGTGGCGGCTGAGCACCAGGCCACGATCGACTATGTGAAGACGCCGGTCGGCTCGACCGACTTCCAGATGACGACCTACTTCGCCGACGTCGGCGAGGTCGGCGCGATCGAACTGGTAAACCAGGCGCAGGCGGACTATGTCGCCAAGTATGTGAAGGCCAGCCTGCCCGAGTACGCCAAGCTGCCGGTGCTGTCGGTCAGCGCGCCGTTCAAGAGCGGCTTCGGCGGCGGCAACGACTATACCGATGTGGCGCAGGGCAATGTCGCGATCAACAACGCGGCCGACCTCTACCTTTACCCGAACACGATCTACGCGGTGAAGGTGACGGGTGACAACATCAAGGCCTGGCTTGAAACCGCGGCCAAGCGCTTCAACCAGATCGACCCGGCGAAGACGACCGAGCAGAACCTGATCAGCAGCTTCCCCGGCTACAACTTCGACATGTTCACGACGCCCGACCTCACCTACGAGATCGACGTCACCCAGCCGGTCGGCAGCCGCATCAAGAACCTGATGTACAAGGGGGCGGCCATCGTCGGCACGCAGGAGTTCATCGTCGCGACCAACAACTACCGCGCCAGCGGCGGCGGCAACTTCCCCGGCCTGGACGGCAGCAAGACGATCCTCGCCGCGCCGGACGCCAACCGCGACGTGCTGATCGCCTATATCAAGTCGATCAAGACGGTAACCCGCGCCACCAACGGTGCCGACCGCAGCTGGAAGTTCAGCAAGGTGACGACCGCGGGCCCGGTAACCTTCACTTCGTCGGCCGGCAAGCTCGCGCTCGCCACCGCAGCCGGGCTCAACAACGTGTCGCTGCTGCGCGCGGATGACGGTTCGGGCAAGGGTCTGTCGGTCTACGCGCTGGATCTGTCGAAATGATCGCAGGGGCCGCAGCGGTGCGAAGCCGCATGCGGCCCGGCGTGCATCGGGCCATCGCAGGCGCAGCACTCGCTGCTGCGCTTGCGGGGCTGCTCGGCGCGGCGTGGGTCACCCACGCCGCCCGCACGCCGGACACCGCACAGATTGAAACGCTGGCGCAACAAGCCGGCGCCGGCCGCGATGACATCACAATGCAACGCCTGCGCCAGATCGCGGAACACGACGACGGCGCGATTGCGCCTCTCCTGCTGGGTGAGGCGCTGATTGCGCGCAACACGGCAGAAGCCTTCCGAGAGGGTCTGGCGTGGCTGGCCAAGGCCGCCGCCAAGGACGATGCCGACGCGAACATGGCGCTCGGCAAGCTGCACTTTCTCGGCACGCCGTTTCTTGCACGCAACTACCCGGCGGCCTATCGACACTTCGCTGCGGCGGGGGCCAAGGGCCATGCTGGCGCGGCCTACTACCTCGGCTTGATGCTGCGCAATGGCTACGGTGTGCGCGAGAACCAGGCCGCCGCAGCGCGCTGGTTTGCGCTCGCCGCCGAGAAGAAATCCGCCGCTGCGATGTTCATGCTCGCCAATGCCTATCGCGACGGCGATGGCGTAGCACCCGACGAGCAACGCGCCCGCGAGCTCTACGTGGAGGCCGCCGAGATGGAACTGCCCGAGGCGATCCAGGCGCTGGCGATGGCCTACCGCAACGGCGAACTCGGCCTGCCCCGGGACGAGATGCAGGCGCGCCATTTCACACTGGAAACCGCGCACGCGCTGAAGCATCCGGCTCTGGTACCGTGAGGTGAAAGCCCGTCACGCCGAATAACGGCAGGGTGGGCCGTCACCAACTGGCATACAGCGCATACGGCCTATCGACCCATATGCCGGGCGAGGATTGTTCCCCTCGCGCAATCAGCGGCAGCCAAAAAACTCAGTCGAAGAACGCAGAGTCGGACTTGAACACGGTTTTGCTGCCCGACATCACGGTGTACTCGTATCGTCCCTTGTCGCGCAGGCGCTTGCTACACAGCGCTGAAGGCACAAAGGTTGCCGAGCCGTGCGTTTTGTCGAGCATCGCCTTGCGTTCGCCCGTTCGGTTCTGCACTTCCATCGGGCATCGCACCCAGGCATCGCGAAGTTGCTCATACGCGAGATTGACCCCCACCGACACCGGCGCTCCGCCTGAAAACGCCAGTTGCAACGCCTCGCCGTCGCGGCTTGCTTGTAGTTGCGGAGGCGGCTCGCCGGCAGGCGCGTGGATCACGTTGCGCATGCGGCTCGCGCGCTCACGCGCGGCCTCGGCCTCGTACTGCGATGCACTCAAGCGGCGCTCCGAGCCATCTTCGTTCTCGACAACGATTGGCTTGGCTTGTCGCCCCATTCCCGACCACAACAGCACACCAAGGCAGAGGCAGGATGCGATGATGCCAACACGCCGGCCAATGCCATGTGACGGCGGCGGCGCATAAGCCGCTTCGAGCATGCCGGCAGTGCCTTCTTCGAGCTTTCGGCGCGACACCTTGGGCTGCTGGCGTTGATAGTTGTCAGCCACTTCATCCAACACCGCGCTCGACACAGCGACCGCCATTGCACTCTCGCGCGGCCGCACCAGCGCGCGGCATTGTGGGCAAGCAACATCGCGGCTCGGATCGAGCATGCCGCCGCACGCCTCGCAGGCGACTTGGGCAGGCTTGGGTGGCAGCGATACCGGGGCGGCAACCTGCTCGCGGTCAATCGCCGCAGCCAACCGCGCAGGGTCATACACCCCAACCGGCGAGGCGCAGTAAGGACACGCGTTCTGCGGGCGGGCTTCCAGTGTGGCGCCGCATTGGCTGCACTGGATCGACTTGCCGGCTGCGCTCAGCGCATGCACGTCGTGCCATTCGTAAGGGCGGAAGTAGCCCTTCTCGGCAAGGAACAGCATGAAGCTCTGGTAGATGCCATGCTCCTGCGGGCATTCCAGATGCACGGTGCGGCCATAGCGGGTGAGGTTGAACGCCCGCTTGAGCGGCCCGCCGCATACCTGGCACGGCAAGGTCTGCGGCAGCGGCCTGAAGGTTGGCGCTACGGCCATACAGGCATCGATCTCATGCACCAGCGCCACCAAACCGGGGCCAGCAATGCGGATCGATTCCATCGCATCGAACCAAATCAGCGAGCACGCCGCGCACATATCGATCTCGACCGTGCGCTTGTAGTGGCCGGCCAGACGCAGCACACGCATCGGCGCGCCGCAGTGACCGCAGCGGCGAGACGGGGTGGATGACCGATCCATCGTTTGTTCGGTATCGCGCATATGGATGCCCGAAGCTGCACAGAGAAGTGAAAGCGATAAATCAGCTTACCAGCGCCCGCGCTTCGGGCTTCGTGCAAACAAAAGGTCTGCCCCTCATGCTGCACCCGTTTCGAGCGAAAGCCACTTCCTGAAAGCCCGCATCATGGGACTGTCGTCGCGCCCTTCCGGCCACACCAGCCAGTAGGCGCGACCCTCATCGAGCGCCACTTCACTTGCTTGCACTAGTCGCCCGCTTGCCAGCTCCTCGGCGATCAGCAGCGGCGGAATCAGCGCCACACCAGCGCCGCCGGCCGCCGCTTCGGCCAGCATCGAGAACAGCTCGTAGCGCGGCCCGGCGAGGTCGCTGTCGACCGTCATCCCCTGCGCTGCGAACCACTGGCGCCAGGCATAGGGCCGGGTGCTCTGCTGCAGTCTTGGCAAGCGCGCGAGCGCATCGGCCGCCAGCGCCTCGGTACCGCCCAGCAAAGCTGGGCTTGCGACCGGCACCGACACTTCGTCGAGCAGGCGCTGCGCCTGGGTGCCGGGCCAAGGCGCGAGCGCCGCGGTGATCGCGGCATCCAGCCCCGAATCCTCGAACAGGAAGGCCTGGGTGCGCACCGAAAGGTTCACGGTGATGTCCGGATGCGCTTCGTGAAAGCGCGACAGCCGCGGCACCAGCCAGCGGGTGGCGAAAGTCGGTACCACGCCCAGTTCCAGCGTGCCGCCCTGGCCACGGCCTGCCATCAGCTCCAGCGTGTCGCGCTCCACCGCGTCGAGTCGCGTCGCCACTTGCCGCTGGTAGCGCTCGCCCGCCTCGGTCAGCACAACGCCGCGCCGGGTTCGGCGGAACAGTTCTACGCCAAGAAACGCCTCCAACCCGGCGATCTGGCGGCAGATCGCACTCTGGGTCAGCGCGAGTTCTTCGCCCGCCTTGGTGAAGGAGCGATGGCGCGCGGCGGCCTCGAAGGCAACCAGGGCGGCGGTGGATGGGATCTTGCGGCGCATCGACGGCTCCGGAGTGCACTAGATTCAACCTGAGCGGCACATTCTGCGCCATACAGCCTCTCGGAGTGCAACATCCGCACGCCGTCATGCAGGAAAAGCGTTTGCGTGGGGGGCGATCCGGCGGCACGATACCGCCAACAACACGCTGCGGGTCGCGCGCGCTCCGGGGGGATCGCCGCGACACCCACCCGCAACCCCGACATCACAGGAGAGACTCATGGCCGGCACCGCCACCTTCAGCTGGGACGACCCGCTGCTCCTGCGCGCACAGCTCACCGAAGACGAGCGCATGGTCTGCGACGCCGCCCACGCCTATGCGCAGGAGCGCTTGCTACCGCGTGTGACCGAGAGCTTCCGCCATGAGCGCACCGACGCCGCGATATTCCGCGAGATGGGCGAGCTGGGCCTGTTGGGCGCAACGATTCCCGCCGAGTACGGCGGCGCCGGGCTGGGTTATGTCGCCTACGGCCTGATCGCGCGCGAGATCGAACGGGTGGATTCCGGCTACCGCTCGATGATGAGCGTGCAGAGTTCGCTGGTGATGCTGCCGATCTACGAATTCGGTAACGAGGCCACGCGCCGCAAGTACCTGCCCAAGCTCGCCAGCGGCGAATGGATCGGCTGCTTCGGCCTGACCGAGCCCAACCACGGCTCCGACCCCGGCAGCATGATCAGCCGCGCACGCAAGGTCGACGGCGGCTACAGCCTCTCTGGCAGCAAGATGTGGATCACGAACTCACCGATCGCCGATGTGTTCGTGGTGTGGGCCAAGGACGACGACGGCAAGATCCGGGGCTTCGTGCTTGAGAAGGGTTGGAAGGGCCTCTCGGCCCCGGCGATCCACGGCAAAGTCGGCCTGCGCACCTCGATCACCGGCGAGATCGTGATGGACGAAGTCTTCGTGCCGGAGGAAAACGCCTTCCCCGAGGTGCGCGGCCTCAAGGGCCCCTTCACCTGCCTGAACTCGGCGCGCTACGGCATCGCCTGGGGCGCGCTCGGCGCGGCGGAAGACTGCTTCACGCGCGCCCGCAGCTACGTACTCGAGCGCAAGCAGTTCGACCGTCCGCTCGCCGCCAACCAGCTGATCCAGAAGAAGCTCGCCGACATGCTCACCGAGATCAGCCTCGGCCTGCAGGGCTGCCTGCAGCTCGGGCGCATGAAGGAGAGCGGCACCGCCTGCGTCGAGCTGACCTCGATCATGAAGCGCAACTCCTGCGGCAAGGCGCTGGACATCGCGCGACTGGCCCGCGACATGATGGGCGGCAACGGCATCAGCGACGAATTCGGTGTCGCCCGTCACCTGGTGAACCTCGAAGTGGTGAATACCTACGAGGGCACGCACGACATCCATGCACTGATCCTCGGCCGGGCGATTACCGGCATCCAGGCCTTCTGCTAATCGCTTGAGCGAGTTTCTGCTGCACGCCGCGATCTCGAAGCTGCGATGCTCGCCGTACGTCATGTACGGCTGCGCGTCTCGCTTCGACCTCCGCGCGCTCGCGACGAAATCCGTCTCAAGTGCAGCGCTGAGTCCCGAACGCCCCGCTGTTCCCTGCGAGCTTCTGACATGACTACACACACCGCCTCAGCCCTCTCTCACCTGCGGGTCCTCGATCTCTCGCGCGTACTTGCCGGCCCCTGGGCGACGCAACTGCTGGGCGACCTCGGCGCGGAGATCATCAAGATCGAGCGCCCTGGCTCGGGCGACGACACCCGCGCCTGGGGGCCGCCGTGGGTCAAGGACGAGGCCGGCGAGCCGAGCGAAGTCGCCGCCTACTACCTCTGCACCAACCGCAACAAGCGTTCGGTGACGATCGACTTCACCCAGCCCGAGGGCCAGGTGCTGGTGCGCGAACTGGCGATAAAGTGCGACGTGCTGGTCGAGAATTTCAAGGTCGGCGGGCTGGCGCAGTACGGGCTGGACTACGCCACGCTGTCGACGCTCAACCCGCGCCTGATCTACTGCTCGATCACCGGCTTCGGGCAAGACGGGCCCTACGCCGAGCGCGCCGGCTACGACTTCCTGATCCAGGGCATGGGCGGCCTGATGAGCCTGACCGGTCAGCCCGACGGCCAGCCCACGAAGGTCGGCGTCGCCCTCACCGACGTGCTCACCGGGCTCTACGCCAGCAATGCGATCCTCGCCGCGCTGGCGTGGCGCGAACGCAGCGGGCGCGGCCAGCACATCGACCTCGCCCTGCTCGACGTGCAGGTCGCCTGCCTCGCCAACCAGGCCATGAACTACCTCGCCAGTGGCCGCGCGCCGCAGCGCATGGGCAATGCCCACCCGAACATCGTCCCCTACGACGCCTTCCCGACCGCCGACGGCCACATGATCCTGGCGATCGGTAACGACGGGCAGTTCGCCCGCTTCTGCAAGGAGGCCAGCACCGATTGGGCGCAGGACGAACGCTTCGCCACCAACGCCGCGAGGGTGAAACACCGCGACACACTGATCGCCGCAATGCATGAAGTCACCCGCACGCGCAGCACCGCCGCCTGGGTCGCCGCGCTCGAATCTGCCGCCGTACCCTGCGGCCCGATCAACGACATCGGCCAGGTCTTCGACGACCCACAGGTGCAACACCGCGGCATGCGCATCGACCTGCCCCACCCCAGCGCCGGTCAGGTCCCGCTGGTCGCAAACCCGATCCACCTCTCCGAGACGCCAGTCGCCTACCGCAGCGCTCCCCCGCCGCTGGGCGCGGATACGCGCGCGGTGCTGGCGGAGATGCTTGGCAAGCAGCCCGCCGAACTCGATCTGCTCGCGTCGAAAGGCACCATCTAGCCCTCCCTCCGGTGGTCCAGTAGCGATCGCTCCGCGTGTGCTCAACACGCAGAAGACGGTTGAGGGATGCAGGGGAGCCAGGGAAACCCGATATGACCAATGCGTCACGCTTGCTCGGAAAATCCGGCGGAAAAGCGCGGCACCATGGCCTTTACTGGAACCCAGCGGCACACGGATGGGGCTAGCGGCGTACCGCTATGTCATGCGCCGGCGCCGATCAACTCTGGATAACTGCAAAACACAAGGGCAACCCGCCTGAACGGTGCCATATGGTGAAACACGCATAGGACGCAGCGACGAACTCGCCAGCCCACTCCGCTAATAGCCTCGGCTGAGGACCGGCGTTCTCCTTCGTCCAACAACAACGTGTCACCTTAGCGCGGTCTGACAGAACTGCAAATTGGGAGTCTATCGAAAGCATTTCGGGCGGCGCTGGCGCCGGGATGGGGCGGCGCAAAAGCTTGTGTCTGCGGGCTGCGCGACTCAGGCAACGGCTCGACGCGTGTGCGCTTGAATGTTGTTATTGACCACTATCGGTCTACGACGAGGTTTCCGCCCAATTACTGAGTGCACGAGACCAGTGTGGTTATCGCGCGGTCCTTGGGGGCGACTGACAGTTTCAACGAAAGACCAAGCCGAGCAATTCAATCAAGGGGATCAGCCATGTATGCAAAAGACTCTGATGGACGTTGGCACAAATACTATGACCAGTCGAAAGGTTCAAGTTGCGGCCCGACGTGCGTGCGAATTGTCGCGGAGATGGTAACCGGCAAAGAGTTCGGTGAAGAGATGATTAGACAGATGATCGAGCGCGATGAAGGTGGCGTTGTTTCATCGTTGACATCCGAGGCACGGGGGGCTGCTCAAGCCGGCAGTCACAACTGGGGAAACCACGGTGGCCATGGCTCTGGCGGAGGCGGAACCGGCACTTGGAATCTTGACAATACGCTCAAGAATCTTGGGATACCCGATGCTCATGTCGAACTGGGATATCCACGAAATGCCTTCAAGAAGACAAGCATCAAAAACCCGGGAATCGCGGCATGCGGGTGGAACGCTGGTTGGAATGGCGCTAATGCTCAAGGTCTTCACTGGGTTGTTGTCGCTGGCACCTTGCGCAATGGGAACTATCTGATAATTGATCCTGTTTATGGAATTGGGGAAGTAAGCCCGAATGATGCTGTACTTCAATACAACCCGGGATCGCCCGCGACGTTCCTCAATAACCGGACCATCATCACCATTCGTGATTAAGCCGCGCGGGGCAAATCAAGCACCTCGGGGCGGGGTTCGAAGTGTCCAGATGGCGCGCGGTCGAGTCGTTCATTGGATCAAACGTTCGGCGCCATTGCGCGACACCAGCGCCCTGCCCCTAAAGTGCTGGACTCCCCCGGCCAAATACAAAATTGCCGGAGACGGAAAGCCGCCATTTCCGCAGCGAGCACAGCTTGCCAAGTCGCTGTTGCGGCCGGGGCTCGGGATCAAACGCGATTTCGCAAAGCGCTTGCTTATACCAACACGCTTGGACCATTCTGGCCACCGAAGCGAGCATGTCGTCGCGCATGACAGCGCGAGAATTGAAAACCCGCCCATAGACGCCTTAATCGTCGATAAGAGGCCATCGGCGGCCGTCCCGTCAGTCGCCACAATGCGCGCCTGTTGGCAAAGGACGCCGCAGACACACGTCCAACCGCACCACATTGGCCTCGCAGGTGTGCATCGCGTTGCTACTGCAGCGCCAAATCAGCGATCCGTTGCAGAAGCGGCACGGCGGCCCTGAGGGTCGCCATCTCGCCGGGATCCATCTTGGCCGCGAGGGCATCCGCGATCCATTCCGCTCTCGCTTTTCTCGCAGCAGCGTTCTCTGTAATTCCTTTTTCTGTCAGGTGCACGAGATACCCTCGTCGATCCTGCGGATCCGAAACAAGCTCGATCCAGCCTTCGGACGCCAGTCGCGCGATAACAAGCCGCATCGTTTGATGCGTTACCCCTCGGCCGTCCGCAAGGAGCGCGATGCTCACGGGGCCGGTGCGCTCCAAGAATGCAAGCGTTTCTGCGCGTGCGTCGCTCGGCGTTGGCGCGCGTGCGCGCACGGCCCTGACAAACCGGCCGATCACTTCTCGCAGGTCGTCAGCCAGCAGTTCCATCTCTGTCGCCGCTTGTTTCACTTTTTGTTGTCTTGACAAAACCGCCCCCGATTTCAGATAGCCGACCGACGGCTCTCCACCTTGTTGAGCCCTCAGCCTGCGCGCAACTGAGCCAAGACGGACTGAAGGGTATTGATGCCCCAATGCTCGACGTAGCGGCCATCTCGTACGCGGACGATATCAATCACGTCAATCGAGACAGGCTTGCCGGTCGCGGCAAGCCCCATGAATGGGCCTGTGTGCGTCCCGGTGATGCTCTTTCGGGTGACCACCTTGTCGCCATCGCAGAGCTGCTCGTGGATGGTGACCTGTAGTCCACTCAAGGCCGGTCGCAGGACATGCTCAAAAGTGCTCCACATACTCTCTGGGCCATTCGCCACGCCCGGAGGCGCGGACCGATTGGCGAAGGATTCGTCCATCAGCTCAACAAAAGCAGCTCGACTCCCGTCCTGGATGACTTCCTTGTTGAAACGCCGTACGACGCGCTTGTTCGCTTCTGCATTCATGGCGATATACATGGGGTTGATTGGATTGCTAAGCCATACCGCAAACGAGCTTGCTGGCAGTTCGCGATTGCGACGGCAACCCCAGTTGAGACTCGAGTGACGGAAGGTCTGTGCTTAGCCTCATTCGGTGCGCAGCAAAGACAGTAACTTCGCTCCTATCGACGCATCGTCAATACTATACAGTCTAACTGTACATTTTCACGGACACGCTGTCCATCGTTGGTGGCGCACGGAAGTGCTGCCATGTGCACACATGGCGAACGCCGAGAAGCTGAGGAGCAAGGACCTCTTGCTCGAGCAAGACAATCCGAGAAACGCAAAGGAAAGGCTCCGGCGCGACGACAAGGAGCACAGCTCGCGAAGCACTCCGTCCGAAATAACCGGTACCGAGATAGCGCGCCAACGAGATCTGCACTTCAAACGGCCGGTATTGGCCGGCGTCGCCTGGACTCAAACGAACGCAACCTCGTCGTCTTCCTCGCCCAGAAAGCCCCCGCTCTGATGCGCCCAAAGTCGCGCGTAGAGGCCGTTCTGCGCGAGCAGGCTGCGGTGGTCGCCCTGCTCCACGATGCGGCCTTGGTCGAGAACGATCAGGCGATCCATCGCGGCGATGGTGGACAAGCGGTGCGCGATGGCGACCACTGTCTTGCCTTCCATCAGCGCGTAGAGGCTGCTCTGGATCGCGGCCTCGACTTCGGAATCCAGCGCGCTGGTCGCTTCGTCGAGCAGCAGGATCGGCGCGTCCTTGAGCATCACGCGTGCGATTGCGATGCGCTGGCGCTGCCCGCCCGAGAGCTTCACGCCACGTTCGCCGACATGGGCGTCGTAGGCGCGGCGCCCCTTCGGGTCGGTCAGTGTCTGGATGAAGTCGTGCGCTTCGGCGCGCTTCGCGGCAGCGATCATTTCAGCGTCTGAGGCGTCGGGCCGGCCGTAGAGGATGTTGTCGCGCACCGAGCGGTGCAGCAGCGAGGTGTCTTGCGTCACCATGCCGACCTGCGCGCGCAGGCTGTCCTGCGTCACGCGCGACACATCTTGCCCGTCGATCAGCACGCGCCCTTGCGGCACATCGTAGAAGCGCAGCAGCAGGTTCACGATGGTCGACTTGCCTGCGCCGGAACGCCCGACGAGGCCGATCTTCTCGCCTGGCCTTATCGTCAGCGACAGGTGTTCGATCACACTTCGCTCGCCACCGTAGGCAAAGCAGACATCCTCGAAACGGATCTCGCCGCGGGTCACGACAAGCGGCTTGGCGTCGACGCGATCGACGATCGCGTGCGGGCGCGCGAGCGTGTTGATGCCGTCCTGCACCGTGCCGATGTGTTCGAACAGCGAGGCCATTTCCCACATGATCCAGTGCGAGATGCCGTTGAGCCGCAGCGCCATCGCGGTCGCCGCGGCCACCGCGCCAACACCAGCGAGGTTGCGGCTCCACAGCCACAGCGTAGCGCCGGTTGTCGCCACAATCAGCAGCATCGACAGGGCGTGGTTGACGACCTCGAAACCACTCACCAGCCGCATCTGCGCATAGGCGGTCAGCATGAAGTCCTGCATTGCGGCGCGGGCGAAGCCGGCTTCGCGCCGTGCGTGCGAGAACAGCTTTACGGTGGCGATGTTTGTGTAGGCATCGGTGATGCGCCCGGTCATCAGCGAACGCGCGTCGGCCTGCGCCTGCCCCACCTCGCCCAGGCGTGGCACGAAGTACCACAGCGTGGCGAGATAGAGCGCAAGCCAGCCGAGAAACGGCAACAGCAGCACCACATGCAGGCTGCCAACCACCGCGACCATCGTGACGAAGTAGATCACGACGAAAACCAGGATATCGGTGACCACCAGCACCGTATCGCGCACCGCCAGCGCGGTCTGCATCACCTTGGTCGCGATGCGGCCGGCGAACTCATCCTGATAGAAGCTCATGCTCTGGCCGAGCATCAACCGATGGAAGTTCCAGCGCAGCCGCATCGGGAAGTTCGCCGCAAGTGCCTGGTGCTTGATCATCGTCTGCAGTGCGATCACCAGCGGGCTCGCCAGCAGGATCAGCGCGAGCAGCATCAGGTGGCGTCCCTCCACTTCCCACAGCCGCGCGCGGTCGACATGTGCCAGCCAGTCGACGATGCGCCCGAGCATGCTGAATAGCAGCGCCTCAAAAGCGCCGATGGCTGCCGTCAGCACGGTCATGCCAAGAATGAAGCGGCGCAGGCCAAAGGTGCCCGCCCACAGGAATCCGAAGAAGCGGGCGGGCGGTGTAGCCGGCGGCGCGTCGGGGTAGGGATGAACGAGTCGTTCGAAGAAACTGAACACGCTGATGACCTCCGCTGCCCGCACGGCAGGCGCCGGCGCGGGACCGGTCAAGCGTAGCCGATTTGCACGGCACCGCGCGAAGTGCTGCCGCGCAACGTGCGCCGGCTGCGGCTATGCTGTCGCATCTATCGCCAACCACCGCCCCGCCACCGATGTCCGCCCCCCGCATCGCACCTTACTGGACGCGCTTTCCTTCCTTCTTCCTCTACCCGCTCAGCGGCGAGCCGCTGCTGGCCAGCATCGGCATCGCACTGATCGCCACCGCCGCGCAGTTGCTGCCGCCCTTGCAGATCCTGGTATTCGCCGGCACCGTGCGCTACGGCTTTCTGGTGCTGGAACGCACCGCCCGCGGCCATATCGACGACCGCATGGTGCTGTTCAACTCGCACCACGGCGGCAAGCACCTGCCGTGGAAACAGGTTGCCGTCGTCGTGATCGGCGCGATCGTGGTCGGCATGACGGCCGGCGTGGCCGGTCGGAACGCTGCGATGCTGGTGCTGGTGTTGCTCGGGCTGCTGTGGCCGGCGAACACGATGGTGCTGGCTGTCACCAACGACATGGGCGAATCGATCAACCCCGCGCGCCTGTGGCAGGTCGCCTCGCGCATCGGCATGCCCTACCTTGGGCTGTGCGGCTGCCTGTTGCTGCTGTTCTTCGGCAGCGGCCAGTTGCTCAGCCACCTCGCGCCGGTGGTGCCGCGTGCGCTGTTCCCGACAATTGCCGGCTTCGTCGCGGCAGCGTTCACGATCGCGATGTACCGCATGATGGGCTATGTGCTGTACGAGTATCACGAGGAGCTCGATATCGACGTTCACGTGGGCTTCGAGCGGCAGGCCGATCACCTGCCGGTGCCGGACGCAAAGGCGGCCCGCGCGGCACACATCGCCACGCTGCTGCGCGAAGGCAAGGGCGATGAAGCGCTGCAGGAAGCGCGCGCCGCCGTGAGCGACGCACCAGAGGACCTCGACGCCCGCCTGCGCCTGCACAAGCTGCTGCTCGCACTGCCAAACCAGGAAGCCGCGCTCGCGGCCCACGCGCGCGGATGGTTGCCGACGCTGTTGCGCAGCGGCCGCGCCGCACTGGCAACCGAAGTGTTGGAGGCGGTGCATAAACACGATCCGGCCTTCGCGCCCGCCGACGCCAGCGACATCCTGCCGCTCGCGACCGCGGCATTCGATGCACGCCGCTTCGACACCGCAGCACGCCTGCTGCGCGGCTTCGACCAACGCCACCCGGGCCACCGCGACACGGCCTCGGTTTACCTGCTGGGCGCGCGCTTGCTGATTGAACATCGGCGCGACGAGGCACAGGCCGAACGCGTACTCACTGCGCTGCGCAGCCGCTTCCCCGATCACCCGGCTTCGGGTGAAGCCGAGAAACTGCTGGGCCTGATCGCGCGACTTCGCGCAGCGAACTGACGAAGGCTTGGCCAGTTTCGGCGAGCGCAGCGGGCCAGCGCGCCGAACCGCTGCGAACGGCCGGCGACGCCGCTACAGCGTCACGAGTTGCGGATAGCGCTGCTTCAACAAGCGCCGGGCGCGTTCGGCGCGTTCCGGCTGGCCAGCCTCCTGCAGCGCCCGCACCAGTCCATTCAGCACCTTCGGCGCCGCCTCACCCGCCGCATCGCGCGACACAAGCCTCAGCGCCAGCGCCTCGGCGGCGTCGAATTCGTCGCACGCCAGCAGGCGCATCGCCACCCGTGACCACGCCCCCAGCGACAACCGCGGCGGCTGGGCGTCGGCAAGCTTCAAGGCTTGTGCGAGCACGGCGCCGTCCATCCGCGTCGCAGGCCGTGAAGCAGACTTCAAAATGCGCGCCGCCGCCTCGCCCTGCAGGCCGGCATCACGCGCAAGGCCGGCAACCCTCAGGTGTTCCGCCAGCAGCACTTCGTCATCCGGCAGGCGTTCGACCAGTTGGCGATAGCACTGCGTGGCGCGATCGAATTGAAGCTGGGCAACCAGTTCAACGGCGCGGGCGCGCAGCTGCGCCGTGGCAGCGTCGGCATCCATGCGCTCGACCGACTGGGCCGTGCCACCCGCCTTGCGCCAGCGGTACAGGCCCGCCAGCAGCGCGCCGCTGATAAAGCCACCGAAGTGCGCGAGGTAATTGACCTGCCCATGCGGATCGAGCACGAAGCGCTGCAGCAGCTCGTTGCCGATCCACACCGGCAGAATCGCGAGTGCCGGCCAGCTCACGGTACCGAAGACAAAGATCAGCCAGTAGAAGAAGCGAATCTTGCGCAAGCCGAACAGCACGAGGTAGGCGGCCATCACGGCGGAGATCGCACCCGATGCGCCCAGCGAATAGCCGACCCGATCACCGGCGAACAGCAGGTCCGGCACCGCGGCGCCGAGCCCACCGATCAGGTACAGCGCGAGAAAGCCCCAGGCGCCGAGCGCCGCTTCCACGGTGTAGCCGACAATGAACAGCACCACCATGTTGCCGGCCAGATGCATGATGTCGCCATGCAGGAACATGTGACCCAGAAGCGAGCCTGCACGCGGCTCGCCCGGCTTGAGGCTCCAGCGCTCGGTGAATACCTTGGCACGCAGCGCCTCGTAACGCTGGCGCGCGTCGCGCCAGGCCTCGTAGCCCTGGTCGCTCGGCTTGATCACCTGCTCCGCGTGCAAGCGCTGCATGAAGGCACGGTCGAACTCCATCGTCTCCAGCACAAGGCGGCCTTCGCCCCCCTTGAGAGCGGTTTCCAGCTTGTGCGCCTGTACGTCGCGCCCGCGGCTGCGCAGGTCGGCGAGATAGGCCGGGAGCTCGGTATCCGGCAACCCGGCGCTGCCGTAGTACTTGATCGCAGCCGCTTCGCGCTCCTCGTCGCCGCCTTGGCCGAACACGAAGATCAGGATGCACGCGAGCATCAATGCGAGCGTGACGACCGGTGGTCGCGACCAGTCAGGGCGGGGGGGCAAGGGCAGTATCAGCATGGGAGTCGGTGAGCAGGCACTGGCCGCGGAGTATGAATGAACGATTGCAAAGCAGTCATAGTGCGCGGACGCTTGAAACACACACAAGGATAATGACCGCACTGACCACCCCGCCCCCACAGACCATGTCCCAGCTCTTCCGCGTCGTTCTTACCGGCAACGTCCTCGCCGGTCATGACCCGGCAACCGTCCGCGAACACATCGCGCAAACTTTCCGCCTCGACGCCTCGCAGCTCGACGTGGTGTTCTCCGGGCGTCGCGTTGCCGTAAGGCGCAACGCCACCCAAGCAGAAGCAGATGCGCTGACCCAGCGGATCATGGCTCTGGGTCTGAGTGCCGAGTCCGAACCCATGCCGGAGGTAGCCGCCGTGCCGGCCGCCGCCCCGGTGGCACCGATCGTTACGCCGGTCCCCGCCAAACCCGCTCCAGCGCCCGCCCCCGACGCATCGGACGAACTCTTCAGCCTTGCGGCGCCCGCGACGCCAGCCCCGGCACAGACAGCGGGCAGTGATACGCCCCCTGCAGCCCCCGACGCATCGGTCGAAACCGTCACCTGCCCGCAGTGCGCCGAAGTGCAACCCAAGCGCACGCTTTGCCGCGCCTGCGGCATCGACATGCCACGCCTGCGCGCGGCGCGCGCCGAAGCGAGCCGCGACGCAAACGAAACGCGCCTTGGCATCAACAACGGCCCGAAGACCACCTTTGGCCCGGCTACGGTTGCGGCCCCCAATCGCTACGTTGGCAGTGAAGACACCTCGATGCTCGGGCTCGGCTTCGCCGGCCGTTTCAACCGCTCGATGTATCTGGCGTCTGCCTTTCTCAGCACGGCGCTGATGTGGGTGCTGATCGGCATCGCGGCATTCAGCGGGCAGATGTGGCTGGCGGTCGTCGGCTTTGTTCTGGGCATGATTTACGGCCTGCGCTGCATGGCGCTGCGGCTGCACGACATGGGGCGCACCGGCTGGATGTCGCTGCTGATGATCGTGCCGGTGGTGAACTTCATCCTCGCCGTGATGTTGCTGTTCGTACGCGGCGTTGATGACGACAACGTGCACGGCCCCGCACCGGAGGGCGGTGGCGCGAAACTGGTGTGGTTCTGGATCGCAATGTCGGCACTGGCGGGCGGTTTCGCATCCAAGGGCATCGCGAGCAACCCGGCAGCCGTGCTCGCCATGGCCAGCCAGTATCGCCTGCATGGCGCGCACCGCGACGAGCAAGCGGGCGACGACGCCAACTACGCGGCCGACAACGTCGTGGTGATGTACTCGATCAAGGGTTGTGAGGACTGCGCCAAGATGCGCGGCTGGCTCGATGCTAACGGGCTGCAATACACCGACTACTCGGTCGACACCGATTCACGTGCGGCCGACGAGCTGAGCAACAAGGTTGCTGCGAAGGGTGGGGCCAACGTGCGGCTGCCGGTGATGGAAGTGAACGGCGAGTTGCTGATGGACAACCCCTCGACCGCCGCAGTGCACGCCCATCTGCGCGAAGAGTGAATCCAGCGCCGGCCCGGCTCGCCGGGTCGGCTCAACGGGTCGGCGTTGCAGCGCGCGTCAGCTGCCAGCGTCGCAGACCGTACGCAACTGCTGCGCGGCGTAGAACAGATCGCGCTCGATCGCACGGCGCACGCCGGCGCTGTCGCCCCGCTCGGCGGCCTCGACCACATCCTCGTGCGCATCGTTGAGCCGCATCGCGAAGGCCTGATCCTCAAACAGCCGATTCGACACTGGCCCGACCTGCAGCCACACCGTCTCGATCAGTTCGAGCAATAGCGGCGAACCACAGGCGCGGTACAGGATCAGGTGAAAGCGCTCGTTCGCATCGAGGTAGGCCTTCGGGTCGTTCGCCTCAAGCGCCGCGCGCATCGCATCCGACAGGGCACGCAACGCACAGCGGCCGTCATCATCGAGCCGATGGGCGCCCTTCTCCGCGGCCTCGCCTTCAAGCATGAGACGCACCTGCAACACATCGTCGAACTGCGCGCGCGAGAGCTGCGGCACCGTCACCCCGCAATTGGGCACGTTCACCAGGGCGCCCTCGGCCGCAAGCCGTTGCAGCGCGGAGCGCACCGGCATCTCGCCGACACCCAGCGCTTCGGCGACCTGACGGATCTTCAGCCGCTCGCCGGGCAGAAAGCGCCCGACCGTGAGCCAGCCGCGCAGCGTGGCGTAAGTGTCGTCCTGCAGGGTGGTGCCGCTTGGGGTTTTCATGGGGCGGGATTCTACGTAAAGCCGACGCGGAGGGGCCGTACGGCGAGCAGCCGCCTCTGCTGCCGGCGCGCCGCCGCGAACAATCGCGGCCTACACGATCGCCGTCAGCACCTCATCGAAGGCCGTAACCAGACGATCCACCTCGGTGGCGGTCGTATCGGGGCATACCAGGATCATGTTGTGGAAGGGCGTGATCAGCAGGCCACGATTGAGCAGGTAGAGGTGGATCACCTGTTCCAGTGCGGTGTCGAGAATGCGCTCGGCCTCGCTGCCGTTGCGCGGCGGCTGCGGCGCGAACTGGAACTCGGTTCGCGCGCCGACCTGGGTCACACACCAGGGCACGCCGTGCCGCGCAATCGCCGCACGCAAGCCGGACGCCAGCCGCTCGGCCAGTGCGAACATGTGCGCGTAGGCCGCGTCGCTCATCACCTCCGCCAGCGTCGCGCGCATCGCCGCCATCGCCAGCAGGTTGGCGGTCAGCGTGGTGCCGACGCCACTATGCCCGGGCGGCGCATTGCGCTTGGCCGCCTGCACCCGTTCGGCGAGCTCGGCCGAGAAGCCATACACCGCGGAGGGCACGCCGCCGCCGACCGGCTTGCCGAGCACGAAGGCATCTGGCGCGAGGCCATGCGCGCGGGTGTAGCCACCCGGGCCGGTGCTGATCGTGTGCGTTTCGTCGATCACCAGCAGCGTGCCGTGGCGGCGGATGATCGCCTGCGCCGCCTGCCAGTAGCCGGGCTCGGGCAGCACCATGCCGATGTTGGTCATCGCTGGCTCGGCCAGCACACAGGCAACTTCACCATCAGCAAGCGCAGCGTCGAGCGCGGCGAGGTCGTTGAATTCGACCACGCGGGTCTGCTGCGTGAGGTCGTAGACCTGGCCGAGCAGGCTATCGCGCTGCCGCGGCTTTCCGTCGACCAGGTCGACGAACACATCGTCCACGGTGCCGTGGTAGCAGCCATTGAACACCAGGATCTTGCTGCGGCCGGTGGCCGCGCGCGCCCAGCGCAGCACGAAACGGTTGGCGTCGCTCGCGCTCATCGCGAACTGCCAGAACGGCAGGCCGAAGCGGCGCGCGAGTTCGCGCGACACCCACACCGCATCCTCCGAAGGCAGCATCGCCGTGAAGCCCTTGGCGCCCTGCTCGGCCAGTGCGCGCACGACAGGCTCCGGCGCGTGGCCGAACATCGCGCCGGTATCGCCGAGACAAAAGTCGGCGTAGTCCAATCCATCGACATCACGAAAGCGCGAGCCCTTCGCCCGCTCGACATACAACGAGAAGGGCGTGGACCAATCATTCATCCAGTGCAGCGGCACGCCGAAGGCCAGATGCTCGGCGGCCTGCTGCGACAGCGCACGCGAACGGGGGCGGCGCGCGGCGAAGGCCTCACGCTCATGTCCAAACAGCGCCTCGGCCCTTGCCCAATTGATTCCGTGTCTGCGTTCCATCGTGAGTTCCTGTTCCGTTCGCGTCGGAGCACTTTGATCAGCGCAGATTCAAACGGCGGATCTGATCCGCTGAAATCCGCGCGCATCCGCGAGATCCGCGGCAGAGGCTTATCGTCACACCGTCAGCTGCAGATGCTCGCGCTCCCAAGCGGTGATGCCGCGCTGGAAGGTCTCCAGTTCCTTTTCCTTCACCGCACAGAACGCCTGCACGAACTCGGCGCCGAGCACCTCGTGTAGCGCCTCGCAGTGCGACAGTGCGCCGATCGCCTCTTCGAGGCTGCGCGGCAACTCGTAGTCGAGGCTGTAGGCGCTGCCCGCCAAGGGCTCGGACGCTTCCAGCCCTTCGAGCATGCCGAGGTAGCCACACGCCAGCGTCGCCGCCATCGCCAGATACGGATTCACATCCACGCCCGGCACGCGGTTCTCCAGCCGGCGCGCGGCCGGGCCGGAGTTCGGGATGCGGATGCCGCAGGTGCGGTTGTCGTAACCCCAGCGCACGTTGATCGGCGCTGCGGTGTGCCGCGACAGGCGGCGATAGGAATTTACGTAGGGCGCGAACAGCGGCATCGCCTGCGGCAGGTACTTCTGCATGCCGGCGATGTGGTTGAAGAACAGCGTGCTGGCGCTGCCATCGGCGCAGGAGAAGATGTTCTGCCCATCGTCGCAGCGCACGATGCTCTGGTGGATGTGCATCGCACTACCCGGCTCGTGCTCCATCGGCTTGGCCATGAAGGTCGCGAAGATCTTGTGGCGATAGGCCGTCTCACGCACCGCGCGCTTGAACAGGAACACGCGGTCGGCAAGATCCAGCGCGTCGCCGTGCGTGAAGTTGATCTCCATCTGGCCGGCGCCGACTTCGTGGATCAGCGTCTCGACGCCAAGCTTCATCGCGTCCGAGAAGGCCGACAGCTCCTGAAAGAAGGGGTCGAAATCATTCACGGCGTCGATCGAGAAGGACTGCCGCCCTGCCTCGGTTCGCCCGTTTCGCCCCGGCGGCGGCCGCAGCGGTTCATGCGGGTTGGAATTCTGCGCGATCAGGTAGAACTCCATCTCGGGCGCCACCACCGGCCGCCAGCCGCGCGCCTCGTAGAGCTTGAGCACCCGGCGCAGCACCGCGCGCGGCGACAGACCGACCGGGCGGCCGTCGAAGTCTTCGCAATCGTGGATCACCACCGCCACCGGCTCGATCGCCCAGGGCGCCCAGCGGATCGTGTTGGGATCAGGCACGCAGACCATGTCCGGGTCGCTCGGCCCGACAAAGCGCTCGAAGTCGGCGAACTCGCCATTCACGGTAATCGTCAGCACCGCCTTGGACATCTTCATGTTGTCCTCGGCCATGAACAGCGCGCGCGGCAGGATCTTGCCGCGCGCCACGCCGGTCATGTCCGGGATGATGCACTCGACCTCATGGATGCTGTTTTCCCGCAGGAACTGATGCAGCGCGTCGCCCATGGAACACCTTTTGATCAAACCAACAACATAACGCCGCACACAAACTGCGACTCACGAGCATCAACGTCAAGCAACTACGCCAACCACGCAAGCTGCGATTTGATCAAATAATAGCAAGCCAGATCATGGAGATCAAATTTGATCAAACCCGAAGATCGCACCAGGCCGTGGACCGATCTGCGCGGCAATGCCCCCCCGCAGCAGTGCGGTAGCAATACGCACTGCGTATGATTCCGCGCTCGAACGGAAGCCGAAATGCCATCAAGATATTCGGCACACCATCCAGCAAGGAGAGCCTCATGACCTGCCCGCGCGTCACCCCCATCCTCATCGCCGCAACCCTGCTTGCAAGCGCCTGCGGAAAGGTTGAGGAAAACGCCTCGGAGAAAATCGCCGAAGCGGCGATCGAATCGGCGATGAAGAAAGACGGCGCGAGCGACGCCAAGGTCGACCTTTCCACCGGCGGCGTGAAGGCCACGGTCACCGACAAGGACGGCAAGCAGCAGACGCTGGAGCTGAACAACGCGAAGGTGACCGAGCAGGATGCCGGCATCCCCTTCTACCCTGGCGCCACGCCGATTGAAGGCTCATCCTCGCGCATCAGCTCCGCAGAAGGCAGTGCGGTCAGCACCACGCTGAGCACCGGCGACGCGCTCGACAAAGTCGTCGCGTTCTACTCGCCGCAGATCAAGCGCCTCGCAGCAGGCAAGCAGATGATCGAGTCATCCGAAGGCGGCGAGTATTCCTGGATGGTGAATGGCACCAGCGGCAACGGAAGCGAGAGCGTGATGGTTCAAGCCCGACGCAACGGTAGTGCCACCGAGATCATGATCCATGTGACTCGCGGGAAGTAAGGCGTTCGCGCGCAGCTTCCGGGCGCCAACGCGACCGCTTCTGCAGGTCGATGCGGCCGCCGCAGAATCGGCTTCTTGCCGATCAATCAGTCGGGATGACCGCGGGTGCGGCGGACTGCAATACGGATGCGATGAAGGCCGCTTTTGCATCGCGGTATTGCGCATGGCTCAAGCCTGCAGCGCGACGCTTCACTGCGTTGTATTAATCGACGAGAGATTGGTGGCCCCGCAATGCGTCGCGGAAACGCATGAAGAACTCGAATTGCGACCCTTGCGCGACAACTTGCAGGGCCAGATCAACATCGGCGCGAGGAGACAACAGCATGCAAAGCTCCGGCGTGCGAAGCGTGTCCGCTTTCACCACGTAGCCGGCCGCCTCGAGCCGCGAAACGGCGCTTGGATGAAGGGGCGGCGGCACGACAACGCAGACATCGACATCGCCCTTAGAGATGGCGCCTGGAATGGCTGATGCGCCAACATGCTCGACGCGGCAGCCCGGAATCAAGTCCGCGAGTTCACGCGTGACGCCCTCGACTACCCGCGCAGCCGCGATCTGATAGTCCGCCGGATCAAGCAGCCGCATGGAAACCTAGCGCGTCGCGTGCTGCTTGAGCGCCGCGATCACCTCGGCGGCGTGCGTATCGGGATCGACCTTCAGCCACTTCTGGCGGATCACGCCCTGCGGGTCGATCAGGAAGGTCTGCCGTTTGGCGAACTTGATCAGCGCAAGGTTGGTCAGCGCGCCGTAACGCTCGGCCACCACGCCATCCGCATCGGCAAGCAAGGTGAAGGGCAACTTGTACTTCTTGGCGAAGGCCAGATGCGACGCCGTATCGTCCACGCTGATACCCAGCACCTGCGCACCAAGCATCTTGATCTGCCCATAGCCATCGCGGAAGTTGCACGCCTCGGTGGTGCAACCCGGGGTGTCGTTCTTCGGGTAGAAGTAGAGCACCAGCCATTTACCCCGGTAGTCGGCCAAGGCGTGCATCGCACCGTCCTGATCCGGCAGCGTGAAGCCCGGCGCGGCTTGATCCACGGCCGGCGAATCGGCCCGCGCGGGCGCACACAAGATCGCGCACAGCAGTAGCACTACGAAGCTTCTCAGTCCGGCTTTCATCTCAATCCCGCCCCCTCAATCGAAGACTTGCCGCCGTACAGGCAAACGCCAGTACGGCCACAAGCGTAAACGCAAAACCCGCCCCGCCTCGGCCCCACGCCGCACCGAACAGCAGACCGGCCGGAATGGCGACCACACCCGAGAGCAAGTGGTACCAGCCAAACGCCAGGCCGCGCGACGCTGCCGGTGCGAGCGCGCCAACCAGCGTACGCTCGACCCCCTCGGAGAGCCCCGCCAGCAGCCCGAATGCCACGCCACACAGCCACAGGCTGGACTGCGTATCGACCTGCGCAAGCACGGCATAGCCCAGGGCCAGCGCAAGCCAGCCGACGCGCAGCATCGCAAGCGGCCCGATGCGGTCGGCAATGTGGCCGCCGAGCAGCGACGTCGCGCTCTTTGCCAGGCTCATCAACGCCCACAGCAGCAAAAGGCCAGCAGTGCCGCTCCCCAGCTCATGACCACGCCACACGACGAAGGTTTCCGACACACGCGCCAGGCCGAACAGTGCGACGAGACCGAGATAGCGTTGCAACACGCGCGGCAGCGCCGCCCAATCCAAACGAGGCCGCCGGCCCGCTGACGCCTCGGCATGCGGCAGTTCGCGCAGCGTCACCGCGATCAAGATCACGCCAAACAGGCCCGGCACCGCCGACCACAGCATCACCTCGGGCAGGGCCAAGCCGCCCCAGGCCACCGTAGCGGCCGCAATCAGCGCACCGAGGCAGGCGCCGCCGTTATCCATCGCACGATGAAAACCGTAGGCGACACCACGCATCGCGCGCGGCGTGGCATCGGCAACCAGCGCATCGCGTGGCGCGCTGCGTAGCCCCTTACCCAGCCGGTCCGTCGCCCGCAGGCAGACCAGTACGACCCAATGCCCGGCAAGCCCGAAGAAGGGCCGCACCAGGTTTGACAGCAGGTAGCCGCCGAGCACCCAGGGTTTGCGGCGGCGGCCGTCCGAGCGCCCGCCAGACCAGAGCTTCAGCCAGGCCGAGACCGCCTCGGCAACCCCTTCGACAAGGCCCAGCACAATCGGCCCCGCGCCCAGGCCACCAGCGAGCACGAGCGGGATCAGGGGGGTGACCATCTCGGAGGCGAGATCATTGAAGAAGCTGACTAGGCCAAGTGTGATTACGGTTGCCGGCAAACGCAGCACGAATCCCCCGTTCCTGAGGCGGGCCCACACGCGGGCCGATCAGCTCCGATGGTACAATCCGCGCCCTCGGTGCCACCGTAGTTCAATGGATAGAACGGCCGCCTCCTAAGCGGCAGATACAGGTTCGATTCCTGTCGGAGGCACCACTCCCGAATTCTCTGACGCGTCTGGCTCCCGGACAGCCTGCGGCAAACACGCCGCCCGCGCACCGGGCGCAACGACGGAGGGGTGGCCGTGCTCAAGCGAATTGTCCTAGCCTGCCTTGCCGCCTCCCTACCTGCGCTGACGGCGGCTGCTGACGTACCGATACGCGTGATCGGCGTGGAACTGCCACCGCTGATCATGAGTACGCCCTACGGCAGCACCGGCATCATCGTCGACATCGTGAAGACGGCGTTCCGCCGCGCAAACGTCAAGGTGGATATCGCGGTCGAACCTTGGGCGCGCGCCTACGCAAGCGTGCGCGACGGTGAAGGCGATGCGCTGATTCCGACGATCCGCTCCCCCGAACGGGAGGCGCTGTTCGACTTCACGGAAGAGCCGGTCTTCAAATCCGAGATGAGCTTCTTCCGCGCCACACGCAAGCCGATCAGTTGGAACGGCAAGCTGGCCGATGTGCAGAACCGCCGCTTCGTAAAGCTGCGCGCCGCCTTGTTCGCGCCCGAATTCGATGCCGCAGTGCGCGAGGGGCGGATTGCGTGCGAGGAGACGAATTCCTTCGCATCGGCGATCCGCATGATCGACGCTGACCGCGTCGACCTGGCCGCGGTGCCGAAGCTCGCAGGGCTCCAGATCATCGCGACCGAAGGGCTGCAAGGTCGCGTCGCAGCGCTTGAACCGGCGCTCTATGTACAGAACTTCTTCCTCGCCTTCACGCGCAAGAATGCGGCGAGTGCGCAAAAACAGAAGATAGACACCCAGCTTGCGGCCATGTGGAAAGACGGCAGCATCGCAGCGATCGTTGAAGACTACCGCAAGCGCAACTGGCTTCCGCCATCCAGCACTGAGCCCGCTCGCCAGTGAACGCTTGCGCCGTATTGGTGCATCCCTCAAGTCGCCCGCCAATACGGCCGTAATCCCCGCATCACCCCCTAGACGCAGCATGGGCTGCGACGGCCGGGGTTGAGCAGGGAGGCTGCAATGTCACTCCGCAACAAACTGCTGCTGCTCGCCGCCATCGGCGCCGCTGCGCTCGTATTCCTCTCCGGCTACGCGTTGTGGCAGTTCCGCACGGTCGGCAACCAGCTTCACGAGAGTCTTGGCGCGATGAAAGTCGCCACCCGCCTGCTGCAGGAAGTCGACGGCGCGAACCTTGCCTTCAAGACCCAGGTGCAGGAGTGGAAGAACATTCTCATCCGGGGCAACGACCCCGCTCAGCACGACATGTACCTCAAGCAGTTCGGCGAGGAGGAAGAGAAGGTCGCCTCCTACCTGAAGGCTGCGAGCACCGACCTGCAGGCCTTTGGCATGGATCCGAAGCTCGCTGAACGGGTACTCGCCGAACACCAGCAACTGGGCACGAAGTATCGCGAGGCACTGAAAGGCTTCGATGGTGCCGACCCGGAGACCGGCAAGAAGGTCGACGCCGCCGTGAAGGGCATGGACCGCCCGGTATCAACCGCAATCAAGGAACTGTCCGCCGCCGTCGAGAAGCAGGTGAACGCGCGCGCGGCGTCCAGCGTGATCGCTTCGGAACAGGCAATTTCCAGCACCACCTTGTGGTTGATTGCCGGCGGCGCGGTGTCGCTGCTCGCGATGCTCGTTGCGAGCCTGCTGATCTCGCGAGCGATCGTGATTCCGGTACAGCAGCTTGATCAGGTGATGGCGCGCGTGGCGACAGAGTGGGATCTGCGCAAGCGGGCCCAGCTGAAGGGGCGCGACGAGGTTGCCGACTGCGGCCGCGCCCTCGACACGATGCTGGAGCGCTTCCAGCAAACGATCGCGGCACTGCACGGCGAATCGCGCAAAGTCCGCGGTGAAACACAGGGCGTGTCGCAAGCGCTCACCGACCTGGCCGCCAACGCAGACAGCCAGAGCGACTCAACCTCATCCGTCGCTGCGGCGATCGAGCAATTGACCGTCGCCGTCGGGCAGGTACGCGAGTCGGCCGAAGAGGCCCGGCGCCTTGCGCAGACTTCGCAGCAGCTCTCGGCCCACCGACGAGAACTGATCGGCGCGACCGCTACGGAAATGGGCGTGATCGCCACGCGCGTCGAAGACACTGCCCGCCAGCTCGACGAACTCGGCGCGCGTTCGGAAGCGATCAGCGGCATCGTGAACACCGTGAAGGAGATTGCCGACCAGACCAACCTGCTCGCGCTCAACGCTGCGATTGAAGCCGCCCGCGCCGGTGAGCAAGGGCGCGGCTTCGCGGTCGTCGCCGACGAAGTGCGAAAACTCGCAGAGAAGACCGCTCAGTCGACACAGGAAATCGGCAGCCTGGTGCAGAAGATCCAGGCCAGCACCATGCGCGCCGTCGCTGACATCAACGCGATCGTAGAGAACGTGCGACTGCAGCGCTCGCGAACCAGTGAAGCTGACACCGCAATCGGCTCAATCGAAGACGCCGCCACCCAGTCGAGCGTCGCCGCAGCCCGAATCACCGACGCACTGGCAGAGCAATCCACCGCGAGCCAGCTGATTGCTCAGCAGGTCGAGCGCATCGCACACATGTGCGAGGAGAATACTTCGGGGGTGCACCAGATCGGCGGCAACGCGGGGCAGTTGAGCGCGCTGGCGCAACGGCTGGAAGACGAGGCGGCACGCTTCAAGGTCTGACACCGCCTACGCCATAAAGTAGAAGCGGCCCGAACGGGCCGCTTTTGCTTTACTTGATCACCCGCAGATGCGGGCGACCGCCCTCGGGTGGCGTCGGCGAGTCGTCGCCACCCGAGGATTCGGGCGCAACAGTGTCGGCGCCATCAGCATCGTCGGCCGCCGCTGCGGCGGGCGCGGCGGCGTCGGGCTTGGGTTCGACTTCAAACGCCATGCCCTGCCCGTTCTCGCGCGCGTAGATCGCAGCAATGTTGGCGATCGGCACATAGAGCATCTGAGCGACGCCACCAAAGCGTGCCTGACAACTCAGCGCTTCATTGTCGAGGTTGAACTGGTGGGTCGCATCCGGTGCGATGTTGAGCACGATCTGGCCGTCGCGGACGAATGCACGCGGCACGCGCACGGTGTCATCGACGACAACCGCGACATGCGGCGTAAAGCCGGCGTCGACGCACCACTCATACAGTGCGCGAACCAGGTAAGGCTTGGTGGACGGAACGTTGCTCATATCAGCTGCTCATCGACAAACAGGGGCGCAAAGCGGCGGCCTGCTTCCAGCGCCAGACGGGTGGTGTGCTGACACACGCACCTGCTGACGCCGGCAAGCGGCGCCGCTCGACACGTCTTACCGACGCATCGCGCGCTCGGAAGGCGTCAGTGCGTCAATGAAGCCTTGGCGCGAGAACACGCGTTCGGCGTACTTCGCGAGCGGCGCAGCCGTCTTCGGCAGATCGATGCCGTAGTGTTCAAGGCGCCACAGCAACGGGGCGATCGCCACGTCGAGCATCGAGAATTCTTCGCCCAGCATGAACTTCTGCTTCACGAACATCGGCGCCAGCTGTACCAGCTGGTCGCGCACCAGGGCGCGGTTCTTCTCGACACCCTTGGCGTTCTTTTCCAGCGCCTCGATATGCGAGAAAAGCTCCTGCTCCAGCGAATGCAGCAGCTGGCGAGCCTTGGCACGCATGATCGGGTCGGCCGGCATCAGTTGCGGATGCGGAAAGCGCTCATCGATGTATTCATTGATGATGTTCGGCTCATAGAGCACCAGATCGCGATCGACCAGCACAGGCACGCGGTTGTACGGGTTGATGACCGCAATGTCCTCGGGCTTGTTGAACAGGTCGACGTCGATAACCTGGAAGTCCATGCCCTTTTCGTAGAGCACGATCCGGCAGCGGTGGCTGAAGGGGTCCGTCGTACCGGAGTACAGGTTCATCATCGTAGGCAATCCCCGCGAAGTAGTTAAATCAGAAATGGACGACGCGCCGCACAGGCGGCGCGTCGTTCGCACAGCGTGGCGGCGGGTATCAACCCACCGCCTCTGGCTGGTTTAGTGAACGTCTTTCCAGTAGGCCTTCTTGAGAAGGAAGGACACCACGGCAAGCAAGGACAGCACGGCAATCACGAAGAAGCCGATCTGCTTGCGCGTCTGCTGCGCCGGCTCGCCCATCCAGACGATGAAGGACACGAGGTCAGCCACGTTTTGGTCGAACTGCGCCTTGTCCATCTTGCCCGGCTTGACCAGTTCGAAGCCTTCGAAATGCTTCGTCTTGTTGCCGTGGCCGTCGTCTTTTTCGGCGAAATGCGCAACCTGCTCGCCCTGCAGTTCCCACAGCACATGGGGCATGCCGACGTTCTCGAACACCACGTTGTTCCAACCCGTCGGGCGCTTCTCATCGTGGTAGAAGCTGCGCAGGTAGGTGTAGAGCCAATCTGCGCCGCTACCGAACTCGGACGCGCGGGCACGCGCAATGACGGTCAGATCCGGCGGGGCTACGCCAAACCACTGCTTGGCCTCGTCGCGCTGCAGGGCAACCTTCATCTGCTCACCCACCTTGTCGGCGGTGAACATCAGATTGTCATGGATCTGGTCTTCGCTCAGACCGATGTCCTTGAGCCGGTTGTAGCGCAGGTAGCTCGCGCCGTGGCAGTTCAGACAGTAATTGACGAACAGTTTCGCGCCGTTTTGCAGCGACTTGTTTTCGAAACTGACCGGCGCCTTGTCCAGGTGCAGTTCCGCACCGGCGGCAAAGGCCGCCAGCGGCGCGGCCACGGCGGCCAGCGCCAGCGTGCGCAGGAATTTCATCGTGCGGCTCATTTCCAGGTCACCCTTTCCGGTTCCGGTTTGGTCTTGTCCAGCTTCGAGTAGATCGGCATCAGCGCGAAGAACAGGAAGTAGATCACCGTGCAGATCTGGGCCGTCAGGTTACGGCCCGGGGTCGGGGGCAGCACGCCCAGGTAACCCAGGATCACGAAGGCCACAACGAAAATCGCGATGGCGATCTTCGTCAGCGCACCCTTGTAGCGGATCGACTTGACCGGGCTCTGGTCGAGCCAGGGCAGGAAGGCCAGCACTACGACACCGGCACCCATCATCACGACACCCCAGAACTTGGCGTCGATGAAGAACATGCCCGGAATCACGATCACGGCGACCGCAGTGGCGATGGCCTTGCCCAGCACCGGTGCGCGCAGCAGCGCCCACACCCAGATCGCAGCAACACCTGCTTGCAGCACGATCAGGAAGTCCGAGGTCACCGCACGCAGGATCGAGTAGAACGGCGTGAAGTACCACACCGGCGCGATATGCGGCGGCGTCTTGAGCGGATCAGCGGGGATGAAGTTGTTGAACTCCAGGAAGTAGCCGCCGCCTTCCGGTGCGAAGAAGATGATCGCGGAGAACACGATCAGGAAGACCGCGACACCGAAGATGTCCTTCACCGTGTAGTACGGGTGGAACGGGATGCCGTCGAGCGGAATGCCGTTGGCGTCCTTCTTCTTCTTGATCTCGACCCCGTCCGGGTTGTTAGAGCCGACTTCGTGCAACGCAACGAGGTGAGCTGCCACCAGACCCAGCAGCACCAGCGGCACCGCGATGACGTGGAAGGAGAAGAAGCGGTTCAGCGTCGCGTCGCTCACCACGTAGTCACCACGGATGAACACGGACAGGTCCGGCCCGATCAGCGGAATCGCGGAGAACAGGTTCACGATCACCTGCGCACCCCAGAACGACATCTGGCCCCACGGCAGCAGGTAGCCCATGAAGGCTTCGGCCATCAGGCACAGGAAGATCAGCGCGCCGAAGATCCACACCAGCTCGCGCGGCTTGCGGTAGGAGCCGTAAAGCAGGCCGCGGAACATGTGCATGTACACGACGATGAAGAACGCCGAAGCGCCGGTCGAGTGCATGTAGCGGATGATCCAGCCGCCCGGCACGTCGCGCATGATGTACTCGACGCTGGCGAAGGCCACCGGCACGCCGGCCGCATTCAGCGACGCATCCGGCTTGTAGTGCATGACCAGGAAGATGCCGGTCACGATCTGGATCACCAGCACCAGCAGGGCCAGGGAGCCAAAGAAGTACCAGAAGTTGAAGTTCTTCGGTGCGTAGTATTCGGCCAGGTGGGCCTTGTAGGTCGACGTGAGCGGGAAGCGCTCGTCGATCCAGTTCAATAGTGCCTGCGACTTAGTCGTCATGGCTTAGGCCCCCTTGCTGTCGTCGCCGATCAGCAGCTTGGTGTCGGCGAGGTACTTGTGCGGCGGGATCGGCAGATTGTCCGGCGCCGGCTTGTTCTTGAACACGCGGCCCGCGAGGTCGAACGTCGAGCCGTGGCAGGGGCACAGGAAGCCGCCCTTCCAGTCCGCGCCCATGCCGCTCTCGGCGCCGGGCTGGAACTTGGAACTCGGCGAGCAACCGAGGTGGGTGCAGATGCCGATCGTGACGAGGTACTCGTCCTTGATCGAGCGATACGTGTTCTTGCAGTACTCGGGCTGCTCGGAACGGGCCGATTCCGGGTCCGCCACCTCGCCCTTCACTGCCGCCAGCGAAGCCAGCTGTTCCTTGGTGCGGCGCAGAATCCAGACCGGCTTGCCGCGCCATTCCACAGTCATCATCTCGCCCGGCTGCAGCTTGCTGATGTCAGCCTCAACGGGCGCCCCCGCCGCCTTGGCTCGCTCGGACGGCGAAAGGCTGGCCAGAAATGGCACCGCCGCGCCGGCCACTGCACCGCCACCGACCGCAGCCGTGGCAATGACCAGTGTTCTCCGGCCGTTGTCCGTATTTTTGTCGTCGCTCATGACCCTCTATCCCCGGTGATACGTCCCGAAAGCACAAAAACCGCAGAAAAACCGCGGGATTATACCGGAGCGGCACCCCCTATTAGAAGCCCGGCGACATGCTTGCAACGGCTGCGCGCCTCAGATGGCGCCGGAAGCCCGCAGCGCGGCGATGCTTTCCGCCCCCAAGCCAAGCCCGCCAAGCACCGCATCCGTGTGTTCGCCGAGCCGCGGGCCGAGCCAGTCCGTCGCGCCCGGCGACCCCGTCAGGCGAGGTACCACGCCCGGCACATGCAAGGGCGCGCCATCGGGCAGCGTGGCCTCCTCCAGCATGCCGCGCGCCGCGTATTGGGCATCGCGAAAAATGTCGGCAATCGAATAGACCTTGGTGGCCGGCACCTCGGCGCGTGTCAGTACATCGAGCACCTCGGCGACGTCGTGCGCACCGACCCAGGCATCAATGGCGGCGTAGATCTCGTCGGCGCGCGCGCTGCGCCCGGCATTCCCGGCCAGCGCCGGGTCTTCGGCGAGATCGCTGCGCCCGATCGCCTGCATCAGACGCTTGAAGATCGCGTCTCCGTTGCCACCGACCACCACATGCTCGCCATCGCGCGTGGTGTGCGTATTCGACGGCGTAATGCCCGGCATGATGTTGCCGGTGCGCTTCCGCACATGGCCGCCCATCGAGTATTCCGGCAGCAGGCTCTCCATCATCGCGAAGACCGCTTCGTACAGCGCGACGTCGACGACCTGCCCGGCTCCGCCATTCACTTCCCGGTGCCGCAGCGCCATCAGCGCGCCGATCGCCCCCCACAGGCCAGCGATCGAATCGCCGATCGAGATGCCGGACTTCACCGGCGGCCGATCCGGGAAACCAGTGACGAAACGCAGCCCGCCCATCGATTCGCCGATCGCGCCAAAGCCCGGCTGCTGCGCCATCGGGCCGGTCTGGCCGAAACCGGACAGGCGCACCATGACCAGACCGGGGTTTTCGGCCGAAAGCACATCCCAGCCCAGCCCGAGCTTCTCCATCACGCCGGGGCGGAAGTTCTCGATCACGATGTCGGCGCCCGCACAGAGCTTGCGCGCGAGCGCTACGCCCTCAGGGTGCTTCAAGTTCAGCGTCACCGATTTCTTGTTGCGCGCCTGCACGTACCACCACAGTGACGTGCCCTCATGCAGCTTGCGCCATTGGCGCAGCGGGTCGCCGCCGTCGGGCGATTCGACCTTGACGACCTCGGCACCGAACTCGGCCAGCACCCGCGCACAAAAAGGCCCGGCGATCAACGTGCCAAACTCGACGACCTTCACGCCTTGCAGCGGCTTCTGGCTCATTTCAACGACTCCGGATACATGACAACGCGATCGGCACGCCGGGACTTGGCGACCGGGACGAGACGGGCCGGCATCTTAGCCGGCGCAAGCGGCGTGCGTCACGGTGCCAGGGTCGCCTAGAATCGGTGCCAGACCTCACGCGCAGCCGAATCCGGAGCCGACATGAAGATTTCGCTTGAAGCGCTGGCGATGCTCGATGCCATCGACACGCGCGGCAGCTTTGCAGCCGCAGCCGATGCGCTGCACCGCGTGCCGTCCGCGCTAACCCATGCTGTGCGCAAGCTCGAAGAGGATCTGGGGTTCGACCTGTTCCAGAAGATCGGGCGCCGCGCCGTGCTGACCCCGGCGGGCCGCACGCTGCTCGACGACGGCCGTGCGCTGCTGCGCGCCGCGGGAGAACTGGAGTGTCGCGCGCGGCGGATTGCCACCGGCTGGGAATCCGAACTGCGCATCGCGATCGATGGCACGCTGGACGCGGCAGCGCTGAATCCGATCATTGCGGAGTTCTACGCCAATTACGGCGGCACCCGGCTCAAACTGATGTACGAAGTGCTCGGTGGCACCTGGGACGCACTGGCCACCGGACGGGCCGATCTCGTGATCGGTGCAGTCGGCGACCCGCCCGCGGGTGCGAGCTACGCCACGCGCGCGTGGGGCACGCAGGAGTTCGTCTTCTGCGTGGCGCCGCACCACCCGCTAGCCGACGCGCCGGAGCCGATCCCGGCTGATCTTGCGCGTCAATACCGCGCGATCGTCGTGGCCGACACATCGCGCCAACTGGTGGCACGCACCGCCGGTCTGCTCGACGGGCAAGACACGCTGACGGTGCCAGACATCGCGGCCAAAGCGGCGGCACAGCGCACCGGGCTGGGCGTCGGCCACCTGCCGCTGGCGCTCGCGCAGCGCGATGCGGCACAGGGCCGGCTGAAGATCAAGAAGCTGGACGCGCCGAAACCGATCGCGCCGCTGTGGCTCGCCTGGCAGTCAAACCAGCGGGGGCGCGCCCTCGACTGGTTCGTCGAACGCCTGCTGGAGCCCGGCTGCGCGGCGATGATGCAGACGGTCGCGACCTGAAACCTGGCCGCGCAGCCCTGCCGGCGATGGGAAGGTAACTTTCAGCGCAAGCGCGCGGCTTCGCGGGCGCTGGCGACCGCCTTGCGCCGCTCAGCCTCTGCGGCGTCGACCTGCGCGCGGATCGCCTCCGGAAACTCCGCGCCACGCTGATGCTCCAGCGTGGTGACGATCCGTACGGCGGGGTTTGCAATCCGCCCCTCGGCCGGCATGACCTTGCGGATCGACGCCTCGGAACTACCGGTAATTCGCGCTACCTCGCGCACGAATCGGTCGTCTGCCTTGCGCGTCTCGGCCTTGAAGAAGGCCGCCTGGGCCGGCGTGAAGGGCGCCTCCGGCGGCACCTCGGCAGCATGCACCGGCGCGACCAGCACGAAGGCAACAAGGATCAGGCGATAGAGCGGAGTTCGCATGGGCGGCAAAGTCAGGGCAGCAGAATCGTCGAGCCAGTTGTCCGGCGTGCTTCAAGATCACGATGCGCCTGCGCTGCATCAGCCAGCGGATAGCGCTGCCGGATCTCGATCTTAACGCTGCCATTCTGCACTACCTCGAACAGCTCCGACGACATCGCGAGCAGGTCCGATCGTTTCGCGGTGTAAGTGAAAAGCGTCGGGCGCGTCACATACAGCGAGCCCATCTTCGCGAGCACGCCAAGATCGAGCGGCGGCACCGGGCCGGTCGCGTTGCCGTAGGTCACCATGGTGCCGAGCGGGCGCAGACAGGCCAGCGAATCCATGAAGGTGTCCTTGCCGATCGAGTCGTACACCACAGCCACGCCGGCACCGCCGGTGATCGCCTTGACCCGGTCGGCGAAGCGCTCGCGGGTGTAGACGATCGCGTGGTCGCAACCGTGCGCGGTGGCGAGCGCGGCCTTTTCGTCGGAGCCGACGGTGCCGATCACCGTTGCGCCGAGTGCCTTGGCCCACTGACACAGGATCAGCCCAACACCGCCGGCAGCGGCGTGCACCAGAATCGTGTCGCCCGCAGCAACGCGGTAAGTACGCCGCAGCAAGTACTGCGCGGTCAGGCCTTGCAGCATCATCGCCGCACCGGTTTCGAACGAGATCGACTCCGGCAGGCGCACCAACCGGTCGGCGGGCAGGTTGCGGATTTGCGCGTAAGCGCCCACCGGCCCACCTGCGTACGCAACGCGATCCCCCACCACCACGTCGCTGACGCCCTCGCCCACTGCGACCACCTCTCCGGCCCCTTCAACGCCAATGCCGCTTGGCAATGGCAAGGGGTACAGCCCGTTGCGGTGATAGACGTCGATGTAATTCAAGCCAACCGCGTGATGGCGAACCTGTGCCGCGCCCGGGCCGGGGGGCGGCACATCCACCGCCTGCCATTCGAGCACTTCAGGGCCGCCATTGCGGGGAATGCGGATTGCCATCGACATGCTTGTCTCCTTGCGAGAGCGGCGGCGAACGCGACGCCGCCGTGCTGCGTTTCAGCGATCGCGTACCGTTGCCGCGGCCGCGTCCACGACCGCCAGTGCGGTGATGTTCACCAGGCGCCGCACGGTCGCCGACGGCGTCAGGATGTGCACCGCCTTGGCTGCGCCCAGCAGGATCGGGCCGACGGTAACCCCATCGCCACCCGACATCTTGAGCAGGTTGAACGCGATGTTAGCCGCATCGAGGTTAGGCATCACCAGCAGGTTCGCCTCGCCCTTCAACGTGGATTCCGGATGCACGCGCTCGCGGATCTCCGGCGAGAGCGCAGCGTCGCCATGCATTTCGCCATCCGCTTCAAGCTCCGGCGCCAGTTCGGCGAGGCGCTCGCGTGCCGCGCGCATCTTGCGTGCAGAAGCTGAACGGGAGCTGCCGAAGCTGGAATGCGACAGCAGCGCAGCGCGCGGCTCGATACCGAAGCGGCGCAGCTCTTCGGCCGCCATGCGGGTGATCTCGGCGATCTCTTCGGCGTCCGGGCTTTCGTTCACATAGGTATCGGTGATCGCCATCATGCGCGCCGGCAACAGCAGCAGGTTCATCGCGGCAAACAGCTTCGCGCCGCTGCGCAGGCCGATGATGTCCGACACCCGGCGCAGGTGGTTTTCATACGCGCCGTAGGTGCCGCACACCATTGCGTCCGCGTCGCCCTTGTCGAGCAGCATGCAGCCGATCAGCGTGGTATCGCGGCGCAGTTCGGACTTTGCGATGTCGGGTGTCACGCCGTCGCGCGACATACGGCGGTAGTAGCGCTGCCACAGGTCGCGATAGCGCGGATCGGAATCCGGGTTCACCACCTCGAAGTCGCGCCCCAGCTTGAGGTTCAGCCCGAAACGCTCGATCCGCCGTTCGATCACCGCCGGGCGGCCGACCAAAATCGGGTGCGCCAGGTTTTCGTCGACCACCACACGCACGGCGCGCAGCACGCGCTCGTCCTCGCCCTCGCAATACACGACGCGCTTGCGATTGGCTGCAACGCGCTTGGCCGCGTTGAAGACCGGCTTCATCACCATGCCGGAGTGGTACACGAACTCAGTCAGGTGCTGGATGTAGGCATCCATGTCGGCCAGCGGGCGCACCGCCACGCCCGAATCCATCGCCGCCTTGGCGACCGCCGGCGCAATCCGCACGATCAGGCGCGGATCGAAGGGTTTCGGGATCAGGTAGTCAGCACCGAAACGCAGCTCGGCGCCGCCGTAGGCCATCGCCACCACATCGCTCTGTTCGGCCCGCGCGAGCTCTGCAATCGCATGCACGCAGGCGAGCTTCATTTCCTCGGTGATGCGCGTGGCACCAACGTCCATCGCGCCGCGGAAGATGAACGGGAAGCACAGCACGTTGTTCACCTGGTTCGGATAATCCGAACGGCCGGTGGCGATGATGCAGTCGGGCCGAACCGCCTTGGCCTCTTCCGGCATGATCTCGGGCGTCGGGTTGGCGAGCGCGAAGATCAGCGGACGCGGCGCCATCTTGGCGACCATCTCGGGCTTCAGCACGCCCGCGGTCGACAAGCCGAGGAACACATCTGCGCCCTCGATAACCTCGGCCAGCGTTCGCGCGCTGGTGTCCTGCGCATAGCGGGCCTTGTTCGGCTCCATCGTCGCATCGCGCCCGCGCCAGATGACACCCTTGGAATCGCAGACGTAGACGTTCTCGCGGCGCAGGCCGAGGCGGCACATCAAGTCCATGCACGCGATCGCGGCGGCACCGGCGCCGGAACAGACCAGCTTCACTTCGTCGATGCGCTTGCCCACCACTTCCAGACCGTTGATCAGCGCTGCGGTCGAGATGATCGCGGTGCCGTGCTGGTCATCGTGGAAGACGGGGATGTTCAGCCGCTCGCGCAGCTTCTGTTCAACGTAAAAACACTCGGGCGCCTTGATGTCCTCAAGGTTGATGCCGCCCAGCGTCGGCTCGAGCGCCGCGATGATCTCGATCAGTTTATCGGGGTCGTTCTCGTTGAGTTCGATGTCGAACACATCGATGCCGGCGAATTTCTTGAACAGGCAGCCCTTGCCCTCCATCACCGGCTTGCCGGCCAGCGGGCCGATGTTGCCCAAGCCCAGCACTGCGGTGCCGTTGGTGATGACGCCAACGAGATTGCCCCGTGATGTCAGCTCTGCTGCCTGGGCCGGGTCCGCCACGATGGCCTCGCACGCGGCTGCGACGCCGGGCGAGTACGCAAGCGCAAGATCGCGCTGGTTGGTCAGCCCCTTGGTCGGCGTGACCGAGATTTTCCCGGGCGTGGGATAGCGGTGATAGTCGAGCGCCGCAGCGACGAAATCCTTGTCCATTGTTCTTGCCTCGCGTGATTGTCTGAATGCAATGCCCGCCGCAGCCACTCTGGGTGGGGCTGACGACACTGGGCGTGCTGCACGTGACACCGGTGCGGAGCAGACCTCCGGATACACACCGGCAAGCCGTTGTCCCGATCGGACAACGCTGGGGGGAAGGACGTAGCAGTACGTTCGGCGCGATTCTACCGCAGTGCGTCATGGCCGGTACGCCATGCGGCACATATCACCCTAAAGTAGGAGATGGCAAGTGCCGTTGTAACGGTTACACGTCGAAGAACGTGCCGTACTCAGACTCGGGAGAATCGTAATGAAGAGCAGCCTAATCGGACTTGTCATCATCGGCGCCGCCGCAGCTGCGGTGTCTTTCAAGCCGCAAGCCACCAAGGAGGACGCACAGGCCGCAATGGAACGAGCCACCCGCTACGCCGCCAGCAACGGCAACGAGGCGCTCGTGAAAAGCCTGCAGAAGGCAAACAGCCCGCTCCATGCTGGCGCAACGCGCGTGCTGGTGCTGGACATGGCCGGCAACGTGGTCGCAGACCCGACCCAACCCCAGCGCGTTGGGCGCAATGTGCTGGACCTGAAGGACACGCATGGCAACTACCTGTTCGTGGATGCATTGCAGGTGGCCAATGCCAGCGGTGAAGGCTGGGTTTACTACAAGACGCGCAGCCCGATGACCCGCGCCGAACGCCGCGAGGCGGCACTGGTGAAGCGCCAGGGCGACGTGGTGTTGCTGGCAACGCTGAACGACTGAATCACCGAAATCCAGATCAAAACGGCGACCCTCGGGTCGCCGTTTTCACATCCGCCGCAGCGGAAACGCGCTTCAGCGCGTCACCCGCCCGTCGCGATCGATCACCGACATCTCGATGTACTTCGCACCACTGCGCGACGCACTGCCGAAGGTGAAGCTCAGGCCGCCGACGTCGTAACCCGACATGCCAGCAATGCCGCGCGCCAGGCCGGCCTTGCCGCCACCGCGCTTGAGCCCTTCGGTGACGACCTTGGCGGCGAGGTAGCCTTCCATCATCGCTTGCGTGGGCTCTTCGGTGTACGGGCCGTACTTGCGGTAGTTGGTCGTGAATTCACGCACCACCGCGTACGCTTCATTGCGCGGATTCGGCGCAACCTGCACCAGGGCAACGCCTCGCGCCGCCTTGGCGCCGGCAAGCTCCGACAGGCGCACACCTTCGACCGTCGACAGGCCCACCAGCTGACCGGCGCCACCTTGCTCGCGGTAACGCTTGACGAAGGCTGCTGCAGCCGGCGCCTCTACCGCCAACAGCACGGCCTGATGCTCTTTCTGCAACACCGCATCGGCGAGCGCAGCGATCTTGTTGAGCTCCTTGGGCTGAGCAACGGCAGCCTCAACGGTCTGCCCCTGCTTCGCCGCCACCAACTTGGCGAGATCGCGGTACTCCAGGCCGGCCTGGTCTTCCGCATAGAAGACGACGAACTTACGGATACCGATCGTCGCCAGCTGCTTCATGACCTTGTCGATTTCGTCCGCATAGCTCGGGCGGGTCAGGAAGACCATCGACGCAGCCTTGTCGTTCGCGATGAAGCCTGCACCGGTACGCGCGCCAACCAGCGGCACCTGGGTGCTGTCGAGCACCTTGTCGGCCACGAGCTTCTGCACTGCCGCGGCACCCACGGTACCGAACAGCGCAGCGGGCTGATGCTCCTTGATCAGCGCCTTCGCTTGCGCCGAGATGTCAGCACCTTCGTCGACCGCCATCAGTTTGATCTGCTTGCCGCCAACGCCACCGCGGACGTTGACTTCATCGAACCAGCTCTTGGCTCCCATCTGGATCTGCCAGCCGACACTGCCTTCCTTCGTCGCGCCCGGCGCAACCTGAAGAACGACCAGATCCTCGGCTCCTGCCTGCGGAGCAATCCCCCCAAGGGTCAGCGCCACGAACAGCGCGTTAAGACTGCGCCTCACCATCCACCTCCTGATTTTCTTATGCCGGACTCTGGGTCCGCATTCTGTTCTTTGAATTCGGGCAAATCACGCCAAACGTGAAAAGAGTAACTGAGTTTCACAAATTTCGGTTGCTTCCTGTTTGTAAAACTACATCAAACGGAAATTGCTATCCGGCCACCCCCAACGCTGCCTCATGACGCTGGCTTTTGGCACAATGCCGTGGTGCACCAACCAGACAAGGATCCCATCGTGCGACGCGTCGTGTTCAACCAAAAAGGGGGCGTGGGCAAGTCCACGATTACCTGCAACCTGGCCGCCATCGCTGCCAGCCGCGGCAAACGGACGCTGGTCGTTGATCTGGACCCTCAGGGCAACAGCACGCACTACCTGCTGGGCAAAGCGGCCGACGCGCTGGAGAAGACGCTCGCAGACATGTTTGACCAGACCCTACGCCTGCGGCTGCTGAACGACCGCGCCGAGAGCTACGTCCACAACACGCCCTTCGAACGCCTTGACATCCTGCCGTCGGCGCCCGCACTGGAAGAGCTGATGGGCAAGCTTGAATCGCGCTACAAGATCTACAAGCTGCGCGACGCGCTCGACGAACTGGCCGACGACTACGACATGGTGTTCATCGACACCCCGCCAGCGCTCAACTTCTACACCCGCTCCGCGCTGATCGCGGCGCAACGCTGCCTGATCCCGTTCGATTGCGACGACTTTTCGCGGCGCGCGCTGTATTCGCTGCTGGAGAATGTGACCGAGTTGAAGGCCGATCACAACGAAGACCTCGAAATCGAAGGCATCGTCGTAAACCAGTTCCAGCCGCGCGCAGCGCTGCCGCAGCGTATCGTGCAAGAACTGCAGCAGGAAGGCCTGCCGGTGCTGACCAGCTTCCTGTCGGCGAGCGTCAAGATCCGCGAGTCGCACGAGCAAGCGAAGCCGATGATCCATCTGGATCCCGGCCACAAGCTCGCGAAGGAGTTCACCGCGCTCTACGACTCGCTGCAAGGGCGCCGCGCATCCGCCTGAACGCCGAGCTGCTTAGCGCAGGAATTCGAGCAGCAGGCGGTTAAACACGGCGGGCTGCTCGACGTTCGACAGGTGGGCGGCCTGTTCGATCACGTGCAAGTCTGCACCCGGGATGCCCTCGGCCAAGGTTCGCGCCATTGCCAAGGGCGTACCAACATCCTGTTCGCCGACCACAACCCGCGTCGGGGCCGCGATCTGCGACAGACGATTCGTGGTCGCCAGCCCGGCGATCGCGTGGCAGCAACCCGCATAGCCCTTGCGCGGGGTCGTTTCGATGATGCGGCCGATTTCGCAAACGCGCTCCGCGTGGCTTTCGCGATACGGTGTGGTGAACCAGCGCTCAAGGGTGGCCGGCACCAATCCATGCAGCCCGTCTTCCAGCACCGTCCTGATCCGTGCCGGCCACTGCGCGGCCGACTCCGGCGGGTAGCCGCTCGATGTATCCGCCAGCACCAGCCGCCCGACGCGTTCAGGCCAGCCCAGCACGAGATGCTGCGCAATAAAACCGCCAAGCGAAATCCCGACCACATGGCTGCGCTCGACATGCAGGGCATCCCACATCGCGACGATGTCGCCGGCAAGCATGTCAAGGGTGTAAGCACCTTCGGGCGCATCGCTGCGGCCGTGGCCGCGCAGATCAGGCCGCAGCACGGTGAACCGCTGCGCCAGCGCCTCGGCCTGCGCATCCCAGATCGTGTGGTTCGCGCCCAGCGCGTGCAACAGCGTCACACAGGGGCCATTACCCTCTTTGCGGACATGCAGTCGCAGCCCGTCGAGTTGCAGATCCATGCTTCCGACTCCCTGCCGTTTGAGATGGCCGGAACCTTTGCCGGCGCGAAGTGCCAGAGAGCCGCGGCGCTGCGTGTTTGACGAGGATTGCTGCGGCGCCACAGCGACTGACCTAGATCATATTCATTTTCTGCACGATCCTTATACTCCGCGGAAAACATACGCAGGCCGCTGCCGCCAACCGATACGCGCACATCCCCGCGTGGATCCCGAAGGCTCCCCCGACACTGCGCCCGATTCCCCTTGATGCAGGAGCATTGTAATGACCGTTACGAATGTCGCCGAACTCGACGCCCTCTTGGTGCGAGTAAAGGCTGCCCAGCAGAAGTTCGCCAGTTTCTCCCAGGAGCAAGTTGACCTGATCTTCCGCAGCGCGGCGCTGGCTGCTGCCGATGCGCGTATCCCGCTGGCGAAGATGGCCGTCGAGGAAACCCGCATGGGCATCCTGGAAGACAAGGTCATCAAGAACCACTTCGCCTCCGAGTACATCTACAACAAGTACAAGGACGAGAAGACCTGCGGCGTGCTGGATGAAGAGCCGGAATTCGGCATCATGACGATCGCCGAGCCGATCGGCATCATCTGCGGCATCGTCCCGACGACCAACCCGACCTCCACCGCCATCTTCAAGGCGCTGATCGCACTGAAGACCCGCAACGGTATCGTCTTCTCGCCGCACCCCCGCGCGAAGAAGGCCACCTGCTACGCAGCCAAGCTGGTGCTGGATGCAGCCGTTGCCGCTGGCGCACCGAAGGACATCATCGGCTGGATCGACGAGCCGACGGTTGAGCTGTCGAACGCGCTGATGCGTCACCCCGAAATCAACCTGATCCTCGCCACCGGCGGCCCCGGCATGGTGAAGGCCGCCTACTCGTCCGGCAAGCCGGCGATCGGCGTGGGCGCGGGCAACACCCCGGCCGTGATCGACGAAACCGCAGACATCAAGCGCGCGGTCGCTTCGATCCTGATGTCGAAGACCTTCGACAACGGCGTCGTCTGCGCGTCGGAACAGTCCGTGATCGTGGTCGACAAGGTGTACGACGCAGTGCGTGAGCGTTTTGCCCACCACGGCGGCTACATGCTGAGCAAGAAGGAAACCGAGGCTGTCCGCAAGGTCATCCTGGTTGATGGTCACCTGAACGCCGCAATCGTTGGCCAGTCCGCGATCAAGATCGCCGAGATGGCCGGCGTCACCGTGCCGCCCTTCACCAAGGTGCTGATCGGTGAAGTGACCGACATCAACGACGCAGAAGCCTTCGCACACGAGAAGCTCTCGCCCTGCCTCGGCATGTACCGCGCCAAGGACTTCTACGATGCCTGCGACAAGGCTGTCGCACTGGTCACCATGGGTGGTATCGGCCACACCTCGGCCCTCTACACCGACCAGGATCTGCAGCAGGATCGCATCCGCCACTTCGGCGACAAGATGAAGACCGCGCGCATCCTGATCAACACCCCGTCGTCGCAAGGCGGCATCGGTGACCTTTACAACTTCCGGCTTGCACCCTCGCTGACGCTGGGTTGCGGTTCGTGGGGCGGCAACTCGATCTCCGAGAACGTCGGTCCCCAGCACTTGATCAACAAGAAAACCGTTGCGAAGCGAGCCGAGAACATGTTGTGGCACAAACTTCCGAAGTCGATCTACTTCCGCCGCGGCTGTCTGCCGTTCGCCCTTGACGACCTGCAGGGCAAGAAGCGCTGCATGATCGTGACCGACCGTTACCTGTTCGAAAACGGTTATGTCGATGAGCCGGTCCGCCTGCTCAAGAGCCTGGGCATGGAAGTCGAAGTGTTCTTCGAAGTCGCCGCCGACCCGACGCTGGCCGTGGTGCGCAAGGCCCTGTCGCTGGCCAACGCCTTCCAGCCGGACGTGATCCTGGCGCTGGGCGGTGGTTCGCCGATGGACGCTGCGAAGATCATGTGGGTGATGTACGAGCATCCGGAAGTCGCGTTCGAAGACCTCGCGCTGCGCTTCATGGACATCCGCAAGCGTATCTACAAGTTCCCGAAGCTGGGCGTCAAGGCGATGATGGTTGCGGTGCCAACGACCTCGGGTACCGGTTCGGAAGTCACCCCGTTCGCCGTCGTGACCGACGAAGTGACCGGCGTGAAGTACCCGATCGCCGACTACGAACTGACGCCGAGCATGGCGATCGTCGACGCGAACCTGGTCATGAACATGCCCAAGTCGCTGACCGCCTTCGGTGGTATCGACGCCGTGACCCACGCGCTCGAAGCCTACGTTTCGATCATGGCCAACGAGTACTCGGACGCGCAAGCCCTGCAAGCGCTCAAGCTGCTGAAGGACTACCTGCCCTCCGCCTACGAAAATGGCGCCAAGGATCCGAAGGCCCGCGAGCAAGTGCATAACGGCGCGACCATCGCCGGTATCGCGTTCGCCAACGCCTTCCTGGGTGTTTGCCACTCGATGGCGCACAAGCTCGGTGCCGAGTTCCACATCGCTCACGGCCTGGCCAACGCGCTGCTGATCTCGAACGTGATCCGCTACAACGCGGTCGACATCCCGACCAAGCAGGCTGCGTTCTCGCAGTACGACCGTCCGAAGAGCGTTGCCCGCTACGCCCAGATCGCCCGTCACCTCGGCATCGAAGCGTCGCGTGACCACGAGCGTGTCGAGAAGCTGGTCGAGTGGGTTGATGGCCTGAAGAAGACCCTCAACATCCCGGCATCGATCCAGGCTGCTGGCGTGTCCGAAGCCGACTTCCTCGCCAAGGTCGACAAGCTGGCCGAAGATGCGTTCGACGATCAATGTACCGGCGCCAACCCGCGCTACCCGCTGATCAGCGAACTCAAGCAGATCCTGCTCGACAGCTACTACGGTCGCGCCTACGTCGAAGCGTACGAACGCGAAGAAGAGACAGAAGCCGCTCCGGTGGCTGCCAAGAAGGGCGGCAAGAAGGTTGCCTGATCGCTTCGGTTGAAGTCGTAAAGAAAAGCCCCGGGTGCGAACCCGGGGCTTTTTGTTTTCAGTGACTCAAACGCCAGCGCCGCCTACTCGAAAGCCACGCTGCGCGTGATCGAATCAGGGGCTTGGCGTCACATGTGTGGCCGGGTACTCGACGAAGCCGTTCTGGCGGCAGAAGCTCAGCAGGCGAATGCCGGCCGCGTGCGCGATCCGAATTGCCAGCGTCGTGGGCGCCGATATGGTTGCCAGCACCGGCACGTTCATGCGCGCACACTTGCGCACCAACTCGTAGCTCGCGCGGCTCGTGAGGAAGACGAGACCGCTCGACGGCGCAACGCCGGATTTCGCCATCCAGCCGAAGAGCTTATCGAGCGCGTTGTGCCGTCCGACGTCTTCGAACACACGCACGATCTCGCCTTGCGCATCGCACCAGGCGGCCGCGTGTGCGCATCCGGTCGCGCGCGTCAGCGCCTGTTGCGCCGGCAAACCTTCAAGGATGCGCTGCAGGCGCGGATGATCGAGCTCGAACGTCGGCGCCGCACTCACCCGCTCCGGTGTCAGATCGAGCAGCCCCAGACTCTCGGTGCCACACACGCCACAGCCGGTGCGCCCGGTGAGGCTGCGTCGATGCGCTTTCAAACAGGCAAATGCGGACTGCGCGATTTGGAGCTGCACCTCGACGCCGTCTGCATGTGGCAGCACCTCGATATCGAAGACCTCGTGCCGGTCCTTGACGATACCCTCCGACAGCGCAAAGCCCAGTGCGAAACAGTCCAGGTCGGCAGGTGTCGCCATCATCACTGCATGCGAGATGCCGTTGAACACCAGCGCGACCGGAACTTCTTCCGCGACCTCGTCGGCGCAGTCCTCCACGCCGCCTGGCGAGTGGCGCAGGATGCGGACCTCCTGCAAGGCGTCCGGAAGGCTCTCTAACACATCGTCGGACATGAACGTCCTTCTGTTGGAGCGAAACGCGGCGACCGGGCGGTTAAGCCCGGCCGCCGCGGCGGTCAGTCGGCCATGGCCGCTTTGCGCATGCCGGCCTTCATCTTGCTGTACTCAGTCTGGACATACTTCTCAGCCCAGGCCTGATCCGCAATCGCTTCAACCTTGACCGCGCTGAACTTGTACTCCGGCGTCTTGGAGATCGGGTCCACGTGATCGACGGTCAGTTCGTTGCAGGCGCCGATCCACCACTGGTAGGTCATGTAGACCGCGCCCTTGTTGACGCGGTCGTTGTGGTTGGCGCGGGTGATCACCTTGCCGCGGCGCGACGACACCCAGACCAGGGCCTGGTCCTTGACGCCATAGGTCTTCGCATCGTCCGGATGGATCTGCACATAGCCCGGCTCGTCGGCCAGCGTCTGCAACGCGGTGCAGTTGCCAGTCATCGAACGGCAGGAGTAGTGGCCAACCTCGCGCACCGTACAGAGGCCAAGCGGGTAATCGGCATCCACCTTCTCCAGCGGCGGGCGCCATTCGGTGCCGAACAGCAGTGCCTTGCCGCTCGGGGTGTCGAACTTGTTGCCCTTGTAGAGCCACGGCGTGCCGGGGTGGTCCTCGCTCTCGCAGGGCCACTGCACATAACCCAGGTCGGCCATCTTCTCGTAGGTCGCACCGGTATACAGATGGCACAGGCCACGCAGCTCGTCCCAGATTTCCTGCGCGTTGTTGTACTTCATCGGGTAGCCCATCGCCGTCGCCAACAGACTATGGATTTCCCAGTCGTCCTTGACGTCACCCTTCGCATCGACCGCCTTGTAGCAGCGCTGGAAGCCGCGGTCGGCGCTGGAGAACACGTTCTCGTGCTCGCCCCAGGACGTGGCCGGGAAGATCACGTCGGCCATCATCGCGGTCTTCGTCATGAAGATGTCCTGCACGATGATGAGTTCCAGCTTCGAGAAGGCCTCGCGCAGCATGCCCAGATCCGGGTCGGTCTGTAGCGGGTCTTCGCCGAAAATGTAGTAGGCCTTGAGCTTGCCTTCGTGGATCTTGTGCGGCACTTCGGTGATGCCGAAACCCTTCTCGGCAGGGATGCTCGGCACACCCCAGGCCTTGGCGAACTTCTCGCGCGCTGAGGCATCGGTGACCGGGTAGTAGCCCGGCAGCGTGTTGGGCAGCGCGCCCATGTCGCAAGCGCCCTGCACGTTGTTCTGACCGCGTACCGGACCGACGCCGACGTTCGGCCGGCCGAGATTACCGGTGATCGTGGCGAGGCTCGATAGTCCCTTCACCACATCCACCGCCTGCCCCCACTGCGTGACGCCCATGCCCCACAGGATCGTCGCGCTCGGCGCCCCCGCATACATGCGCATCGCATCACGCACCAGTTGCGGATCAAGCCCGGTGATCTCGGCGGTGTATTCCGGCGTGTACTTCGCGACCGCCGCCTTGTACTCCTCGAAGCCTTCGGCGTACTGCGCGACGAAGTCGGGCTTGTAGAGGTTCTCGTTGATCAAGACGTTGGCAAAGGCGTTCACCAGCGCCATGTTGGTGCCGTTCTTCAGCGGCAGGTACAGATCGGCAAGGCGCGCGGTTTCGATGTAGCGCGGGTCGCAGACGATGATCTTGGCGCCCTTCTCCTTGGCCTTGATGATGCGGCGCGCGACGATCGGGTGCGAATCGGCCGCGTTGTAGCCGAACACCAGGATGCACTTGGTGTCTTCGATCTCGTTGATCGAGTTGCTCATCGCGCCGTTGCCCAGCGTGACCATCAGGCCGGCCACCGAGGGGCCGTGGCAGACGCGCGCGCAGCAGTCGATGTTGTTGGTGCCGATCACCGCGCGAGCGAACTTCTGCGCGATGTAGTTCGACTCGTTGCCCGTGCCGCGCGACGACCCGGTGACCATGATCGAATCCGGCCCGTGCGCGGCCTTGATCGCCTTCAGGCGCGTCGCGGCGAAGTCGATTGCCTCATCCCAGGACACGGCCTCGAAGTCGGCACCGCGCTGGCGGCGGATCATCGGCTTGGTCAGGCGCGGCGTCAGCAACTTGGTGTCGTTGAGGAAGTCCCAGCCGTAGTAGCCCTTCAGGCACAGCTCGCCTTCATTGGTGACACCGTTCGCGCCCTCGGCGCCGACGATCTTGTTGCCTTCGACCAGCAGGTTGATCTTGCAGCCCGAACCGCAGTACGGACACACCGTAATGACCTTCTTCATCTCACAAGTCCTTTTCCGGGAGGGATTCGAATTCAGTTCAGAACTGCACGCCGGCAGCCAGATCGAGCGCCGCCTGGGCCTGACGCTTGCGCAGCGTCGCGGCCATGCGATCCTTGTCGATCAGGTGCAGCGCCTTGGTCGGGCATGAGGGAATGCACGCCGGGCCTTCGGCACGATCGATGCAGAGATCGCATTTCTGCGCCTCGGATTTGGTCTTGCGCGATGCAAGCACCGAGTCCGAAGCCGCCGCCGCAGGCGTTGTCACCACCGTCATCGCGCCGTAGGGGCATGCCACCACACAGGTCTTGCAGCCGACGCAGCGCTCTTGCAACACCTGGACGCTGTCCTGCGCATAAACAATTGCGCCGCTCGGGCAGGCGCGCACGCAGGGTGCGTCATCGCACTGGCGGCACAGGATCGGCGTCGTGATCGTGCCACTGCGAACCACCGTTAACCGCGGCGCAAAGGTCCGCGGAGTCAGCCCATCGCCGGAGTCTCCGACCGGATGCGCCATCGCACAGGCAATCTCACAGGTACGACAGCCGATGCACTTGCTCGCCTCGGCGATGACAAACCGGTTCATGCGTAAACTCCTGACAAGGTGAAGGAAGCCGCCAGCGGGGAGTGCGTCGCCTGCGCGCCTCAAACTTTCATCATCAGCGCATTCGAATCGCTGCAAATAGACAGGGATCAATGTTTTCGCGCCGACAATTCGCCGATTCGGGGCACAAGTGGGAACCGGGGTCTTCAGTCTGCAGGGCTCGCCAAATGCATATACGCGCGCGTGTTGGCGCACGCGCTGGCTGGCCACACTGCCCGCGCGGACGGCGGCCCCGGCACACTTGACGATGGTCAGATCAGCGCCAAGCTGCCGCGGCCGCTGGTCGTGGATGTTGGAGAATGCGCCGATGCATGAACTGTCTCTGGCTGAACGCGTGATCGGAATCGTCGAGGGGGCGGCCCGCAAGGCAGGCGCCCGGCGGGTGACCCGCATCGCGCTGGAAATCGGTGCGCTGGCGCATGTCGAGGCGGAGACGCTGCAATATTGTTGTGAGGTCGTCAGCCGCGGCACGCTGGCCGAAACGGCCAGCATCGAGGTTCAGCGCAGGCCCGGCCGGGCCTGGTGCGAGACCTGCGCAGCAGAGGTCGAACTGGAGCAGATCGGCATGCCCTGCCCAGATTGCGCCGGATTCCGCCTGAAGGTGACGGACGGCGACCAGATGCGAGTCGTGGATGTGGTGATCGAGCCCGGCGAGCCCGCCTGATTGGGGCGACACGGGATCGGGCAAGAATCGGAGATGGTGCGATGTGTGTGACCTGCGGATGCGGAGGCGGTGACGCCCAGATCGACGGACACGGAATGCGCTATGCACGGCCGCGGCGCAGTGCCGCCGCGCCGGCTAGCACCCCGGCATTCCGCCCGGCACACGGCCCCCTCGACGCCCGCCATGCCCCCGGCACCAGCGAGGCGCAGATCCTGCGCATCGAGCAGGACATCCTCTCTGACAACGACACGCAGGCCAACGCCAACCGCAGCCGCTTTCTTGCGCGCGGGCTGTTCGTGCTGAACTTCGTGTCCAGCCCGGGCTCCGGCAAGACCACGCTGCTGGTCGATACGATCCGGCGTTGGGGCACGCGCTCACCGGTGGCCGTGGTCGAAGGTGATCAGCAGACCGCCTTCGATGCCGAGCGCATCCGCGCGACCGGCGCGGCTGCGGTACAGATCAACACTGGCAAGGGCTGCCATCTCGACGCCCACATGGTCGCCCAAGCGGCGGATCAGCTCGCCGAGCAGGCGCAGCTGCCCTCCGACGGGCTGCTGCTGATCGAGAACGTCGGCAATCTGGTGTGCCCGGCCGCCTTCGATCTGGGCGAAGCGCACAAGGTCGTGATCCTCTCGGTCACCGAGGGAGAGGACAAACCGCTGAAGTACCCGGACATGTTCCGCGCCGCCGATCTGCTGCTGATCAGCAAGATCGACCTGCTGCCGCATCTGGACTTCGATGTCGATCTCGCCGTGCGCTACGCGCGGCAGGTACGGCCGGATCTACCTGTGATCCAGCTCTCGACACGCAGCGGTGAGGGCTGCGAGGTCTGGCTGGACTGGCTCGGGGCCGGCGTGGCCGCCGTTACGAAGGCCCCGGCCGCTTGATGATCCGCCGGCGGCTGCGCGTCACCGGCATTGTTCAGGGCGTCGGCTTCCGGCCCTTCACTCATCGCCTCGCGCACGCGCTGAAGCTCAGCGGCTGGGTCCGCAACGACGCAAGCGGCGTCACGATCGAAATACAGGGCGACGCGCCCGTGCTGGACGCCTTCGCAGCGCGCCTGCGAACCGATGCCCCGTCTTCCGCACAGATCGACACGCTGGAGGTCGAACCCTGCGAACGCCTTGGCCAAGAGGCAGGCTTCCAGATTCTCGACAGCGAAGCGGGCGGCACGCAGCGCGCGACGATCGGGCCGGACCTCTGCATCTGCCCCGCCTGCCTCGCCGAGCTCTTCGACCCGACCAACCGCCGCTACCGCTACGCCCTCATCAATTGCACCGACTGCGGTCCGCGCTACACCATCGCCGCGCGCCTGCCCTACGACCGCGCCAACACCAGCATGGCGCGCTTCGCGCAATGCCCGGCGTGCCTGGCGGAATATCGTGCGCCACGTGACCGGCGCTTCCATGCCGAGCCGAACGCCTGCCCCAGCTGCGGCCCGCAGCTGAGCTTCTTCCGCGCAGCGGACGACGGCAAGGCGCTGCCCGTGAGCCCGGCCGTCGATCCGGTGGCAGAAGCGCTCGCGCACCTGCGCCGCGGTGACGTGGTCGCGATCAAGGGTCTGGGCGGCTTCCACCTTGCCTGCGATGCGCGCAACGCGAGCGCGGTGGAGAAGCTTCGCGCGCGCAAGAGCCGCGAAGAAAAGCCGCTCGCCGTGATGGTCGCCAACCTCGCCTCGCTGGTAGAGCTCGCAGAGTCCGGCGCGGCGGAAGCTGCCGCACTGAATGATGTCGCCCGCCCGATCGTGCTGCTACCCAAGCGCGGGAACTCCGATGCACGCCTGCCCGGCGTCGCGCCCGGCCTCGGGTGGCTGGGCGCGATGCTGCCCTACACGCCGCTGCAGTACCTGCTGTTCCATGAAGCGGCGGGGCGACCAGCCGGCACCGACTGGCTCGCCGAAGCGCAGCCGTTGGCACTCGTGATGACCAGCGCCAACCCCCAGGGCGAACCACTGATCACAGACGACAGCGAAGCGCTTGATCGCCTGCGCGGCATCGCCGACGCATGGTTGCTGCACGACCGCGAGATCCTGATCCGCTGCGACGACAGCGTCGTCCGGCCGCTACCGGGTCAAACCGGGCCGCAGTTCCTCCGCCGCGCACGCGGTTACACGCCGCGTGCGATACCGCTTGCGCCCGCCAACTCGAACCACGACGTGCTCGCACTGGGCGGATTCTTCAAGAACACGTTGTGCCTCACCCGCGGCGATCAAGCCTTCCTGTCCCAGCACATCGGCGACCTCGACCGCGTCGCCAACTGCCGCGCGCTGGAGGCAGCGGTCGATCACCTGACCGGGCTGCTGCAGGTGAGGCCCGAGGCGCTCGCGCACGATCTGCATCCGGACTTCTTCAGTACCCGGCTCGCGCTGCAACTGGCCGAACGCTGGCAGGTGCCGGCGCTGGGCGTGCAGCACCACCATGCCCACATCGCCGCAGTGCTGGCGGAACACCGGCTCGATGCGCCGGTGCTCGGCCTGGCGCTGGACGGTGTCGGCCTCGGCACCGACGGCCAACCCTGGGGCGGCGAATTGCTGCGTGTCGATGGCGCGAGCTTCGAGCGCCTCGGCCACCTGCGTCCGCTGCCCATGCCGGGCGGCGACCGCGCGGCGCGCGAGCCCTGGCGCATGGGCGCCGCCGCGCTGGCCCTGCTCGGCCGCGGTGACGAAATCGCTAGGCGCTTCGCCCATGAACCCGGCGCCGCAGCGGTCGCACAGATGCTGCGCGGCCAAGCACCGACGACGACCAGCATGGGGCGCTGGTTCGACGCCGCGGCGGGGCTGCTGGGCGTGCAGCCTCGCATGAGCTTCGAGGGGCAGGCCGCGATGCGGCTGGAAGGGCTGGCGCAAGCCTTCGGCCCCTTCGACCTGCGAACACCACTGCACAAGCTTGACGCTAGCACCGGCTGCGTACAGCTGGACCTCTCTCCGACACTGGCCGAACTCATTGAGGCGACCGACGTCAAGCAGGCCGCCGCGCTATTCCACGCGGCCTTGATCTATGCCCTAGCGGACTGGGTCGGCGCTGCGGCAGAGTCGCAAGGAATCCTGACCGTGGTCTGTGCCGGCGGCTGCTTCCTCAACGCGATTCTCGCGCGCGGGTTGCGCCGCGCACTGCAGCACCGCGGGCTGCAGATGCTGGAAGCACAGGCCGCACCGCCTGGCGATGGCGGCCTCGCGCTAGGGCAGGCCTGGGTTGCCCGACGCACGCTCCAAGAAAGCGACCGGCTAAAGGCCGGCACCCCCTGAGGACTGCTTATGTGTCTTGCGATACCTGCCCGCGTTGTCGAACTGCTCGCTGACGACCGCGCGCGCATTGAACTCTCCGGCGTCCAGAAAGAGGTGTCGCTGGCGTTGGTGGAAGACGTGGCGGTCGGCGACTATGTGATCGTGCACGTCGGCTTTGCAATCGGGCGGCTCGACCCGGAGGAAGCCGCGCTGACGCTGGCCACCTTCGCCGAACTGGATGCCGCCATGGCGGGCGAACGCCTGCTGACGCCGCCGCTGGCCTGAGCATGAAGTACATCGACGAATTCCGCGACGGCGACATCGCCCGCAAGCTCGCCGCGACGCTCGCAACCGAAGCGCAGCCCGGCCGCAGCTACCGGCTGATGGAGTTCTGCGGCGGTCACACCCACGCGATCTCGCGCTACGGTCTGCTTGATCTGTTGCCACCCGGCGTGCAGATGATCCACGGCCCCGGCTGCCCGGTCTGTGTGCTGCCGATCGGCCGCATCGACAGCGCAATCGAGCTGGCGCGCGACAAGGGCGTGATCCTCTGCACCTATGCCGACACGCTGCGCGTGCCGGCTTCCGGCGGGCTCTCGCTGATGCGGGCGAAGGCGCAGGGGGCGGACGTGCGCATGGTGTATTCCTGCGACGACGCGCTGCGCATCGCGCGTGAGCACCCGGATCGCGAGGTGGTGTTCTTCGGCATCGGCTTCGAGACGACCACGCCGATGACGGCGGTGGTGATCCAGCAGGCGGCCGCGCTCGGCCTCACCAATTTCAGCGTGTTCTGCAACCATGTGCTGACGCCGGCCGCGATGGTGCACATCATGGAATCGGAGGGCGATCCATCGCGCGTCGCGCTCGACGGCTTCGTCGGCCCGGCCCATGTCAGCACCGTGATCGGCTACGGCCCCTACGAGGGCTTCGCGCTGCACTACCGCAAACCGGTCGTGATCGCGGGCTTCGAGCCGCTCGATGTGCTGCAGTCGATCCTGATGCTGGTGCGCCAGATCAACGAAGGGCGCGCCATCGTGGAAAACGAGTTCACCCGCGCCGTGACGCGTGAAGGCAACCGCAAAGCGCAGGCGCGGGTTGCGGAAGTGTTCGAACTGCGCGAGTGCTTCGACTGGCGAGGCCTGGGCGAAGTGCCGGACAGCGCGTTGCGCATCCGCGCCGAGTACGCCGCCTACGACGCCGAGCGCCGCTACGGCATGGCCTACCGCCAGGTGCCGGACCCGAAGGCCTGCGAGTGCGCGGCAATCCTGCGCGGCCACAAGCATCCGCGCGACTGCAAGGTGTTCGGCACCGTGTGCACGCCGGATCACCCGATCGGCGCCTGCATGGTCTCGTCCGAAGGCGCCTGTGCGGCGCACTACACCTACGGCCGCTTCAAGGAAATACCGCTGCGCGCGGAGGCCAACGCATGAGCTACACCCGCCCGCTGGATCTCAAGCACGGCCGCGTCGACCTCAGCCACGGCAGCGGCGGACGCGCGATGGCGCAGCTGATTCACGACCTGTTCGTGCGCCACTTCGACAACGACTATCTGCGCGCGCAGAACGACGGCGCTTGCTTTCCGCTGCCTGCCGGCGCCGGTCGCATGGTGATGGCGACCGACAGCCACGTCGTCTCGCCGCTGTTCTTCCCCGGCGGCGATATCGGCTGCCTGTCGGTGCACGGCACGATCAACGACGTCGCGATGGCCGGTGGCAAGCCGCTCTATCTCGCGGCCGGCTTCATCCTTGAAGAGGGCTTCCCGCTCGCCGACCTGCAGCGCATCGTCGTGTCGATGGCCGAAGCGGCGCGTGAAGCCGGGGTGCCTATCGTCACCGGCGACACCAAGGTGGTCGAACAGGGCAAGGGCGACGGCGTGTTCATCACCACCACCGGGATCGGCATCGTGCCGGACGGCATCCTGCTCGACCCGCGCCGCATGCAGCCCGGCGACCAGGTACTGGTGTCGGGCTACCTCGGCGACCATGGCGTGGCGATCATGTCGCTGCGCGAGAACCTGTCCTTCGAGACGGCGATCCAGTCCGACACCGCCGCGATCCACGGCCTCGCCGGGGCAATGCTGGCTGCGGTGCCATCCATGCGGGTGCTGCGCGACCCGACGCGCGGCGGGCTCGCCGCGGTGCTCAACGAATTCGCCAGCGCCGCTGGCTGCGGCATCGTGATCCGCGAGAAGGCGATCCCGGTACGCGACGAGGTCGCCGCGGCCTGCGAGTTGCTCGGGCTCGACCCGCTCTACGTCGCCAACGAAGGCAAGCTCGTCGCGGTCTGCCCGGCCGAGGATGCCGAGCATCTGCTCGATGTCATGCGCAGCCACCCCCAGGGCCGCGATGCCGCCATCATCGGCGAGGCCATCGTGGACCCGAACGGCTTCGTACAGATGGAAACCACCTTTGGCGGACGCCGCATGGTGGATTGGCTCACCGGAGAACAACTACCCCGCATCTGCTGACTCCGACGGCGACGCCCCCCGACTCTCGTCGCCCGCCCTCCTCCGCGCGCCTCCAAGCATGCAAGCCATTGGTTACGAATGCCGATGACATGCTCGCGAGCATCCTCTTTTCGCCCGATTCAGGGCGCCATTAAAAACGTCGTCACCCGACTTCATCGAAACCGACCCAAGTCAACCAAGACTGTCGTCCAAGTTTGATGCGCCCCAAATGTTCGGGCTGAAAGGCAGGCTGTAATGAGCGGCGTTTTTGTGTCGTGCCACGCAGATGCTGATGGCCGCAGTGAGCCAACCGTGGATCCGACACCGGTGATGCCTTACACCCTGAGGAGGAAGGCTGGATGAACCGTTTCGTGATCGCGGAACCGGCACGCTGCATCGGCTGCAACACCTGCATGGCCGCATGCTCGATCGTGCATCGGGCCGCAGGTCTGCAGAGCCAGCCACGGTTGACCGTGACGCTGCATGCCGGCAAAACAGCCCCGGTGCTGTGTCGCCAATGCGAGGATGCGCCGTGCGCGCGCGTCTGCCCGGTCAACGCCATCACGCATGCCAACGATGCCATCGTGCTGAACGAGACGCTGTGCATCGGCTGCAAGCTGTGCGCGATCGCCTGCCCCTTCGGCGCCATCACCCCGTCCGGCACGCCGGCCACCGGCGTGGTGCCCTGTGGCCGCGACTACATCTCCCCCGACATGCTGACCGCCACCGACCCGGCAACAGAGGGTTCGGACAGTGCCGCCACGCTGCACCCGATCCTCGCCTCGGTGACCGGTGTGCGCAGCATCGCGGTGAAGTGCGATCTGTGCGACTTCCGCGCCGAGGGCCCCGAATGCGTGCGGGTCTGCCCGACGAATGCGATGCACGTGGTGGACAACCGCGCACTCGACGACGCCGGCGACGCCCGCCGCAAGCAGGCCGCCACCGCGCTCGCCGCCCACACCCCGTTCGGCGGGGAGCAGGAGCAATGATGAACACGCCTCTCGGTATCCTGCTGCTGTCTGTCCTGCTCTATCTTGCTGGCGCGCTCGGTTCGCTTTTACTGGCACGACGCGAATCGCTCGCAATCCTCTGCTCGGGTATCACAGGCCTGCTTGGCGGCCTGGTCGGCGTCGCCGCCAGCCTGCCCGTGCTGCTGAGTGGTACGACCCATCGTTACCTTGCTGACGGCCCGTTCGCCTTCGCGCACTTTGCGGTTCGCCTCGATCCGCTCGCCGCCTTGATGGTGTTCGTGATCTCGGCGCTGGTCGCGGTGTGCTCGCTGTATGCGACCGCCTATGTGCGCGAATACGCCGGGCGCGGCGCCTGGGCGATGGGCTTCTTCATGAACACCTTCGTCGCCTCGATGGTCGCGCTGGTGGTCAGCGACAACGCGTTCTACTTCCTCATCTTCTTCGAGATGATGTCGCTCGCCTCCTACTTCCTGGTCATCTTCGACCAGCATGAAGAGGCTGTGAGCGCGGGCTTCCTGTATTTCCTGATCGCGCACGCCGGCTCGGTGCTCATCATGGCGGCCTTCTTCATCCTTTACAGCCACAGCGGCAGTCTGGATTTCGACAGTTTCCGTGCGCTGCATCTGACCGGGCCCGCCGCGTCGCTGGTGTTCCTGCTGGCCTTCGTCGGCTTCGGCGCCAAGGCGGGCATGGTGCCTTTGCACAGCTGGCTGCCACGCGCCCACCCGGCTGCGCCGTCGCACGCATCGGCGCTGATGTCGGGCGTGATGGTGAAGATCGGTGTGTTCGGCATCGTCAAGGTCGGTATCGATCTGCTCGGCGCCACCGCAAGCTGGTGGGGCCTGCTGGTGCTGGCCGTGGGCGCCGTATCGGCAGTGCTCGGCGTGCTCTACGCGCTGGCCGAGAATGACCTCAAGCGCCTGCTCGCCTACTCGACGGTCGAGAACGTCGGCATCATCCTGATGGGCGTCGGCGCCGGCATGGTCGGCATCGCGAATCACCAGCCGCTGCTCGCCGCGATCGGCCTGCTCGCCGCCTTTTACCACCTGCTCAACCACGCGGCCTTCAAGGGTCTGCTGTTCCTCGGTGCCGGGGCAATCCTGTACCGCACCCACACCAAGGACATGGACCAGCTCGGCGGCCTCGCCACCCGCATGCCCTGGACGGCCGGCGCCTTCCTGATCGGCGCGATGGCGATCTGCGCGCTGCCGCCGCTCAACGGCTTCGTCAGCGAGTGGTTCACCTATCAGGCGCTGTTCTCGATGGGTGGCGCGAGCGACATCTTCCTGCGCCTCGCCGGCCCGGTCGGCATGATCATGCTGGCACTGACCGGCGCGCTTGCGGCCGCCTGCTTCGTGAAAGCCTACGGGCTGAGCTTCTCCGGCCTGCCGCGCAGCGCGCATGCGGAACATGCGCAGGAAGCACCGCTGCCGATGGTGATCGCGATGTTGCTGCTCGCGGGGCTCATCGTCCTATGCGGCGTCGGCGCTGCCTGGGTCAGCCCGGTGATGGCAACGGTCGCAGCTTCGCTGACGCAATCGGCTGCGGCGCCGGTGGCGATTGGCCACACGCTGTTCCCGGGCGATCCAGGGCAGGCGCATCTGTCGATCCCGCTGGTGACCGTGCTGCTGCTCGCACTGCCGGTGCTGCCGATGCTGCTGGTGGCCGGCCTGCGCGGCGCCCGCCTTGGCCGCCGCCACGGAGGCGACGCCTGGGCCTGCGGCTACGCGCAGGAGCAGGCGATGGTGCCCTCTGCGGCGGGCTTCGCCGCCCAGCCACTTGGCCAGATGTTCGCGCCGCTCTACCGGGTGCGCGACACGCTGGACCCAGGCGCGGTGTCGCGGCGCGCTGTGCAGTGGTGCATCGACGCCACCACGCGGCTCGAGCCAATGTGGGATGCCAAAGTCGTGCAGCGCGTGATCGATGGCGTGCAGTGGTCGGGCCGCAAGATCCAGCATCTGCAGCATGGCGACTTCCGGGTGTACTGCCTCTATGTGGTGGTCACCCTGGTCGTCCTTCTTCTGGTTGCGGTCTAGGAGCCCGCCATGCCCAGTTTCGACTTGCTCTGTCTTGCCGTGCTGCAAGCCCTGGTGCTGCTGGCCATCGCCCCGCTGATGACCGGCATTTCGCGGATGATCCGCGCCCGCATGCATTCGCGGCGCGGCCCCGGTGTGCTGCAGGACTACCGCGACATCGCGAAGCTGCTCAAGCGTCAGGACGTCGCCCCCGCCTCGGCCGGCTTCGTGTTCCAGGCGACTCCCTATGTGCTGCTCGGCGCGATGCTGCTGCTGGCGATGGCACTGCCGGTCTTCACCCGCCATTCGCCGGTCGGCGCCGCGGCGGACCTGATCACCTTCGCCTACGTCTTCGCGCTGGCGCGCTTCTTCTTCGCACTCTCCGGTCTCGACTCCGGCAGCTCCTTCGCCGGCATCGGCGCGAGCCGCGAGGTGACGATGGGCGTGCTGGTGGAGCCGACCATGATCCTGTCGCTGGTCGTGGTCGCGCTGGTTGAAGGCAGCACCAACCTCGGCAGCATGAGCGCAGCGATCGCCGGCGGCTACATGCAGGCGCCGATGGCGATCCTGCTGGCGATGGCCGCGTTCGCCTTCACCGTGTTCATCGAGATGGGCAAGCTGCCCTTCGACATGGCCGAGGCCGAGCAGGAGCTTCAGGAAGGTCCGCTGACCGAATACTCCGGCGCTTCGCTCGCGGTGCTGAAACTGGGGCTGGGTCTCAAGAAGATCGTGCTCGCGCAGTTCCTGCTCGGCGTGTTCCTGCCCTTCGGCAATCTCGACACCTTCACTGCCGGCGACATCGCGCTCGCCGTCGTCGCGCTGCCGCTGAAGCTGCTGACGATCTTCGTACTCGCTGGCCTCGTCGAGAACAGCATGGCGCGCGGACGCTTCCTGATGACCTCGCGCGTGACCTGGATCGGCTTCGGGTGCGCGGTGCTGGCCTTTGTCTTCTACCTCACAGGGCTCTGAAACGGATCATGGAGAACCTTGCGCTCACGGTCATTCTGTTGCCCTTCCTCGGCGCGATCCTCACCGCGCTGAGTCCGCAGCGTGTCGCCAAATGGGCTGCCACCGTCTTCTCGGCGCTCGCCGCCGCGTTGGTGGTCGCGCTAGCCATCGGCTTCGATCAGGCGGGCAAGCTCGCGCGCGAAGTCGATCTGCTGTCCTTCGGCCAGACAGCGCTGATGGGCCTGACGATAGACCGCCTCAGCGTGCTGGTCTGCGTCGCGGTCGTCGTGCTGGGCTTCCTGGTGGTCGCCTACTCCACCGCCTACCTCACCGACGGCAACCGCGAGCATCCGCATGACGGTCGCCCGCGCTACTACGCCTTCCTGCTGCTGTTCATCGGCGCGATGGCGGGGCTGGTGCTGTCCTCCACGCTGGTCGGGCAACTGGTGTTCTTCGAGATCACCGGCGCCTGCTCCTGGGGGCTGATCGGCTACTACGAAAAACCGAAGGCGCTGAAGTCCGCGATCAAGGCGCTGATCATCACGCACATCGCGGCAATCGGCCTCTACTTCGCGGCTGCATGGCTGTTCGTCGACACCGGCTCCTTCGCGCTCACCGGCCTCGCGCAGCTGAACGACAGCGCCAAGATCGCGGTGTTCCTCGGCATCCTGGTCGCGGCCTGGGGCAAGTCGGCACAACTGCCGCTGCACGTCTGGCTGCCGGATGCGATGGAGGCGCCGACACCGGTGTCGGCCTACCTGCACGCCGCGTCGATGGTGAAGGTGGGCGTCTACCTGTTCGCTCGTGCGCTTTACTCGGCTGGCGCGGTGCCGGAAGTGATCGGCTGGGTTGGCGTAACGATGGCGGTCGTGACCATGGTCTACGGCTTCGCGATGTACCTGCCGCAGCGCGACATGAAACGCCTGCTCGCGTATTCGACGATCTCGCAGCTGTCGCTGATCTTCATGGCGCTGTCGCTGTCGGTGTTCGGCTCCGAACTCGCCTTCAAGGGCGCCGTGGCGCACATCTTCAACCACGCCTTCGCGAAGAGCCTGTTCTTCCTCGTTGCCGGTGCGCTGAGCTACAGCTGCGGCACCCGCATGCTGCCGTCGCTGCGTGGTCTGCTCAAGCACATGCCGCTGCTGGGCATCAGCTTCTGCGTCGCCGCGCTATCGATCACCGGCGTGCCGCCCTTCAACGGCTTCTTCAGCAAGTTCCCGATCTTCACTGCGGGCTTCCAGCTCTCCGCCGCCCACCTGCTGCTGTTGCCGCTGGTGGTGATCGCACTGATCGAATCGGTCGCGAGCTTCGCATGGTTCCTGCGCTGGTTCGGCGACACGACGCCCGGCGAAGCCTCGGAGGCGGTGGCCACGGCGCAGCCGGTGCCGCCGGCGATCCGTTTCGTGCTGGTCACGCTGATCGTGATGTGCGTGGCGTCGAGCTTCATCGCCGCGAGCTGGCTTGGTTAAGGAGTTCCCATGAATGGACCATTGATCGTCAACGCGCTGGCCGGGCTGCTGATCGTCACCTCCTTGCTGGTGACGATGGCGATCAACGCGACCCGCGCCGCCCGCCTGTACGCCGCGCAATCGCTGGTGCTGGTGCTGATCTTCCTGACGCTGGCCTACACCCACGGCGCACACGAGCTGTACTGGTGGAGCGTCTCGGCCTTCGTCACCAAGGTCGTGCTGGTGCCGTGGATCATGCTGCGCACGCTGGCAACGTTGCCGGAGACCGAAGACCTGCCTGGCGTGCTGAGCCCGGCCGTGCTGATCGTCGTCGCCGCCCTGATCGTCGGGCTGTCGTGCTACGCGGTGTCCTCGGTGCATCTGGCGGTGGTGGACCCGCTCAAGCCCGCGCTGGGCGTATCGCTCGGTCACTTCCTGCTCGGCCTGGTGTGCATCGTCAGCCAGCGCAACCTCCTCAAGCAGGTGTTCGGTTTCTGCCTGATGGAGAACGGCTCGCACCTGACGCTGGCGCTGCTCGCGTGGCGCGCGCCGGAGCTGGTCGAGATCGGCATCGCGACCGACGCGGTGTTTGCAGTGGTGATCATGGTGGTGCTGGTGCGCCGCATCCAGCGCTCGATGAACACCCTCGACGTGCGACAACTCACGGCCTTGAAGGGCTGACGACATGACTTCGATGGAACTGCTCCCCGCCCTGCTGCTTGTCCCACTGGTCGCTGCCGCGCTCGCCTTCGCCTCGCGCTGGGCCGGCGCTGCCGCAAAGCCGCTGGTCACGCTGATCCACGCCGCGAGCATGACGGTACTGCTGCTTGGCACGCTCAGGCTCGCCGGCGAGTTGCTGCAGGTCGACCAGATCGCTGCGCTGCACGGCTGGATGCAGGTGGACAGCCTCGGCGCCGTCTTCCTCGGATTGGTCGGCGTGGTCGGTTTCCTGATCGGGCTCTACGCGATCGGCTACATGAACTACGAGCTGGCCCACGGCGCGATCGACGTCGGCCGCCTTTGCAACTTCTACGGCATCTTCAACCTGTTCGTGTTCACGATGCTGCTGGCTGTGACCGCCAACAACGTGATCATGATGTGGGTTGCGGTCGAGGCGACCACGCTCGGCTCGGCCTTCCTCGTCGGCTTCTACGGCAAGCGCTCCTCGCTGGAAGCCGCCTGGAAGTACGTGGTGATCTGTACCGTCGGCGTCGCCTTCGGCCTCTACGGCGTGGTGCTGGTGTATTCCAACGGTGTCGCGGTGCTGCCGGTGGTGGGTGATGCTTCCAGCTGGACCGCGCTGCTTGCCAACGCGCAGCAGCTCGACCCGACGCTGGTCAAGCTCGCCTTCGTCTTCGTGCTGATCGGTTTCGGCACCAAGGCCGGCCTGTTCCCGATGCACGCCTGGCTGCCGGATGCCCACTCGGAAGCCCCGAGCCCGATCAGCGCCCTGCTCTCCGCCGTGCTGCTGAACTGCGCAATGCTGATCGTGCTGCGCTTCGGCATGATCGCCGCAAAAGCGGTCGGCCCCAGCTTCCCGCAGACCCTGCTGCTGATCTTCGGCCTGCTGTCGGTCGGCGTCGCCGCCTTCTTCATCGTCGTGCAGCGCGACATCAAGCGCCTGCTCGCGTACTCCAGCGTCGAGAACATGGGCCTGATCGCATTCGCGTTCGGCCTCGGCGGCCCGCTGGGCATCCTCGCCGGCCTGCTGCACACGATCAACCACAGCCTGGTGAAGGCGCTGATGTTCTGTGGCTCCGGCAACATCCTGATCAAGTACGGCACGCCGGCTATGGATTCGGTGAAGGGCGTGCTGAAGGTCGCGCCGATCACCGGCGCACTGTTCATCGCAGGCGCGCTGGCGCTGGGTGGTGTGCCGCCCTTCAACATCTTCGTCAGCGAATTCATGGTCGTCACCGCCGGCCTCGCAGCCGGCCACCCTTGGCTGATCGGCCTGTGCCTGCTGTTGCTGACCATCGTGCTTGCAGGGCTGGTGCGCATGCTGGCCGCCACGGTGTTCGGCGCCGCGCCCGACACCGTGCCGCGCGGCGACACCGGCGCGCTGACGCTGCTGCCGATGGGCGTGCTGCTGGTCGCGATGCTGGTCATGGGTATCCGCGCACCGGCGCCGGTCGGCCAGTTGCTGGCGCGCGCCGCCGCACAGGTTCAGACCGGCAGCCAGCCGCAGATCGCGCAGAACCCGACACCCGTCGCGCCGACGCCCGACGCCACGACAGCGGCCGAATAAGAAGCGCCCCGGGAAAGGAGACCCAGAGCATGTCCGTAGCAGAAGAATCCCGCGTGGGCCGCAACTACATCGCCGGGCTGGCGGAGAAATTCCCCGCCGCAATGCTGGAAGTTGAATGGCAGACGGCGGACCAGGTCACGGTGACCGTAAAGCTCGACGCCCTACCCGATGTCGTTGAGTGGCTCTATTACGACCAGGGCGGTTGGCTGTCGGTGCTGTTCGGCAACGACGAGCGCACGCTCAACGGCCACTTCGCGGTGTACTACGTGCTCTCGATGGAGCGCGACGTGAAGTGCTGGGTGGTGGTGCGCGTGCTGGTCGACCCGGTGGAGCAGGAGTTCCCCTCGGTGACGCCCAAGGTGCCCGCCGCCGTGTGGGGCGAGCGCGAGGTGCGCGACATGTATGGCCTGCGCCCGGTCGGCCTGCCCGATCAGCGCCGCCTGGTGCTGCCGGACGACTGGCCGGAAGACCTGCACCCGCTGCGCAAGGACACGATGGGCTATAACCAGCGTCCGGCGCCGACTTCCGACACCGAGACCTACGAGTTCGTCAACGACGGCGGCGAGAGCCGCGTGGTGCCGCTGGGCCCGCTGCACATCACTTCGGACGAGCCGGGCCACTTCCGCTTGTTCGTCGACGGCGAGGACATCGTCGACGCCGACTACCGCATGTTCTACGTGCATCGCGGCATGGAGAAGGTGGCCGAGACGCGCATGGGTTACGACGAGGTCACCTTCCTTGCCGACCGCGTCTGCGGCATCTGCGGCTTCACCCACAGCGTGGCCTACGCCAGCTCGGTGGAGAACGCACTGGGCATCGAGGTGCCGGCCCGCGCCAAGGCGATCCGCGCGATCTTCCTCGAAGTGGAACGCCTGCACAGCCACCTGCTGAACGTCGGCCTGGCGAGCCACTTCGTCGGTTTCGACACCGGCTTCATGCAGTTCTTCCGCGTACGCGAGAAGGCCATGACGATGGCCGAACTGCTCACCGGCGCGCGCAAGACCTACGGCATGAACCTGATCGGCGGCGTGCGGCGCGACATCCACAAGGACGAGCGCAACAAGACGCTGAAGCTGATCGCCGAACTGCGTGCGGAGATCACCCCGCTGGTCGAGATGCTGATGGCCACGCCTAACCTGACCCAGCGCACGCAGGGCATCGGCCGGCTGGACCCGAAGGTGGCGCGCGATTTCAGCCCGGTGGGCCCGGTGGTGCGTGCAAGCGGCTACGCGCGCGACATCCGCATCGATCACCCCTACGCCGCCTACCCCGATCTGCCCTTCGGCCTGCATGTGATGGAAGGCTGCGATGTGCTCTCACGCGTGCTGATCCGGGTGAAGGAGTTCTACGACTCGCTGGTGATCATCGAGCATGCGCTGGCGAACATGCCGGAAGGCCCGATCCTCACCGAGGGCTTCACCTACCAGCCTCACCGCTTCGCGCTGGGCTACGCCGAAGCGCCGCGCGGCGAGGACATCCACTGGAGCATGATCGGCGACAACCAGAAGCTGTTCCGCTGGCGCTGCCGCGCACCGACCTACGCCAACTGGCCGCCGCTGCGCTACATGCTGCGCGGGAACACCGTGTCCGACGCGCCGCTGATCGTCGCCAGCATCGACCCCTGTTACTCCTGCACCGACCGCGTCACGCTGGTCGATGTGAACAAGGGCAAATCCACGACCGTGCCGTACAAGGAAATCGAGCGCTACGGTCGCGAACGCAAGAACTCGCCGCTCAAGTAAGGGGCTGATGGATGTTCAATCTGCTCAAAATCATCCGCAAGGCGGGCGAGGCGACTGAAAAGTACCCGTTCGCGCCGATGCCGGTCAGTCCGGGTTTTCGCGGGAAACCCGAGTTCAGCGCCGAGCAGTGCATTGCCTGCGCGGCCTGCGTGGTGGCCTGCCCGCCCAATGCGCTGACGATGCACACCAACACCGAGCGCGGCGAACGCACCTGGCAGCTCAACCTCGGGCGCTGCATCTTCTGCGGCCGTTGCGAGGAAGTCTGCCCGACCCGCGCGATTGCGCTGTCGCCCGACTTCGAACTGGCGGTGGGCCGCAAGGAGGACCTGATGCAGCGGGCGACCTTCTCGCTGACCCGTTGCGTCGCCTGCGACACGCCCTTCGCGCCGAGCAAGGAAATCGAGTTCACGATGGCACTGATGGTGCATAGCGGACTCTCCGAGGCCGAAGCCGAGGCGATGCGCCCGCAGTTCGAGACCTGCCCCGACTGCAAGCGCAAGCAGGCGCTGTGCAGTGTCGAGCCGGAAACCTTCGTGAAGCGAGGCTGAGATGAACAAGCCCATCGAATTCGCGCCCCGCAACGCGCAGGGCATGCCGGTACCGATCAGCGAGAGCGAACACATCGCACAGCTGAAACAGACGTTGCTCGGCGACATCAAGCGTTCCGCCTACGTCTACCGCGTCGACTGCGGCGGTTGCAACGGCTGCGAGATCGAGATCTTCTCGGCGATCACGCCGGTCTTCGACGCCGAGCGCTTCGGCATCAAGGTCGTCGCCTCGCCGCGCCATGCCGACATCCTGCTGTTCACCGGCGCAGTCACCCGCTCAATGCGGACGCCAGCGATCCGCGCCTACCGCGCCGCGCCGGATCCCAAGATCGTCGTTTCCTACGGCGCCTGCGGCTGCAGCGGCGGCATCTTCCACGACCTGTACTGCGTCTGGGGCGGCACTGACCAGATCGTGCCGGTCGACGTGTTCATCCCCGGCTGCCCGCCGACCCCGGCTGCGACGATCTACGGCTTCGCAGTGGCACTAGGTCTCTTGAATCAGAAACTCAAGGGCAGCCACCACCAGGAAGCCGAGGGCGAAGTCGCGCAGGTGCGGCACCCGGACGTACCGCTGGATCTGCGGGTGCTGATCGAACGCGAGGCGCGCCGCATGGCGGGCTACCTGCACGGCGGGCGCATCGCGGATGACTTCATGGGCCTCATGATCGCCGCGCCGACGCCGGAAAGGTTCGTCGCCCGTGCGCGCGAACACCTCGCCGCGAAGGACGACCCACGGTTGTCGGAGATCTTTGCCCACCTGCAAAGCACCTGCCTCGGCATCGGCGGAGCGACCGCGTGAGCGGCAAGGTCATCTTCTACCAGCTCGGCCAGAAGTTCCTCGACCGCAAGGAGGACATGCCGGCCGAGGCGAAGCAGGTGGTCTATTACTCGCTCGCGATCGGCCACCACATCGGCGTAATCGACTGCCTCAAGCCGATCCTCGAATGCCCGGCCGACGACTATGCAGCGTGGCTCGCCAAACTGCCGGAGGGCACCGCCCGCAGCAAGCTCGAAGGCCTGCTCAAATGGGGCGAGATCAACATCGACAGCACGGCAACGCACCTGCTCGCCAAGGCGCTGGACGGCGCCCGCGCGGGCTACAGCGAAACCGAGAACCAGTGGGCGACGCGGTTGATCCAGTCGCTCGCCGACATCGAAGCCGAACCTGCGATCTACCTGATCGCCAAGCACCGCGATGCCTGATCTGATCCTGACTGTCGGCAACAGCATGATGGGCGACGACGGCGCCGGGCCGCTGCTGGCCGATCTGCTGACGAACGCCCCCGCCAGCGGATGGGCGGTGATCGACGGCGGCTCCGCGCCGGAGAACGTCGCACATCAGGTGCAGGCCTTCGCACCGCAGACGGTGCTGATCGTCGATGCCGCAGACATGGCGCTCGCCCCCGGCGAAGTGCGCCTGGTCGACGACGCGAGCATCGCCGACATGTTCATCATGACCACCCACAACCTGCCGCTCAGCTTCCTGATCGAGCGGCTGCGCGAAACGATTCCGCGCGTGCTCTTCCTCGGCATCCAGCCCGACATCGTCGCCTTCGGTTTCCCGATGACCGAACCGGTGCGCAACGCCGTCACCACGCTGCACGCGCAGCTCCTCGCCGGCGCCGACCCGACCGCCCTGCCCTGGCTCTAAGCCACACCCGGCCCACCGCCTGACCGCCCGCGCGCCCTTCACGCGACGCGTCGGCGGCCGCACGCCCTCGCGCAGCCTGCCGATCACCGTGGCGGAGCGCCGGTTTGCGCGCTAAACCTCTACGGAGGCCCTTGCGGAACGCAGCCCCGCTTATCGACCCATAGAGCGATTTTTAGATCCGCGCCCAGTGACTGATGGATGTCAAAAACGCTGAACTCAGCGCAAACGCGAGCAAGTCGGACACATAAAGTGCAAGGAAACTGCTGCAACGACAACGCACGCGGTGTCGTGTCATCCCCCTGACGACAAAACCAAGGAATCACGCGAAATGGAACGTCCGACCGTCGAGAAATCCGCAGCCAGCGGATTGCGCAAATTCTCGCTGCTGAAGGAAGACCCGGGCCGCTACCTGATGCGCTCGGTGCTGGCAGGCATGTACCTGTCCATCGTCGTGCTGGTGTACTGGTCGCTGCTCAACAACCTGCACGACTCGCCCTTCGGCAAGGTGCTGGCGAGCCTGTTCTTCGGCGTCGGCCTGTCGGTGATCGTTTTCACGCACTCCGAGCTGTTCACCAGCAACAACATGTACCTCGCGGTGTCGTCGGCCGAGGGCAAGACGACCTGGCCGCAAACCGTTGCGCTGTGGACTGTCTGCTACCTCGGCAACCTGATCGGCGCGGTGGTGCTCACGACCTTGCTCTACTACGCTGGCGTGCTCGATTCGCTGCCGCCGGAACATGCGCTGAACCAGGGCGCGGTGCACAAGGCCGAGCAGGCCGCGCAGGTGATCTTCTTCAAGGGCATTCTCGCGAACTGGGTGGTCTGCCTTGCAGTGTGGGTGGCATTGCAGCTGAAGGAAGACCTCGCAAAGATCGTCGCGATGATCCTCGTCGTGTTCATCTTCCTGTACCTCGGCTTCGAGCACTCGATCGCCAACATGGGCACCTTCTCGATGGCGCTGCTGAGCCACGGCGGGCTGACCTTCGGGCAGGCG
>NZ_JAYRDJ010000003.1:0-36177 GCF_041909475.1 Niveibacterium sp. | reverse complement strand
TACAACCTGATCTTCAGCACCTTGGGGAACGTTGTGGGTGGCGCCGTGTTCGTCGGGCTCGCCTACCGCTACCTCAGCCCGGAAGCGATGGATCAGGCCGAAGCGGCCGAAGCGGCGCGCGAACTGCCGCCGGCACGCAAGGCGCCGAAGGCCGCGGCGCACTGAGGCATCAAACCTGCGGCGTCGCCAGCCGGCGCCGCAGGAAGCGCATCAAACCGCCCAGCACCGGTAGCTGGGCGTACAACTCCTCCGCCGCATCCCAGTAGTCGCGGTGCATCGTCACCAGCCCGTGCGCATCGAAGCACAGGTGGCTCGCACCGCGGATCACGCGTTCCACCGATTCGCCGCGGAAGCGCAGGCGGAATTCCCAGGTCAGCATCGCGGCACCATCGGCCGGGAAGCGGCCGGTCACGACGAAGCGTGGCGCATCTACCTGTTCGAACATATGGCGGAACACGCGGGCGATTGCCGGGCGACCGACCACCTCGTTGAACGGGTCCTTGAAACGCGCATCGCTGGCATAGCATGCGGCGAGCGCCTCCACGCGATCGACAGTCAGCGTCTCGTAGGCATCGACCAGCGCGTCGAGCGCTGTCTGGGTGCTCATGCGCCGGTCGCGCGCCGCACCGCGCGCAGGTAAAGCCACTCCGGCAGCAAGCGCAGGAACTTCAGCAGCATCGTGAAACGGCGCGGGAAGTGGATTTCGAAACGGCCGCGCGCCATGCCGCGAAGGATCGCCTCGGCCGCCTCGGCCGCCGTGATCAGCGCCGGCATGCGGAACTTGTTCTGCGCGGTGAGCGGCGTTTCCACGAAGCCCGGGTTCACCAGAAACACGCTGACGCCGCGCGGTGCGAGATCCATGTAGAGCGATTCGGCGAAGTTGATCACGCCGGCCTTTGAAGCGCCGTAGGCGAGCGCCTTGGGCAAACCGCGGTAACCGGCGACGCTGCCGACAATCACGATGGCGCCCTCGCCCTGCTGCAGCAGCTGCGGCGCGACCGCCGCAACACCGTTGATCACGCCCATCAGGTTGATCTCGATCGTTGTGCGCGCACCTTCGACGGTGAGATCCCATGCATGCATCGGCGTGTAGGTGCCAGCGTTGAAGATCACGACATCGATACCACCCCACAGATCAAGCAACTGCAGCACCGCAGGTAGCAAGGTAGCGTGTTCGGCAACGTCGAGCGGAATCGCGATGCTGCCGGGAAAGCGTGCGGCGAAGACGCGCAGCCGCTCCGCGCGCCGGGCCGAAAGCGCGAGATGGGCGCCCTGCTCGGCGAGCGACTCTGCGAGGGCCGCGCCGATGCCTGTCGACGCGCCGACGATCCAAACACGCTTGCCGCGCCAGTCACGAATCGGCTGATTCATCGCCATGAGTACCTGCTAACGCTTGCGAAAGCTCAGCGTCACCTGCCCGAGCTCGACACCGAACTTGGTCATGAAAGACCGGTTCAGCATCGTCTTGTCATCCATCAGGAACATCCAGTCGTCGAAGGCGACGTGATAGATGCTGCCATCCACCGGCAGCGCCATCGTGTAGCGCCAGCGCAAGGCGTTGCCCTGCGCCTCACCGGTCGCTTCGCCCACCACATCGTCTGCACGGCCAGTGTATCGGCCGTCTGCCAGCTTTGTCACCGTCCACACGCGGCGTTGCGTGCTGCCGTCCGAGTATTCGAAGTGTTCGTCGAGCGTACCGACGTCGCCACGCCACTGCGCATCTATCGTCACCTTGAAGCGCTTCACCACCTTGCCGGATCGGTCCTGGAACACGCCCCACGCATCGACGGTGCCATCGAAGTACCGGGCGAGATCCAGCTGCGGCTTCTCGTTGCGATAGTCCGCAATATCCACGCTGGAGCAGCCACCAAGCAACAAGGCCATCAAGGCTGCGATCAGCCAGCTTTTCATCAGGAGACTCCTTCCGGTTCAACATGCTTTCGAAGCCGCCACAGCAGCGCGGCGGCGGCGCATTTCAGCGCGATCGGCAGCAGGGCATACACCGCCGCGAGCGTGAGCAGGGCGCCCTCGTCGCGTGTGCCGGGGCGGTAGCCGAGCCAGTCGAGCAAGGGCAAGGCGACACCGGCTGCGAGCGCGAGATTGAGTTTGGTGACGAGGTTCCACCAGCCGAAGTAGACACCGCCCGCCGCCGCACGCGCCGGCCGTGCCAGCAGATCGGCCAGCAGCGCCGGCGGGAAGGTGATGTCGGCGCCCAGCGCGATACCCGACATCACGCAAATCACAAGGAAGGCGATCACGTCGCCCTCGCCCAGCGTCACCGCCCAGCCGAATGCAAGTACCGCAAGCAGCATCGACGCAAACCAGGCCGGCACCTTGCCAATGCGGGCGGCGAGCCGCACCCATGCGGGCAGGATCAGCGCGCCGCTGACGAAGTAGGTGGCCAGGAAGAGGCCGGACAAACGCTCTCGCGCCAGCACATCGGCGACAAAGAACAGGAACAGCGTCGCCGGAATCGCGGCCGCAACGCCGTTGAGCGCGAAGACGGCCATCAGCGCGCGCACCGGCTTGTCGCGCAGTGGCGTAATCGCCTGCTCAAAGTGGCCGCCGCCGCTGCTCACAGCGACCGGTTCGCGCGGCGGCGGCGCAAAGCGGATACTCAACCAGGCCGCCACGCCAAGCAGAGGAACGAACACCCACAGCAGACGCGCAAGCCCCTGCGCCTGATCGGTCGCCAGCAACTCCGGCAGCGCCGACGCCAGCACCACCCCCGCCAGCGCACACCCCTCGCGCGCAGCGGTCAGCCGCGTGCGCGCCCCTGCATCGCCCCCCGCCTCGGCGCCCCAGGCCGCGTAGTTGACGCTGGCGAGCGAGTAGCCGGCGTAGGCCAGCACCAGCATCGCGGCAAGCCACCCGAGCCCTGCCCCGGCCGGCGGACGCAGCAAGCCAACCATGCCCAGCGCCAGCATGGGCAAAGCCAGCAGCGTGAGCCGGCGCCGTGCCTGCAGCCGATCGCTCCAGAGGCCGAGCAGCGGGTCCGCCACCGCATCGCCGAGCCGTGCCGCCAGCAGCACCGCGCCGACCGCACCGAGCGACAGGCCGAGCGTGTCGGCGTAGAGCTTGGGCACATGCACATACATCGGCAACGCCGCAAAGGCGAGCGGCACCGCGAGCGCACCGTAAGCCAGCAAACCGGCAAGCGACACCGGCAAGCCAACGGCCACCCGCGATGCACCTGCCGTCATGACGCACTGCCGAGCAGGCGCGTTCGCAGCTCCGGCGCGCGGGTACGCGGGTCGAGCCAGATGCCGAAGAAGGCACGCGCAAACGCTGGATCACGCAATTCGCCCGTCAGCTGGCCGCGGTGGTAGAAGGCGGCACCGCGCTCTGGCCAGTACACACCAACGATCACATCCCCCTTGCGTACATCAGGAAACACCCGCGCCAGTTCCGCGCGCCAGCGCGTCAGCGTCGCCTCGTCGCGCGTACCAAGCCGCCGCATTTCGTCCACGCTGGTGTCGACCAGACGCTCGGCCGAGAAGTCGCGCGCATAGGTCAGGGCAAGCGCGTAAGGCGCCGTGCCGGTGACGGCAGGTGCGGGGCTCCAGAGCTGCGCGTCGTACAAGCGCAGGCCGAACCAGGTCATCTCGCCGGCGCCAAGCGGGCGCCAGTCGCTCGTCTGACTGCGCAGCGCCTCGGGCAAGGCGCGTGCGCCTTCATTGGCCGCAAGCGGCAAGCCGAAGCTCACCAGCAGCAGGATCAGGATGCGGCGGATGGCACACATAATCAGCTCACGCTGCGGCGGCGAAGGTGTAGTGGTGCACGTCGGTGGAACGCGCGCGGAAGCCCGCCTCGCAGTAGGCGAGATAGAACTGCCACAGGCGCATGAAGCGGTCGTCGAAGCCCTGCGCAGCAACCAGCTCGCGTACCGCGTTGAAGCGCTCGTGCCAGATTGCCAGCGTGCGCGCATAGTCGAGCCCGAAGGCAAGGTCGTCGACGACCTCCAGCCCGACGCGGGCCGCCTGCTTGCGGATGCGTTCCGGCGAGGCCAGCATGCCGCCGGGGAAGATGTAGCGCTGGATGAAGTCCGGGTTCTTGCGGTAGAAGCCGAATAGCGAATCCTCGATCGTGATCGCCTGGATCACGACGCGGCCGCCGGGCGCGAGTCGATCGCGCAACTGCTGGAAGTAGGACGGCCAGAAGCGCTCGCCGACCGCCTCGTACATCTCGATTGACACGATGTGGTCGTAGTGGCCGCGCACATCACGGTAGTCGCACAGCTCGAAGGCAGCCAGTTCGCCAAAACCACCCCGTTCGGCGCGCTCGCGCGCGAACTTGAGCTGGGCCGGCGACAGCGTGAGCCCCAGCACCTCGCAGCCGTATTCGAGCGTCGCGATTTCAGCAAAACCGCCCCAGCCGCAGCCGACTTCGAGAATGCGCTGGCCCGGCTTGGCGCCCAACTGATCGAGGATCCGCCGATACTTGGCGCGCTGCCCCTCGGCCAGCGGCTGGTGCGGGTCGGCGAACACGGCGCTTGAATAGGTCATCGTCTCGTCCAGCCACAGCCGGTAGAAGTCGTTGCCCAGGTCGTAGTGCGCTTCGATGTTGCGACGCGCCCCTTTGCGGGTGTTCGCGCGCAGCGAATGCCACACCTTGTAGCCGAGCAGGCGCAGCGCATTGCCATGGATCGCGCGGCTCATCGCGTCGCGGTTCTGCGCCGACAGGGTCAGCAATGCGGCAAGGTTGTCGGTGCGCCAAAGGCCGTTGACGAAGTCTTCCGCAAAGCCGATCGACCCCTTCGCGATCAGCGTTTCGAACACGCCCCAGTCGCCAATCTCCAGGCTCGCAACACGATGCCCCTCGCCAACGCTCACCCGCTCCGCATTCGGCAGCGTGATGTCGAGGCTGCCACCACGGATCGCGCCCAGCATCTTCAGCACGGCGTTTGCAGCGCCGGGTAGCAGGTCGATGCGGGAAGCGAGCGTATTTTCAATCGCGCTCATGATGTCGTCTCCTTGAGAGGCGGTACGGGTTTGCGGTGGAAGGGCACGCGCTTGGCGAACAGCTTCAGCGCTTGCCAATGGATGCGGGCAACCACACCCAGGGTCATGAATGGAAATCTCAGTGCAACACGCGCGAGGCCCGCGGCGGACAGCGTTTCGGCACGCCCCGACATGCGGGTCGTCAGTTGATGGCGGCCACCATCGAACAGATCGATCGAGACGCTCGCAACACCGCCCCGCTGCACGAAGCGGAATCGGTACTCCCCGCGCACCGGGAAGAACGGCGACACATGGAACACCTTGCTCGAGCGGAAGCTGTCGCCGCTTTCGATCGGCCGCGCGTCCGGATGTGCGACGAGGTAGTTGTGGCGCTCGCCGAAGGTGTTGTTCACCTCGCACAGCACAGCCCGCAGGGCACCGCCCCGGTCATGGCAGTACCAGAAACTGACCGGGTTGAAGACAAAGCCCATCAAGCGCGGAAAGGTCTGCAACACCACTTCGCCATCGCAGGCGTCGGCGAGGCCGTGGCGCGCGAGCAAAGCCCGCACCCAGGGCAGCAGCGGGCTGCCGTCGCGCGCGCCATGGTCGCGGTTGCGGAACGAGAACAGCCTGGCCCGCTCCACGCCAAACAGCGCGTTGCCCGCCTCATCCAATCGAGAAAGCGGCAGACGCACCCAGGCGATCGGGTAGGCAAAGCGATGCACCACCGGCCAATGGCGCGCGTGCATCACGCCACCCAGGCACAGCAGCGGCGCCACGTCGGGGTTCATGCGCGCGCCTCGATGCGCACCGGCTCGGCTTTCCACGGCGCCACGGCGCCCAGCACGCTGCACACATCCACGGCAGACTTCAGGCCGTCTTCGTGGAAACCGTAGCCGGTCCAGGCACCGCAGAACCAAGTGTGGTTGCGGCCCTGCAGCGTCGGCAAATGCGCCTGCGCAGCCACGGCAGCAGCGTCGAACACCGGATGGGCGTAGTCGATCTCGGCGATCAGATGCTCCGGCGCCGGCTCGCGGAAGGGGTTTAGCGACACCACCACCGGTGTTTTCCACGGCAGCGGCTGCAAGTGGTTGATCAGGTAGGACACCGCTACCGAGCGATCGGCCGACGCGCCCGCGCTGGCGGCGTAGTTCCACGCACTCCAGGTCGCGCGGCGGCGCGGCAGCAGCGCCGGATCAGTGTGCAGCAAGGCGCGATTGGCTTGATAGCGCACCGCGCCGAGCACTGCACGCTCAAGCGGTGTCGCGGCACTACCGAGGATCGCGAGCGTCTGATCCGAATGGCAGGCGAAGATCACCTGATCGAAGACCTCGGCACCGCTCGCGGTGAGCAGCTCCACCTTGCCCGCTTCGCGCCGCACGCCCGCGACCGGGCAGCCGAGCCGCACATCCGGCAACTGCGCGGCGATACGCCGCACGTACTCGCGGGCGCCGCCATTCACCGTCATCCACTGCGGGCGATCGCTGACCTGCAGCAAACCGTGGTTGTGGCAGAACTGCAGGAAGGTCGCGACCGGGTATTCGAGCATTGTGCGCGGCGGGCAGGACCAGATCGCTGCCGCCATCGGCACCAGGTACCAGTCGCGGAACTCGACGCCATAGCGGTTGCGATCGAGGTAGTCGCCCAGCGAGATCGCAGGCAGCGCGTGCTCACGCGCCTCACGCGTGGTTTCGCGGTTGAAGCGCACGATGTCCTGCAGCATGCGCCAGAAGGCCGGTCGCGCAAGGTTGCGTTTCTGCGCGAACACCGTCGCAAGGTTGCTCCCCGCCCATTCGATATCCGGCTCTTGCAAGCTGACCGCGAAACTCATGTCGCTGTTGGTCACCGGCAAGTCCAGCGCAGCAAACAGCGCGCACAGGTTCGGATACGTGCGGCGGTTGAATACCAGGAAGCCGGTATCAACCCCATGCGTCACGCCATCCAGCGTCACGTCCACCGTGTTGGTATGGCCACCGAGGCGCTCGGCGGCTTCGAACAGCACCACATCGTGCTGCTCGCGCAACAGCCAGGCTGCGCCGAGCCCCGCGATGCCGGAACCCACAATCGCAATCCGTTGCCGGGGCCCCTGCGCCAGTGAGCGCGCGTTGAATTCGTGCATGTGCATGGAGGTTCTCTCTCTCGTATCAGACGGGCTGCGCCATCAAGGCGCCGCGAGCAACGATTCGATCTTGCTGACGATCGCCGGGCTTTCAGGCGCGACGCCGCTGTCGAAGCTGACAACGCGCGCGCCACTGCGATCGATCAGGTATTTGTGGAAGTTCCAGCCCGGCGCCGCACCACCCGCCTTGGCGAGCTGGCGGAAGAACGGGTGCGCGCTGGCGCCGACCACCGTCGTCTTGGCCGCCATCGGGAACTTGACGCCATAGGTCATCTTGCAAAACTCGGCGATTTCCTTTTCGCTGCCCGGCTCCTGCTGCCCGAAGTCGTTCGACGGAAAGCCCACCACCACCAGGCCGCGCGCGGCGTACTTCTGGTAGAGCCGCTCCAGGCCCTCGTACTGCGGCGTGTTGCCGCAGAAGCTGGCGGTATTAACCACCATCACGACCTTGCCGGCGTAGTCACACATCGAAAACGTCTCACCGCCGGCGAGTCGCTTGAAGCGGTGGTCCAGCAGTGGCGAGCAAGCCGCAGCGGCATTCGCGAGCCCGGGTAGCACGAGCAGTGCCGCAAACAGGCAGAAGCGCAGGCGTGTCATCAACAAACCCCGGCTCAGTGCGCGAGCGGCACGACAGGCAGCCGCGGCACGGCCAGCTCTGCACCGTTATTGTGTAGGACAATGAGCAGGCGATCGTGCTCGGCGTCTGCTTCAACCAGGCAGGCATCGTCCGCCGCATGCGCGAGCGTCCAGCTCAGTGCGCCCAGCAAAACCAGCGCGGACGCCATGGCCAGCAGGACTTTCCTGCTATTTGATCGAATCGCAACTGCCTTCATGACGAGCTCCTTTTGTCCTGGACAAAACAGGTTTGTGTTCGTACGATAGACACATGGATTCCCGCAGTCAAGTTTTTGTCCAGGACAAAACGCCAATGTCGAAGGACTCAAGCAAGCTCGCGATCGCAGCCGTCGAACGCGAAACCGGCCTGCCGAAGGACACCCTACGGATGTGGGAGCGCCGCTACGGCTTCCCGCAGCCCGAGCGTGACGAGCACGACGAACGCCTCTATCCGGCCGATCAGGTCGAAAAGCTGCGCTTGCTCAAACGCCTGGTGGATCAGGGCATGCGCCCCGGCAAGCTGATCGAGGCCTCGATCGAGGCGCTCACCGAGATGCTGCAAGCGCGGCAGGAGCAATCGGTCGACTGCCCGGCCGCCGCGAGCCGCTGCAACAGCATCATCGAACTGCTGCGCCTGCACCGCAGCGAGGATCTGCGGCGGACACTGCAGCAGACCTTGCTGAAGCAGGGGCTGCAGGCCTTCGTGGTCGACACGCTCGCGCCGCTCAATGCGCTGGTCGGCAACGCATGGCTGCGTGGCGAGATTCAGGTGCCGGAGGAACATCTCTACACGGAGCAAGTGCAGAACCTGTTGCGCAGCGCGATCAATGCGCAGGGCGGCGGTCAGCGCCCGCGGGTGCTGCTGACCACCTTCCCGGACGAACTCCATGTGCTTGGGCTGCTGATGGCCGAAGCGCTACTGGTGAGCGAGGGGGCCAGCTGCGTTTCACTTGGCACCCAGATGCCGATCGCCAACATCGACAGCGCCGCCCGCGCTGGCGGCTTTGACATCGTCGCGCTGTCGTTTTCCGCCGCCTTTCCCGGGCGACAGGCGGCCGACGGCCTGAGCCAATTGCGCGCGGCGCTGCCGGACAACATTGCGCTGTGGGCGGGCGGCCGAGCCATCGCGGCCCGTCGTGACGCCATTCCGGGGGTCAGCATCATCACCGACATTCGTGAAACGCTGCCGACGCTCGAAGCCTGGCGCGCCGCACAGGCCGCATAGCGCGATCGGCTGTCATCAACACGATCTAAAATGAAACCCGCCGTTCGTGGTTGCGGGAGTTACTACCATGCTCTATCCCGATCTCTACCAGTCACTTGAAGCCGCTCGCTGGAACATGGCGAAAGACGTGCCCTGGGACAGCTTCGACCGCACCCTGCTGTCGGACGAACAAGCACTCACGGTGAAGATGAATGCCATCACCGAATGGTCGGCGCTGCCGGCCACCGAGATGTTCCTGCGCGACAACCGCGATGATTCTGACTTCTCGGCCTTCATGTCGATCTGGTTCTACGAAGAGCAGAAGCACGCGCTGGTGTTGATGGAATACCTGCGCCGCTTCCGCCCGGAGCTCGCGCCAAGCGAGTCGGAACTCCACGCGGTGCGCTTCGAATTCGACCCCGCCCCGCCGCTCGAAACCCTGATGCTGCACTTCTGCGGCGAGCTCCGCCTGACGCAGTGGTATCGCCGTGCGTCGGAATGGCATACCGAGCCGGTGATCAAGAAGATCTACGACCTCCTCTCGCGCGACGAGGCCCGCCACGGTGGCGCCTATCTGAAATACATGAAGCAGGCGATCGACCGCGTCGGTGACACCGCGCGCGCTGCCTTCGCAAAGATCGGCGTGCTGATGGCCAGTTCGGCGCGCAGCGGCAAACCGCTGCACCCAACCAATCTTCATGTGAATGAAGCGCTGTTCCCGAACGACACGATCCAGTCCCGTCTGCCCGACCCGGATTGGCTTGAGCGCTGGCTGTCGGAACAGATCCAGTTCGGCCGCGAGCAAGAGGCACGCGTCATTGGCGGCATCCTGCGCAATCTTTCCAGCCTCTTCGGTCAGGCCTTCGAGACCGCGCAGGATCTCAACCGCTTCCGCAAGTCGCTCGGCGCAACACCTACCTGAGCAAGCCTGCTCGCCAGCACCGGCTGGCAGGTGTAGCCCCGGCTCGGTCGGATTGCCTTCAGAACGCCCCCCTGCGTCCGATAAAGCAGGATAAGGGGCGCTCTCGGGCGCCCGCCGGAGGGTCTCAATGCGGCGCACCCTGCTTCGCATCGGATTACTGCTCTGCTGCCTGCAACTGCTGTCGCCCGGCCTGAGCCACGCGGCACAGGATCTGCACGGGCGCCGTGTGCTGCTGCTGTACTCCTACCACCCCGGCTTCCCCACCACCGGCAAGATCCACGACGGTGTATTCAGCGTGCTGGCGCCCACGGGCATCCAGATCGACGAAGAGTTCATGGATGCGCGGCACCTCACCGACGCCGACAGCGCAGACCGTTACCGGGACTGGCTTGCCTACCGCCTCGCGCGCAAACCGCACTACGACCTCGTCATCGCCGCGGACGACGCCGCCTTCAACCTTGCCACCGATTACGGCACGCAACTCTTCGGCAATGCGCCCGTCGTCTTCCTCGGCGTCAATAACGTCGAGCGCGCTATCGCGCAACGCGGCTCGCCGCGTGAAACCGGCATCGTCGAGAATATCTCGATCCCCGAGACCTTCGCGCTCGCGCGCCGCCTGATGCCGGGGCTGCAGCGCGTTGTCGTGATTGCCGACGACAGCCCCGGCGGTCGCGCGGATCTGCAAACCCTGCGCGCCAAGCAGAAGTTTGGTTTCCCCGACATCGCGATCGAGATCGCCGACCTCACGCAGATCAGCTGGGACCAGCTTGCCAGCCGACTCGCACGCCTCAACCCGGACGAAGCCGCGCTGCTGCTCGCGGCCTACCACGACGCCAACGGCCAGCCGCGCAGCTTTGAAGACGGTGTCGACTGGATCGTCAAACATGCCAGCGCGCCCGTGCTGCACCTGTGGGAGCACGGCGTCGGCCGCGGCCTGCTCGGCGGCTATGTGATGAGCCACCGCGAGCATGGGCTGCTGGCCGCGGACATGGCGCTGAGGATTCTCAACGGGGCGGCGCCGAACACGATTCCGATCCGCGACATCAGCCCCAATCGCCCGATTTTCGACCATGGGGCGCTGGTCCGCTGGCACCTTCCTGAAGACCAGCTACCACCCGACACGCTGATCCTCAACCAGCCAATACCGGTGTGGCGCGCACACCCCGCCGCCAGCGCCGCCGCCGCAACCCTTGTTGCAGGCCTCACGCTGCTGGCAGCCGCACTCGCACTGCGCACCGCCCAGCGTCGCCGCATCCTCAACCGCACCTTGCGCGAACGGGCGCTGCTGCGCACCCTGCTTGACTCGATCGCCGACCCGGTCTTCGCGAAGGACCAGGACGGCCGCTTCATCGCCTGCAACCCCGCGTTCGAGCGCCTCAGCGGCAACTCCGAGGCACAGCTGATCGGGCACACCGATCACGACTTCTGGGAACGCGGCCTCGCTGATTTCTACCGCGCCCACGATCGCAACGTCATGTCCACGGGCGAAGCCAGGCGCAACGAGGAATGGATCGTCTATCCGGATGGCCGCCGGGTTCGTGTCGATACCTTGAAAAGCCCGATCATCGACAACGCCGGGCAGGCCATCGGCATCGTCGGCATCTGTCACGACATTTCCGCCGCCTACGAAGCTGCGCTGCGGCTGCGGCAGGCCGACGCCGTGTTCCGCAACACCGCCGAGGGGATACTCGTCACCGACGCGAACCAGAAGATCCGCGCGATCAACCCAGCGCTGAGCGAGATCAGCGGCTATCGCGAAGACGAACTGCTCGGCCAGCATCCGAGAATCCTCGACGCCGAACGCCCCGCGAGCGAGGCGCGGCAAGCGATGAGCGAGGTACTGCAGCGCGACCACCGCTGGATCGGCGAACTATGGCTGCGGCGCAAGAGCGGAGAACCGATCCCGGTGTGGGCGACAGTCATCGCGGTGCATACGGACGAAGATCAGATCGCCGAGTACATCGCGGTGCTGGCCGACATCACGCCGCTGAAGGACCGCCAGCAACAACTCGAGCGGCAGGCGCATCACGATCCACTGACCGGGCTCCCAAATCGCGCGCTGCTGCAGGATCGCCTGCAGGGTGCACTGAACCGCGCGCGGCGCGACCGGCGCGAATTCGCGTTGCTGTTCGTCGACCTCGATCGCTTCAAGGAAATCAACGACCGATTCGGCCACGCCGCCGGAGACGACGTGCTGTGCGAAGCGGGTCGACGAATTTCCGCAAGCCTGCGCCTCGGCGATACCGTGGCGCGGCTCGGCGGCGACGAGTTCATCGTCATTCTCGATGGCCTTGAGCACGAGAACGCCGTTAACCAGGCCATCGAACGCATCCAGATCGCGCTGCGCGAACCGATCACGGCGAGCGCCGGCCAGACGCTCAGCCTGAGCGCCAGCATTGGCGTTGCGCGCTACCCAGACGATGGCGAAGACGCCGAGACCCTGCTCAGCCACGCCGATTCCTCGATGTACCGGGTCAAGAGCGCCCACCACCGCTGACGCGCGCGACGCTGCGATCCGCGCCCGCCTGGGCTAGACTCTCTGCTCCTTACCGGATCCGATCACCATGAGCAAGCACTATCCCCGCCCTCGCTTCGAACAACGCATCTGCCCGCCCGACCAGCTTGCAGAACGCATCGCGACGCTGCCGCGCCCGCTGGTGTTCACCAACGGCTGTTTCGACATCCTGCACCGTGGCCACGTCACCTACCTCGCCCAAGCGCGCGAGCTGGGCGCCGCCATGGTCGTGGCGCTGAACACCGACGCCTCGGTCAAGCGCCAGGGCAAGGGCGACGATCGGCCGATCAACTGCGAGGAAGATCGACTGGCCGTGATGGCTGCGCTGGATAGCGTTGATCTCGTCACCTGGTTCGATGAAGACACGCCGATCGCGCGCATCCTCGACTGCCGTCCGGACATCCTCGTCAAAGGCGGTGACTGGGCACCGGACCGCATCGTCGGCACGCCGGAAGTGATCGGCTGGGGTGGCTCGGTGCATTCGATCCCGTTCGAACACGAACGCTCCACCACCGCGCTGCTCGGCCGCATCCGCGGCGCAAGCTGAAACAAAAAGGCCCGCCATTGCGGCGGGCCTTGCGTTCGGTGAGTCACCAGCTCAGCTGGCTGCGCGCCCACGGCGCTGGAACTGTGCCAGCCGCGCCTGGATGTAACCCTTGAGTTCCTTGAATGGCACGGGTTTGCCGTAGGTCGTCACGTCGTCCGGCAGGCCGCCGCGCTCGGCGATGTCTTCCGGCGACAAGCCGGTCACGACGATGATGTCCATGTCTTCGAGCTTGGGGTCGGAACGCAGCTTCGAAATCATCGCGAAGCCATCCAGCCCCGGCATGACCAGATCTGAAATCAGCAGATCCGGCTGCTGCCGGCCGATTTCCAGCAAACCATCGAAACCCGACTCGACGAGGCGCACCTCGATCGGAAGATTCCAGGTCTCGAAGGTGTGGGCATACAGGCGCTGTAGGATGCGGTCGTCCTCCGCCACCAGGATGCGCAACACCCCAACCGGGTGCGGCGCTGCGACACCCGAAGAGCGGCGTCGCAGGTAGTCTTCAACCGAACCGATGCGGATGCGACGGTGACCGCCCGCCGTCTTCCACGCCTCCAGCAGGCCGTTTTCGACCATTTGCTGAACGGTACCCAAGGAGACGCCGAGCATCTGTGCAGCCTCGCTCGTGCTGCAGTACTCGCGCTCCGGCTTCGAAGGAAGTGCGTGAAGGTCGCTCATGACCACGGGATGATACCGAAATCATCCCCCTGGCGCAGCGTCGCACCGCTGCGGGCGTGACCGGTGTCGCGTTTCAGAGACTGTTGCGCCCCGAAGCCTGTTGCGTCCAGACCAGCCCACCAAGAATCGCGACCAGGCCAAGGTAGTGGTAGAGCGCCAACTGTTCGCCAAGAAACAGCGCCGCCATCAGGGTGCCGAATGCGGGAATCAGATGCAGGAAGGCCGCTGCGCGGGCAGCGCCAATCTCCGCCACGGCGCGCATGTAGGCAAACAGGGCGAGTACCGACGGAAATACACCGAGGTACAGGATGCCCGCAAACGCCCGCCCGCTCGGGTGGGGAAGCCCGCTCATCCAGAGCTCGCCCATCCAGGCCGGCAGCAGCATCAGCAGACCAAGCACGATCGAAGCCCACAGCAGCACCAGTTTGTCGACTCCGGGCGCAACATTGCGCAGCAAGAGCGTGTAGCCGGCCCAGCACGCCATACCCGCCACGACCCACAGATCGCCGACACCAGAGTCCATCGCGAACACCTGGCTTGGATGGCCGCGGGTCACGATGAACAGCACACCGATCACCGATACCCCCATGCCGAGCCAGGCACCGGGCCGTAAAGGCTTGCGCCAGATTGCCGCTGCAAGCAGGGCCACCATGATGGGCATCAGCGCGTTGAGCAGCACACCGTGCGTTGCAGGTGTGGTTTGCAGCCCAACGTAGACAAGCGTGTTGGAGCTCGCAATGCCGAGGAAAGCCAGGCCCAGCAGGCGTCCGCGCATGTTCAACAGCGGTGCCAGCCCGGCTTGCAGGCGCGGCAATGCCAAGGGCGCAAGCAGCACCGCGGCAACAAACCAGCGACCCACTGCGAGCGAGATCGGCGGCACTTGCGCACTGACACCGCGCGCAAGCACGAAGTTACCGGCCCAGCAGAGCGCGGCGAAAATCAGCAACAACTGGGGGCGAAGCGGCGCGAGAGCGCGCGCCGACGCGACAACGGGGGAGGCAAACATCCGTACGACCTCGGGTAGAGGTGATCAAACGCCTGGCAGGGGTGGCGCCAGACAACTCGATCGAACGGATTGATCGTCCGCCGACCGCAACTAGCGACGGAATTTTAGTTGTGGTCGGTTTTGTCGCTGAAGACTATTGCGTTACTTGTCAAAAATTCGCAGTTAACAATAAACAACTGCGGAATTTGTGTTCGCATACTGCCAACAAAAATCCAAAGGCATAACAATCATTGCTGCACCACAGCAATGCATAACTGCCCAAGCAGGTGCATGCGCTAAGCTGACTCCGCATGCCGCGTCAGATCAAGCAGCGAAACCACGCGAAGGACCGACTCGTGCGTTGCTTCGAGAACGACCGGCGGCGCAACACCCGCTTCCAGCGCCTCCTTCCAGCGCAGTGCGCAGAGGCACCAGCGATCACCCGGCTTGAGGCCGCGAAACCGCAACTCCGGACGAGGCTGCGAGAGGTTGTTGCTCCGCTCGGCCGAGAACGCGAGGAATTCGGCAGTCACGCGCGCGCACACCACATGCCGCCCAAGGTCATCCGGCCCAGTTTCACAACAGCCGGTTCTGAAAAAGCCGGTCAATGGGTCGTAGCGGCACGCTTGCAGCGGCCCACCCAGCACGTTGCGCTCTATCGTCACCACCCCTCCCTCGCTCAAAAGCCACGCCCCCGCGCGGCCATCTACTTACACCGCGAATACATGCTTGACGCGCAAAGCCCCCGCCGCGCCGTCGGCGATCGCGATCAGGCGATCGATGTTCGGATGCTTGCCCGGATTCGCACGCGCATCCTCGGTATGTTCAGCGTAGAGCTCGACGCCCTTCTTCGCTGCTTCGATGTTGATCGAGCCGTGCAATTGCGCCAGGTGGTTGTACACCGCCAGCGAACCGGCCTGACCGGGCTTGTTCTCGATCGTGGCGACGACAGCTCCTTCCGCGTCGATCAACTGAATCGCGTCGAGGTGGGAAACCTTGGGAAGTTGCTTGAGGGTATCGGCAAAGCTCATGGCGAATTCCTGATGCTGAAATGAAAAACCACGCCGCAGCGCGCGGCGCCGGGGCGTGGTCGAATCGATGAAAACTCAGATCTTCTTGGCCAGCGAAGCTGCCTCGCCGATGTAGCTGCCCGGCGTCATGTCGAGCAGGCGCTGTTTGTCGGCTTGCGGAATCGCCAGCGTTTTGACGAAGTCCTGCAGCGCGGCCTTGGTGATGCCGGTACCGCGCGTGAGCGCCTTGAGCTGCTCGTACGGGTTGGGCACGGCAAAGCGGCGCATGACGGTCTGAATCGGCTCGGCCAGCACTTCCCAGGCGGCGTCCAGATCGGCGGCGAGCTTGGCCGGGTCGGCTTCGAGCTTGTTCAGACCACGCAGGCAGGATTCCAGACCCAGCACGGTGTGGCCGATGCCGATGCCCATGTTGCGCAGCACTGTCGAGTCGGTGAGGTCGCGCTGCATGCGCGAGATCGGCAGCTTTTCGCTGAAGTGGCGCAGCACCGCGTTGGCAACACCGAAGTTGCCCTCGGCATTCTCGAAATCGATCGGGTTGACCTTGTGCGGCATCGTCGAGCTGCCGACTTCGCCGTCCTTGAGCTTCTGCTTGAAGTAGCCGAGCGAGATGTACATCCAGATATCGCGGCAGGCATCGATCAGCATGGTGTTGCCGCGGCCAATGGCATCGAAGAGTTCGGCCATCGAATCATGCGGCTCGATCTGGATGGTGTAGGGGTTGAACACCAAGCCCAGCGATTCGATGAAACGCTGGTTGAAAGCGGCCCAGTCGAAGTCCGGGTAGGCCGACAGGTGGGCGTTGTAGTTGCCGACCGCGCCGTTGAACTTGGCGGTCATCTCCACCGCGGCGAAGGCCTTGCGTGCGCGGCGCAGGCGGTAGGCGATGTTGGCCATCTCCTTGCCCAGCGTGGTGGGGCTGGCGGTCTGGCCGTGCGTGCGCGAGAGCATCGGCAGCTCGGCATGCTGGTGCGCCAGCGCGACAAAGCGGTCGACCACCTTGTCGAAAGCCGGCAGCAGCACCGCCTCGCGGGCTTCGGCCAGCATCAGCGCATGCGAGACGTTGTTGATGTCTTCCGAGGTGCAGCCGAAGTGGATGAACTCGGTGACCTTCATGACTTCGGCGTTGGCGGCAAAGCGCTTCTTCAGCCAGTACTCCATCGCCTTGACGTCGTGGTTGGTCGTCGCCTCGATCTCCTTCACGGCTTCGGCATCCGCCACCGAGAAGTTGGCAATCACGGCGTCGAGCTCGGCGATAGTGGCCGGAGAGAAGGCGGCGGCTTCGGCGATGTGCGGCTCGGCGGCCAGCGCCTTGAGCCACTCGATCTCCACCCGCACGCGGTTACGGATCAGCCCGAATTCGGAGAAGTGCGGGCGCAGCCCGTCGACCTTGGCGGCGTAGCGGCCGTCAAGCGGAGAGAGCGCGGTGAGCGGAGTCGTGGTCATGGTGGTCGGCCCGGAGAAAAGCAAAGCCTTGAATTATAACGAATCCGACTGACTAAGCTGAAGCGGATTCTTGCGCTGGCGCCTGCGCCGACAGCCTCAGCTGCGGGGGGTGGCGATCTCGGCGTAGCGATCGGCTAGACGCGCGGCGATGCCGTCGATTGCGTAGCGCACGGCGATGCGCTCGCGGGCGGCGAGGCCCCGCGTCGCCCGTTCGGGATCGGCCAACAGCCTGCCCAGCGCGTCGGCGAAGGTTTGTGGGGTCGGCGGCACAATGCTGCCTGTGTCGCCGACGATCTCGGCCGCATCGCCGACATCGGTAGTCACCACCGGCACGCCGCAGGCCATCGCCTCGGCCAGCACGTTCGGGAAGCCCTCGCTCTTCGACGTCAGCGCGAGGAGATCGAAAGCCGGGTACAGCGCCTCGACATCATGCCTCGGGCCAAGCAGCGCCACCGCGTCGGGCAGCCCGAGTTCGGCAAGCCAACCAGCCAACGTCGCGTTCGCCGCGTCAAGATCCTTGCCGATCAGCACGAAGCGCACCTCGGGCTGATACGCACGCAGAGCAGCTGCGGCTTCGAGGAAGAGGCGATGGTTCTTGACCGGGCTCCAGCGCGCAACCATCGCCACCACCGGCGTAGCGGTCGGCCAGCCCTGCGCGGCGCGGAAGGCCTCGCGTGAGGCCGGATCAGGCCTGAAGCGCGACAGGTCCAGCCCGTTGGGCAGCACCTCGGTGCGTTCGGCGGGCCAGCCCAGGCGTTCAGCGCAATACGCCGCGCTGCGGGCCGATACGTTGAAGATCCGCGCCACGCGGCCGACGTACCAGCGCGACAGCGCGATCGTCAGCCGCGTGAAGCGGCTGTGACCGTGCGCTGCGTCCGGCGTGTCACGCACACTCCAGCACACGGGCCGCCTCAGGCGAGCACCAAGGAAACTCGCCGCGAGATTGCCGTGGTACATCCAGCCCTGCAGCAGATCAGGCTCCAGTTCGCGCACGGTACGGATCAAGCGCCCAACTTCACCGAGCGGCCAGCGGCCGGCGCGCAGGCCGATGAAGACCGGCTCGATGCCGATCGCGCAAAACTGCGGGGCCAACGCATCAAGCCGACCCAGCACAACGAGCGAAACAGCAATGCGACGACGATCCAGCGCGCTGAGTATTTTCAGCAGCGCATGCTCGGCGCCACCGATACCCAAACCCGTAATGACGACACATACGCGGATCGGCCTCACCGCTCAGGCCTCGCGCCGCTCATCGGCGGACTCAGAGGAGACCGACTCAACCTCTTCCCATACCCGCATCCACAACATCTTGCCGACCAGTATGCAAAGCCACACCAGCAGCAACACGCCCTGGGATGCGCCCATCCGCCACAGCGTCAGCCCGCCGGCTGCGACGAGACCGTTGAACGCCCACAACAGCGGCACCGAGAGTTCCACCGACAAGCCCTTGAGGCACAGGATATGGTGCAGATGCGTTCGATCCGGGCGCATCGGTGAAGCGCCTTGCAGCAAGCGGCGAACCGACACGGTCGCCATGTCCAGCAACGGCAGCGCCACGGCATACAGCAACAGTACTGGCGGCATGGCTTGGTGCGGCTCACGCGAAAGATGGATCGCAAACCAGCACAACAAGGTGCCAAGCGCCAGCGCCCCGGCGTCGCCCATGAAAACATGCGCGCGCGCAAGCATCGGATGGCGGGCGTTGACCGTGAGGAAACCCATGACGCAGGACATCAGCCCGGCGATCAGCAGCACCTCGGTATCGCGTCCGGCCGCCCGCGCAGCGAACAGGAACACCGCCAGCGCAATCAATACGTGCCCGCCCGCAAGCCCGTCCGCGCCGTCAGAGAGGTTCAGCGCGTTGACCACGCCGACGATGACGAACATCGTCACCGCGGTATCCAGCGCGCCCAAGGGCAGCCCGCCCTCTACGCCGGGAATCGGCACTTCGCCAAGCGAGAACCCGGTCGCACGCAACAGCAACCATGCTGCGATGCACTGCGCGGCCAGCTTGGCGCGCGCCGACACCGGCCGTGCGTCGTCAATCACGCCCACGATCAGCACCAGCCCGACGGGCAGCATGGCTTCATACAGATTTCCGCCGATGCCGCGCAATTTCAGCGCAAGGATGTAGGCCGCCATGATCGCGATGCCGCCCACCACCGGCACGGCACGGCCGTGCTGCTTGCGGGCATCGGGCCGGTCCATCAGGGCCAGCCACGGCGCGAGGCGGGCCAGTACCAGACAGAAGATCAGCGACAGCGCAAATGGGTAGAAGAGGTAGTTGAAGCTCACCTTCAGTCTGCCTCGCTGTCCGTGAATCCGTCGCCGTACACCGCCAGGGTGCGTCGGGTAATGCGCGCATCGGACAGTTCGGCCAGGACCTTCGCACGCGCCGCGGCCCCCATCTGGCTCGCGCGATCAGGCGATGCGAGCAGCGACAGAATGGCGCCCGCGAGTGCTTGCGCATCCCCGGGCGGCACCAGCAAACCGTTCACGTCTTCCTCGACCAGCTCGCGGCACCCCGGCACATCGGTCGCCACCATCGGCCGCCCGCAGGCCGCCGCCTCCAGCAGCGCACGCGGCATCCCCTCGCCTTGGGTGCTTGCAAGCACGGCAATGTCGGCGAGCTGCTGCAGCGCGAGCACGTCGCTGCGGTGACCGAGAAATTCGACCATCCCCTCGCTGCGCCACTGGTTGAGCATGACTTCCGGCACGCTCTCCGGGTTGCCCGGATCAGGCGCGCCGGCGAGCAGAAAACGGGCGTCCGGCCTTGTCGCGCGAACGATGCGCGCAGCCTCGACAAATACGCCAACCCCCTTGGACCACAGCAGGCGCCCCATCATCAGCACCGTGGCGCCAAGGGCTCGCGCCGGCGGCGGGCAGAACAGCACGGTATCGACACCATCACCCGGAATAACATGCACCATCGCGTGCGTCAGCGCGCCCAGCGCAGCCAGCACGTCTCGATTGTCGTGGTTCTGGAAAACCACATGCGTGCCGACCAAGGCACGGCGATAGAAGCCCACCACCACCGGGCGGATCAGCCGCGCCTTCCAGGTCGAGGCGAGCAGCGCAAAACCGAGGCCGGTGATCGAGTTGACCACGCGTGCAATGCCCGCCTTGCGCGCCGCCCAGGAACCGTAAAGCACGCACTTGATCGTAAAGTGATGAACCAGATCAGGACGCAGCTCGCGGTACAACGCAAGCAGGCGATACATCGCAAGGCGTTCCTCGATCGGGTGAATACCCGAGCGCGACAGCGGAAACGCACGCCAGTCGAAACCCGCCTCACGCAAGCGTGCGCCGAACTCGCCCGCTGGGCTCACCAGGATCACCTCGTGACCGGCATCCCGCAACGCGCGGGCAAGCGGCAGCTTGAAGTTCCACAGGAACCAATCGGTGTTGGCAAACAGCAGGACTCGCACGCTCAGCGCACCTGTGCCCGGTAGCGCTGATACCACGCCTGGAACATCAGCACATCCCACAGGTAGTAGTGCCAGGCGGCCTGGCCGCGCAGGTGCTCTTCCCATTTGCGGCGGATCGGCGCCGGATCGAACAATCCGCTATCAGCCAGAGCAGCCGGCGACAGCAGCGACTCGGCCCACTCGCGCAGGGGCCCACGTAGCCAGGGCCCGAGCGGGATGCCGAAGCCCTGCTTCGGACGCTCGAACAAGGGCCGCGGCACATGGCGGGCGAGCAGTTCGCGCATCAGCCACTTGCCATTGCCGCCGCGCAGCTTGAGCGATTCCGGCACGCGCCAGGCGAATTCGACCACGCGGCGATCAAGGAAAGGCGCACGGGTCTCGAGGCTCACCGCCATCGCGGCACGATCGACCTTCACCAGGATGTCGTTCGGCAGGTAGGCCAGCGTGTCGTGCGCCTGCATGAATTCGATGTCGCTGCGGCCGGCTTGCGCCGCGGCCTCTGCGAGCGCCAGGGGCGGCAGGCGCGCGCCCGGCACCAGCAGTGCAGGGTCCTTCCAGTGCGAGATCAGTTCGTCGTAGAACCCCGCTGGCGAGCGTTCGCGCAACATGCGGGCGATACGGCTGAACTTGTCGCCCGGAGAATTGCGCAGCAGGCGGGGGCACAGGGGGCCGAGCGCGCCGCCCAGCGCATCCCACGCCTTGCCGGGTACGAGGCCAAGCCCGGCAGCAACCGTGCGTCGCAGCGGATAGGGCACGCGCGAGGCGCTACGCCAGAACCCGTCCCCCACCATGTAGCGGGTGTAGCCCGCAAACAGTTCGTCACCGGCGTCGCCAGAGAGCGCAACCGTGACATGCTGGCGGGCGAAATGCGACACCAGCCATGTCGGAAGCTGTGATGAATCAGAGAACGGCTCGTCGTAGAGATCGGCGACGCGCGGCACAACGGCCAGCGCGTCGTCTCCGCTCAGGTAAAACTCGCGATGCTCGGTGCCGAGGTGGGCTGCAACCTCGCGCGCAAAGCGCGCCTCATCGAACGAATCCTCGCGGAAACCGATCGTGAAGGTCTTCACCGGTCGCGTCGCGCGCCGCTGCATCATCGCCACGATCAGCGATGAATCGATACCGCCGGAGAGGAATGCACCGAGCGGCACGTCGGACAACATTTCCTGCTCGACGACTTCGCCCAGCACCGCTTCGAGCTGATCGACCCACGGCCCTTCCGCACCCGCAGGCGCTGTTCGGCTCGCCTCGCCGGCCTGCATCGCGTCGCGCAAGGACCAGTACGGCCTCGGCTCGCCGGCACGGCGGCCGCGCACCTCAAGCCAATGGGCCGGCGGCAACTTCCTTACGTTCTGCCAGATCGACCAGGGTGCGGGAATGCTGTTGTAGTGCATTAACAGCCCTACCGCATCGCGATCGATTTGCCCACGCCAGGAGGGATGGGCATAGAGCGCGCGTAACTCCGAGCCGAACAGCAGCGTGCCGTCCGGCATCTGGCCGTAGTACAGCGGCTTCTCGCCGAGGCGGTCGCGGGCGAGGATCAGGCGCGATTCCGCGTGATCCCACGCAGCAAATGCGAACATGCCGTCGCAACGCGACAGCGTGCCTTCAACCCCCCAGTGATCGAGCGCCTCGATCAGCAGTTCGGTGTCGGAATGCCCGCGCCAGGCCACGCCACCTTTCGCACGTTCGAGCTCCGCGCGAATCACGAGATAGTTGTAGATCTCGCCGTTGAACACGATGGTCCAGCGGCCGGACGCCGCGTGCATTGGCTGAAACCCGGCCTCGGTGAGGTCGATGATCGCAAGGCGGCGGTGCGACAGGCCAAGGCCGAGGTCGGGCTGCGCCCATTCGCCGCGACCATCCGGGCCACGGTGGGCAATCGCTTCGCCCATCGCCCGCGCCACCGCGCTCAGCGCATCAACCGGCGCAGACTGCCCCCAGAACCCCGCTATGCCGCACATGCCGTCGTATCCCGCGTCGCAAAGCCCTGCAGATTAATGGCCGCAAGTAGCATCATCAAGCCGCCGCCTCCCGTAATACCGTAGCCAGCGTGTGACCAAGTGTGACCGAGGCATAGTTCGCCTCCACCTGCGCCCGACCGGCGAGCCCCGCTACGGCACAGCGATCAGCATCGCGCAGCAACATCACGAGCGCATCCACCCAGTCTGCCGCACTGACCGCGCCCCAAGCGCCACCACCATCGATGACCTTGCGATTCATGCCCCAGGGCGACGCCACTGCCGGCACGCTGCAGGCCAGGTAGGTCAGCATCTTGAAACTGCACTTGCCGCGCGTCCAAGGCGTATCCGGCATCGGCATCAGCCCAACCCAGGCGGACTGAACGGCGGCCACTTCGCTTTGCGGTGACCAGGGGATGAACTCGACGCGAGCGGGATCAATCGAGGAAAACACCGGCGCCGCATTGCAGACCACGCGCAGCCGTGCATCCGGCACCGCGGCCAACACCGTGGCCAGCGCGCTCTCGATGTCGTAAAGATACGGCAGGCCGCCCGAACTGCCCGACCACACCAGTACCGGTTTGTCGTCACGAAGCCCCGGGCGCCACAAAGCCGTATCGACGCCGGTGGGCAAAACCCGAACCGGCGCAATCGGCGCGAAATGCTCGGCGATGTAGTCGTTCCCGCACAGCACCAGTCGGCAGCGCGAAGCGAGTCGATCGACCATGCCGCATCGCTGTGTCAGCCAGATCGCGTCATCGACATCCAGCACAGCCGGCGCGCGGCAGCAGTATTCGGCAAAGGCGAGTGTCGACACCATCTCGCGCTGGAACAGCACGACGTCGGCGGTACTGGCCGCTGCAGCAGCGAAGGCACGTTCCGCCGTGCTTGCCAGCAGCCACGGGATGCGGCGCCATGTGGCTGCCGGCGGGTAGCTGCCAAACCGCGCGGCGCTCTCACGCAGCGCAATCCCCGCCTCCTGCAACTGCGGCAAATACTGGCGCACGCGAAAGCGCGCGGAGGGAATCGTCGCGCCCTGAGTGAAGGCCACAACGTCAAGCGGCGCCATCAGCGCAGCCCCATCCGGGCGAAAATAAGGCTCCGCAGGCCCGCAGTATCCGCGACAAGCACCACGGCGCAGTACATGACCGCACCAAGAAGCGCCTTGACCCCTAGGCCGATCAACCCACCGAACGGCACCGCCAGCACCATCAGCGCCATCGCACCGGCACCGGCGCCCACCACGAGCAGATCCCTGGAAGCCCATCTCGGCGATAGCGTGCGGCGCCCGACCAAATAGCTGGCGACACAGCCGCAGCCCTGCGCGAGCACCGCAACCGCTGCCGCCGCCACGATGCCGAAGTGCGGCACCAGCATCAGATTGAGCGATACGCCCAGCAGCGCGCAGCCGCCCGCGATCGCGCTCTGGACCGCCATGCGCTGCGAAAGATGCAGCGGCAGATCGAACAGATAGGCGCGCACACCGCCCAGCAGCGCCGCCAGTGCGAGCCAAGGCATCACTTGCGCGGCGTCGGCACTGAAAGCCGCGCCGAGCAGCACGCTGGCGAGATCACGTGCGACCAAGGCGAAGCCCAGCGCCGCCGGCACCATGACGACCAGAGAGAGTTGCGCGTAGCGATTCACCTGCGCCTGCAGCGCCTCGGCATTCGATTCCCACAAGGCCACCAGTCGCGGGAACCAGGCAAGGTGGAAGGCGCTGAAGAGCAAGCCGAACCCCTGTTGCGCCAGATCGCCCGCAGCACTGTAGGCACCCAAGCACGCCGGCGCCACGTTCGCCGCCAAGACGAGGCGATCGCCCCACTGCAGCACCGCACCGGTCAATAGCGCGAACATCACCGGCAGCGCGTACGCGCGCAGCTCCGGCAGTGCAGCACCATCAAAACGCCCGCGCACAACCTCGCGCCAAGCCGTGCGACCAAACAGCAAGGTGGCACCGACAAAGCCGACGCAGGTTCCCGCGACCGCACCGGCCGCCCCGAGGCCACACCACAAGGCGGTACCGCCTGCCGCCAGCGCAATGATCGCCTTGCACAGGTAAAGCCGGCCATAACGACGCGCCTGCAGCGTGCTGGAGCAGTGTTGGGCCGAGAAGTCGAACACCGCCTGCGACAAACCCAGGCTCAAGGCGAGGACCACCACGCCGGCCGGCAACCATGCCGGCGCAAGCGCGCTCAAGAGCAGCGCGACGAGCACGACGGCGCACGCCGCAAGCAGCAGCAAGCGCCCCAGCGTGCCAATGATCGCCTCGCCCCCCGGCCGCGGCAGAAAGCGCGCCAGCGCCGAATGGATCGGCTGCACCAGCACACCGGCGATAAAGCCGCTCAGAACGACCGCGAGCGTCCAGTGCGCATATCCCTGCGGGCCGAGCAAACGGGCAAATACCGAAACCGTAAGCACCGCGAGCGCACCGGATGCCCCACGAAAGACGAAATAGGCAAGGCTGGACCGCAGCGACATCGCCCGCTCAGCGCCGACGCAGTCGGTATTCGACTTCGTAGCACGGCAGCAGGTAACAGAGGTTCTCCTCGTGAAACTCCTGCAACCAGGTGGTGAGATTGAAGATCGGGCCGATCAGCCGCTTGAACAAACCGCGGAAGGGAAACGGAGAATCAAATCCAAGCCGCACGGATTCGAGCTCGAACACAGGCGTACGTCCGTAGTTCGGCACCTTGCGCGTCAGCAAGCCATCGCGCGCGTAGTAGGACATCGTGTAGAGCCCGAAGTAGCGGCTGTGCGTCGGATCGGAATAGAAATACGGGTTGGAGAAATGCGGCACCTTCACCGTGAGCAACGCACCAGGCGCCAGCGTGCGCCCCAGCTCGTCGATCAGTCGCGACAGATCATCGATATGCTCGAAGAAGTGGGCGGAATAGCACGCCGCAACACTCTCACCCGGCAGGGCCGCCAGCACCTCGAACACGTCGCCGACGAGGTCTACGCCGTCGAAATCCAGCGCATCGATGCCAACCGCGGCCGGGTCCGTCTTGCTCGGGCCGCAACCGAGTTCGATCGTCAGCCGCTCTCCGGCCTGAAAACGGGGCAACACCCCGCGCTTGTCTTGAAAAGCCATGACCGCTGTACGCTCGTCGTTTCAGGGCAACGCGCCAGTATACCGGCCCCACCGCGCATCACGACTTGCGCAGGCAGTTCTCTGATTGCACGGAGACCGCCGGGTGAAAACGATCTGCGCCCTCGGCCCATTCACGCAACATTTGGTGATGCCGCGGAAAGCCCTCGCACAGCACCAGCGACATCCGCGCCACCCCAGCCCGATCACCCGCCATGCCCATCGCGAGCAGGCACTGCGTACCCAACCCCCAAGAGGGGCGCAAGCGAAATGCCGGTTCGCACTGCGCCACCATCCGCGCGGCGCTCGCAACGTCGGGCGCCCAAGTCTGCAGCGCAAGGGACTCGGCGTGATCGCCGAAGATTGACCAAGCAGGCACCCGTTCGACCTCACGCCGGATGCGCTCGCGATCCGCCGCCGTCGCCACGTTGCGTACCGTCGCCCAGTCATCGTAGGCGCGCTGCACGAACACATAGTCGCGGGCCACCCAGACAAGCGCCAAGACCACGCCCGCCAACGCTGCGTTTGCAAGCGCCACAGGCAAACGAACAATCCGCGCACGTGAATCCGTGGCCGCCAGAAGACCACACAACAGCCCAGCCGGAATCACGAAATAGGTGTACCAGAGCGGATACTCGACGATGCTGTGCAAGCCGATTACCGCTAGTCCGCTGAACGCAAACAGCCGGTCGGCGCTCATTTTCGCGCACAACTGGCGCAGCAACCACGAACCGACAGCCCCCAGAAATACCAGCGCAAACGGCACGCCCATCGTCGCAGCCAGATGCAAGGGCAGGTTGTGGGCGTGCTCGGCGAACTTCGAGAAGGGCACAACCGGTGTCGCCGGCATCTGCTCAACTGCCCAGCCGTGAAACCCTCCGACCCCCACGCCCAGCCACGGGTGAGCCTTGATTGCCGACAGGGCGAGCGACCAGTCGTAAAGACGCTGACCGTTGGAACCAACATCCGCCGCGCGCGCAACGGACGAGGTCAGCCCCACCCATTCCAGCGCACCGCTCTTGGCGATTGCGACCTGAAGCATCAGCACTGCGACGCCGACCCAGGCCAGTGCGACGGCGCCTTTCCGATCCGACGCATCGCTGCGATACGCCGACCACAATCCGAGCATCACAACGCACGCGAAGTAGAGCCAACAAGCGCGCGAAGCCGATGCCGCAAGCGAGCAGGCCAGCCAGAGGATCAAGACCGCAACCACAGCCCTTCGCAAATAGCCGCAAACGCCGAGATACCAGGCACCGACAATGCCGAGGCTAAGCAGGCTCGCGTAGTGATTCGGCTGGCCTACGTTGCCGTAGGTCTGTCGGTACACCTTGGGCAGCACGAGGCCACCGAAGGTGACGTCAGCGATCTGAAACGCACCGACGATCGACTGAAAGCACGCAAGGAATACAAACCCCGTCGCAACGACAAGTGCCATCCGGTTCGACTGCGCGGCGTCGCGGGCGTCGTCAGCTGTCCGCGCAGCAAGCACATAGGCAACAACAAATACCACCGCGTAAGCCGCAAACCCGACCGCGAATGGGGTTCGAGAATGGCCCCCAACGAGCGTTGCCGCTACGAACGCAATCGTGACAAATACCGTTACTAGACGAGGAACGGCAATTGAATGCTGAAACGCTTTGAATGCAACGGCGGCGCTCACCAGCATCGCCACCGCAACGAATTCGTTCCAGAAAACGGATTGCGGTGCTGTGCGGGCAAGCACCAGGGGCGGCAGCGCCAGTGTCAGCACCAAGAGCAACTCGGCACCACCCAGAAGCCGCGGCTTACTGCAAAGAGGTTTCACGAAGTCCTTACCAAACGCGGTGCGCACTGCATCGGATTATCAATGCCTGATGAGGGAAAGAACCGATACCGGCCAGATGGCCAGGGGTTCAAGGGTCTTGCGGTCAAAGATCACAGCGCCATCGTGCGCACGCGCTTCGATAGGCAGCACCCCGAGATCCTCGACATTGCGACCAATCGCAGACAGGCGACGTTCAAACTCGCCCGGCAGCAACGATTTGAGCCCCCGCACTCGATCCATCGGGATCAGTTGGTTCCGCAAGGCGTCGCCAGCAGCCGTCAGCGGCTGGTAGTACATTGGCATGGCCGTGACATCCTTGCCGCCCATGATTGCGCCCGCAACGATGTTCGTTCGGGCCTCTTCGTCCTCAGGCAGTGGCGCCCAGACCCAGGTCGGCAGCCTGGCCATGGCTGGGAGCAGTGAAACTTGCCCGCTTGCAACGGCGGCTTCGACTTCGGGCGCATCAATCGCAGTGGCGGATATGACCTCCGCCCGGTCACCAGAAAACACCAAGAACAAGGGCCGCATGGCCCACAGGGCATGCACGCCATAGCCCAAGGCCGCCAATTGCAGAACAACGATAAGCGCGATATCCCGACGCAGTTCTGAACGCGGTTTCTTCGGTGACGCAACGACGACGGTCGCGAGCGGCCCGAGCCCCATGTCGACCATGATCAGCACGCCCACGACCGTTGACGCACCCATCAGATGCCACAGAGGTGAGTAATACCAGCCGATGTACAGCCCGCCGACCACGAGCGTCAGCACGACTGCACTGCACAACATATGGATTGCGAGCGCCTTCAGGCGAAACGACCGCATAGCCTTCCTCAAGTGAATTCGAAGTTACATGCGCGCCGGATCATACCCTCAAGATCAAAATTCGACCGTAGCGCCAAAGCACAAAAGCAAAGGGCCGCTTTCGCGGCCCTTTGCTAGCGGAAACGCAAAACTTCAGCGATTCACACTCTCAAACCATTACTTGCACTCGGACGGAGCAAAACGCGGCAGCAGCGTACCGTTGGTCGCAGCAGCGAATGCAGCGTTGCGGGCCGTTGCATTGCTGTGCGTGGTCGACGAGCACACCCAGTCGATCGTGCCGCCAGCACCGCCTGGCGTGGCAATCGCAGACGCCAGAGTGACAGGCACAGCAGCCGCACCGCCCGGATTCAGGAACGGGGTCAGAACAAGCGTATTCGCGGCGGCGGCGATCGTGCCAACGTTGGTTGCGTTCAGTGCAACGACAATGATGCCAGTAGCCGGCGTCATCGTAATTGATGTCACATACTTCGAAGCGGGCGGCGTGGTGTTGATCTGGGTTTCATACGCAGTCACCCCAGCAGCGCCGTCAGCCGCGTAGGCTTCGGCAACACCAGCCTTAACGGCTTCCGACATCACCAGACCTTCGCTGACCTTCGCGCGGACCGTGTAGTCTTGATAGGCAGGCAGTGCAACCGCTGCCAGGATGCCGACGATCGCGACCACGATCATCAGTTCGATCAGGGTAAAACCCTGCTGGATCTTTTTCATGCTGTTCTCCTCGTTGAGAAATTCGGGCGGGGATACCGCTCGGATTCATATGAGCAGATTGCGTGCCAGTGTCATGCGCGCGGCCGGTATACGGCAAACACTCCGTACCGCAAGGCCTGCCCATCTAGGAGCCTCAACGCCAGCCGAAGAATGTGACGCTTTTCGTCACCCCGACTGACGCGACACGACAAACTATTCAACGAATGCACACCTTCCGCACCTGCTTCATGTCCGTTACGCCCTGCAGTACTTTCTCGATGCCATCCTGGCGCAACGTGCGCATGCCGTCGGCAAGCGCGGCGGTGACCAGCTCCGAGACAGGGGCGCGGGTCTGTACCAGATGCTTGACCTCGGCGGAGCCGACCATCATTTCGTGCAGGCCAACCCGGCCCTTATAGCCCTCGGTGCAATGCTCGCAGCCTTGTGCGCGGTAGAGCAGCAACTGCCCTTCGTGACCGAATTGCGCTTTCCACTCGTCCAATAGCGCTGTCTCGGCTGCGACCGGATCGGCCTGAAATTCCGCCGTCTCGCGCAGGTCTTCGCAGTATTCGGCAATCAGGGCGGCAACTTCGTCGTCGTCCGGGCGGTAGGCCTCCTTGCAGTGCTTGCAGAGTCGCTTTGCGAGGCGCTGGGCAAGCACGCCGAGCAGCGCGTCGGCGAAGTTGAAGGGGTCCATGCCCATGTCAAGCAGGCGCACGACAGATTCCGGCGCGCTGTTGGTGTGCAGCGTGGAGAGCACCAGGTGGCCGGTGAGGGAAGCTTCGATGCCGATCGTCACCGTCTCCTTGTCGCGCATTTCGCCCACCATGATCACATCCGGATCGGCGCGCAAGAACGCGCGCATCACGGCGACGAAATCCAGCCCCGCTTTGCGGTTGACCTGCACCTGGCGCAAACCGCGCTGCGTAATCTCCACCGGGTCTTCCGCGGTCCAGATCTTGGTGTCCGGCGTGTTGAGCTCTTTCAGGATCGAGTGCAGCGTGGTCGTTTTGCCCGAGCCAGTGGGGCCGCAGCAGAAGAAGATGCCGTAGGGCTTGTTGATGGTGTTGCGCAGCCGCTCGAGGTTGCGCGGCGACATGCCCAGATCGGACAGCGGCAGCGGTTCACCATTGGCCAGCAGACGCATCACCACGTCTTCCATGCCACCGGCGGTCGGGATCGTGGCCACGCGCAGCTCGATGTCCAGCGGCCCGTATTTGCGGAAACGGATCTTGCCGTCCTGCGGTTTGCGACGCTCCGAGATATCGAGGTCGCACATGATCTTGATGCGCGTGACGAGCGGGTTGCGGTAGCTCGCCGGCACTTCGATGTAGGGCACCAGAGAGCCGTCCTTGCGGAAGCGTATCAGCGTCTTTTCCTTGCCTGGTCGCGGTTCGATATGGATATCGGAAGCCCCTTGCCGGTGCGCCTCCATGATGATTTTGTTGACCAGTTTGACGAGTTCGTTGTCGGCCGCGGCCGATATCTCGTCCTGCGACGGCGCGTCACGCTCGTCATCACCCAGCCCCGACAGCATGTCCGACACCGAGGCATCATCTAGGACTTGCTCGAACAGTTGCTGCGCGGTCTTCTCGAACTCACGCCGCGTTGTGACTCGGAATGACAGCTTGGCGCCGGGGAACACGTTGTCGGCCACGCGCGCACCGCGCACCTGTTCCGGATCGATCGTCAGGACGACGATGCCTTCCTGCGTTTCTTCAAGCGGCAGCCAGCCCGCCTGCAACACATAGTCCTTCTTGATGTTGCGCAGCAGGTGCATCGACTTGACGCGCTCCTGCCTGAATGGCTCATAGGGCACGCCATAGAAACGGGCCATCGACTCCCCGACGAGCGCCGGCGCAATTCGCACCTCGTCGAGCAGGATCGCTTCGACCGTCGTATTCCGCGCACGCGTCTGTTTCTCGATTTCTTCAAGCTGGTCGGCGGTCACGGCGCCGGTGCGCGTCAGATAGTCATACTTGTTCCGCAGCGGTTTTTCTTGCGACAGGCGCTGAGCGAAAGCAACGCCCAAGGTCTGCGCGAGGCCTTGCAAACCCTCCTCATCGATCGCGGTAAAGGCCGAGCCGTCGCGCGCATTGATCAGTTGCACGACGCCGAGCAACTCGCTCTCGGCCGCCCCCATGATCGGCGCGACGAGCATTTGCTTGCTGTGGTAGCCGCTGCGCTCGTCCACTTCGCGGCGGAATTCGAGGTTGGGTGATATCGCGTTCAACTCCGCCGCATCGTAGACATCGTGGATGTTCAGCAAAGTTTTGTGCAGCGCGACGTAGCCAGCCACGCTGCGGTCGGAGATCGGTAGTCGGATCGCCTTGATCGAATGCAGGCCGGTTTTGACCTTGGAGACGATCGCAGCGCCGGATTCATCCACCGTGTACAAGGTGATGCGTTCCGCGCCGAACAGGCTGCAAATATCGGCCGAGAGTTCGAAGATGATCTCGTCGATATTGTTGGTGGCATGAATGCGGGCGGTCAGCGCCTGCAGACCCTTGAAAAACGCAAGGCGCCGGCTCAGATCGCCGGCGCTGGTGCGCCCCGGAATGGCACTCATCGATCAACCCCCTGATGGCGGACAGCCAAGCCCCGATGATACTGCCAGCCACCCGGCATCGCGCCGGAATCAGAGCGTGAAAACCTGCTCGTTCCGCAGAATCCGGGGCTTCAATCGGCCGGCGTAGGCGGCGAGTTCAGCGGTGATTTCCTCCGCCTGGGCCGGCTTGAGATGGGTCACGTACACCTCAGGCGACACGATCAGACGATCAAGAACCGAAAACAGCATTTGCGGGCACAGGTGGCGTGCCGCCAGCGCGAGATCGTGCTGCATGTTCGGAAACGCGGTTTCGATGATCAACGCGTGCAGATCGTTGATCGCGTTGATCGCTTCGATCTGCGCGTCGCAAACGGTGGTGTCGCCGGAGAACACCAGGCTCGCACCATGCTCCGAACGAATCTGGTAGCCGACGGCCGGCACGGCATGCAGGGCCGGCAGCGCAGTCACTCGCCGGCCGTCGATGTCTATCCACTCACCGATGCGCAGCTCGTTGAAGCGCATCAGCGGGTGTGCGCGGTCGGGAATCGCCGAAAAATCTGGCCAGATCAGCCAGTTGAAGATGTGCGAACGGATGATGCGCAGCGTTTCGGGGGCCGCATGCACCGTCAGCGGGCGGCTGCGATAGTCCCCCACCGTATCGATGATAAAGGGCAGATACGCAATGTGATCCAGATGGGCGTGCGTCAGGAACACATGGTCGATCGCCATCAACGTCGGCACATCGAGCACGCCAGCGCCGGTGCCACAGTCGATCAGGATGTCGTCATCGACTAGCAGCGAGGTGGTACGGACATCAAGCCCGCCAATGCCGCCACTACAGCCGAGTACCCTGACCTCCACAGCCAGATCCGCCTGCGCACTCAGCCGGCGCGCAGGTAGAACTCCATCTTGACGCCCGCAAGCTCGATCACGTCGTGATCCTGCAACGGGTGCGCCTGCGCATCGATCTCGCGACCATTGACCACCGGGAAGGCAGTGCCTTCGACGTGGGTGATGAAGTAACCGTGAGCGCGACGGGTGATGACCGCGACCTGCAACCCTGGTTTGCCGAGCGTGGTCAGCGATTTGGTCAGCTCCAGCTCGCGACCTGCGTTACGCCCGGACAGAATCTGCACCACGCCAATCTGGTTGGCCTGGTCCGCCTCCGGTTGCGACCAGTTGGTACCCGACAGGCCGCCTGTGGTCACCCCTTGCGTTGCGCTCTGCGCTTCGGCAAAGCCGGTCACCATCGTATCGGCAGCGGCACGCATCGTCGTGTTCTGCGTCTTCGTGAAGTCCTGCGGCACTTCGAAGGCCTTCTCGAAGGTGTTGGCCGAGGCCGGAGGCGGCGTGTCCTTGAGGAACTTGAGGCGGTACTTGCCGAGCTCGACGATGTCGCCGTCCTTCAACGCATGCTTCTTCACCGGCTGGCCGTTCACGTAGGTGCCATTGGTGCTGTTCAGATCCTCGAGGAAGGCATCCTGGAGGATGGTCGCAATCGAAGCATGCTCGCCGCTGATCGCCAGGTTGTCGATCTGGATATCGTTGTGCGGCTTGCGGCCGATCGTGATGCGCTGCTTGTCGAGCGCGATTTCCTTCAGCACGAGGCCGTCCATGCTCAGGACGATTTTGGGCATGCGGAACTCCAAATTGGGGTAAGCGCCACTTGCGGGCAATCTCACCAAGGGTGGAATCATGCCGCGCCCCGCCTCGGGGGGCAACGGGTTCCCGTCAAATCAATAGGGCAAGGCCGTGCCGAGTTTGGCACTGCGCGCTCGCACAAGCACCTCAACGCCCAAGGCGAGGTCTTGCACCGCCAGCCCTTGCGACTCGAACAGCGTGATCATGGCCGGATCGGTGCGGCCGGCGCGATGCCCCGCAACGATCTCGCCCAGTTCCACCAGCCGCCCCTCGGTCAGCCGCCCCTTCTCAAGCGCGGGCAGCAGATCGCCGGCCTCGCGCAGTGCGGTCGCGCGGGTATCGACCGCAATCAGACCGGCACGCCCGACAGTCGTCTCATCCAGCTCCCGGCGGATCAGGGCGTTGGAACCTGCGGCGTTGATGTGGCAGCCCGCCGGCAGCCAAGTGCCTTCAAACAGGGGCTTGGGCGAGGTCGTGATGGTGACGACGACATCGGCGCCACGCACGGCGGCCTCGATGTCCTGAGCCGGCGCAACGCGTCGTCCGGTCAGTATCGCCATGTCGGCACAAAACGCCGCGCACTTTGCCGGGTCGCGCGCCACCACGGCGAATTCCTCGATCGGCAGACTCAGCGCCAGGGCGTCGATCTGCCCACGCGCTTGCCAACCGGCACCGAACACAACGGCGCGGCGGGCATCCGGCCGCGCAAGCCAACGCGCAGCGACACCGCCTGCTGCACCGGTGCGCATCATGCCCAAGCGGTCGGCCTCGATGACGGCCAGCGGATCACCGTTGTCGGCATCAAAAAGGTGGAGCCAGAAGCGCACGCCGGCTCGCGATGAGGCGTAGGTCTTGTAGCCGGTGACGCGTCGCGCATCCAGCAGACCGCCTTGCAGCAAATGCTGGATCACTGCGCCGGCGCGCACACGCTGACGCGGGTAGTCGACCGCCTCGCCACATGCCAGCGCCCGGTGCGCCGACTCCACGGCGGCCAGTGCCAGCGGCATGTCTACGACTTGCGCAACCTCAGCCTCGGACAGATACAGCGCCGCCATGTCAGCCCTCCTCCAGCACGCGGTAGCCGGCCTGCCGACGCCGCGCGATCAGCCATCCGATCAAAACGACCAACGCAGCGCCCACCACCGAGGCAAGGTAGTGCAGCCAGCCTGGCTGCCCCGCAACCAACGGACGTACAGCCGGGTCGCTGAAGATCATCGCCCCTGCAACCCAGCCGAGCAGCCCGGCCCCCAGCGTGACGATGATCGGCATGCGCTCCATCGCCTTCATGATGAGCTGGCTCGCGAACACGATGATCGGAATGCTGACGAGCAGCCCGAACACCAGCAGCGGGATGCTGCCGTGCGACGCCCCGGCAACCGCGACGACGTTGTCGAGGCTCATCACGAAATCCGCCACGATGATCGTCTTGACCGCCCCCCACACGTTGCCAGCGCCGTGGATCTCGTGCTCGCCTTCCTGCTCCGGCACCAGCAGCTTGACGCCGATCCACAGCAACAAGATGCCGCCGACGATCTTGAGCCAAGGCCAATCCATCAACAGCGCCGCGAAGGCCGTAAGCACCACGCGTAGACCGACGGCGCCCAGCACACCCCACAGGATGCCAACCCTGCGTTGTGCCGGCGCAAGGTTGCGGCACGCCAGCGCAATCACGACAGCGTTGTCACCCGACAGCACCAGATCGATGACGATGATCTGCGCAACGGCGTACCAGAAAACAGGGTTGGAAAAATCTGGCATGGGGGCGGAAACAAGCAAAAACAGAAGTTTAGCGGAGCACGCTGAATCAGCGTTCGACGCCCCGAAACGAAAACGCCCGGCTCGCGCCGGGCGTTCGATGCGGCGAACCTTGACGGATCAGAGCATCGCCTTGAGCAGGCGTGCCATCTCCGACGGGTTGCGCGTCACCTTGAAGCCACACTCCTCCATGATGGCGAGCTTGGCATCAGCGGTGTCGGCACCGCCGGAGATCAGCGCACCGGCATGGCCCATGCGCTTGCCGGCCGGAGCCGTGACGCCCGCGATGAAACCGACGATCGGCTTCTTCATGTTGGCCTTGCACCACATCGCCGCTTCGGCTTCGTCCGGACCACCGATCTCGCCGATCATGATCACCGCGTCGGTATCCGGATCGTCGTTGAACATGCGCATCACGTCGATGTGCTTCAGGCCGTTGATCGGGTCGCCACCGATACCGACGGCTGACGATTGGCCGAGGCCGATTTCGGTCAGCTGCGCCACGGCTTCATAAGTCAGCGTGCCCGAACGCGACACCACGCCGATGCGGCCCTTGCGGTGAATATGACCCGGCATGATGCCGATCTTGATTTCGTCCGGCGTAATCAGGCCCGGGCAGTTCGGCCCCAGCAGCAGGGTCTTCTTGCCGCCAGCGGCTTCCTTGGCCTTCATCTTGTTGCGCACTTCGAGCATGTCGCGAACCGGAATGCCCTCGGTGATGCAAATCGCCAGATCCAGATCGGCCTCGACGGCTTCCCAGATTGCAGCGGCGGCGCCCGCCGGCGGCACGTAGATCACCGACACGGTCGCGCCGGTTTCGGAAGCAGCTTCCTTGACCGAGCCGTAGATCGGGATGTTGAAGATCGACTCGCCCGCCTTCTTCGGGTTCACGCCCGCGACGAAGCAGTTCTTGCCGTTGGCGTATTCCTGGCACTTCTCGGTGTGGAACTGGCCGGTCTTGCCCGTGATGCCCTGGGTAATGACCTTCGTGTCTTTATTGATGTAGATGGACATGTTGTTCTCTCCAGGCCTTAAGCGACGGCTTTGACGATCTCGGTGGCCGCTTCGGCCATGGTGTCGGCGCTGATGATGGGCAGGCCGGATTCGGCCAGCATCTTCTTGCCCAGCTCTTCGTTCGTGCCCTTCATGCGCACGACCAGCGGCACTTGCAGGTTCACGGCCTTGCAGGCGGTGATGACGCCGGTGGCGATGGTGTCGCACTTCATGATGCCGCCGAAGATATTGACCAGAATGCCCTTGACCTTGGGGTTCTTGAGCATGATCTTGAAGGCTTCGGTGACCTTCTCGGGGGTGGCGCCGCCGCCCACGTCCAGGAAGTTGGCCGGCTCGCCGCCGAACAGCTTGATGGTGTCCATGGTGGCCATGGCCAGACCGGCACCGTTCACCAGGCAGCCGATGTTGCCGTCCAGGCTGATGTAGG
>NZ_JAYRDJ010000002.1:0-313882 GCF_041909475.1 Niveibacterium sp. | reverse complement strand
GCTGCATGCCTCCCCGACGGGAGGCATGCAGCGCCGAGCCATTTTTGCTCGCCTGACTGTTCGGGCGCGGCGCCTGCGGCGCGCCACCACGACGCTGCCGGACTGGCCGGGGCGCGCGTGGTCATTGGATCCGCCGGCCAGGGAGTTCAAATTGGAAGCCTTCCTCATCTCGACTGGCGTCGTTGCCCTCGCCGAAATCGGCGACAAGACGCAACTGCTCGCCTTCATCCTCGCCGCAAAATTCCGCCGCCCGCTGCCGATCGTGCTCGGCATCCTCGTCGCAACGCTGGCCAACCATGCCGGTGCCGGTGCGCTCGGTGCGTGGATCACCTCGCTTATCAGCCCCGGTACGATGCGCTGGGCGCTGGGCATCTCCTTCATCGCGATGGCAGCCTGGATCCTGGTGCCGGATGAATTCGACGAAGACGATGCCAAGCTCGCGCGCTACGGTGTATTCACGAGCACGCTGATCGCCTTCTTCCTCGCTGAAATGGGTGACAAGACGCAGATTGCGACGGTCGCGCTGGCGGCGCAGTACAAGTCCGTCGTGATGGTCGTGGCGGGTACCACGCTGGGCATGATGCTGGCGAACGTGCCAGCCGTGATCCTCGGCGACCGCATTGCCAACCGCATTCCGGTGCGTGTCGTGCACGGCGTGGCCGCAGCGATCTTCGCGGCGCTCGGTATCGCAACCCTGCTTGGCGCCGGCGAGCGCTTCGGTTTCTGAGTCGTGACCCTCGGGGCGCTGCGGCGCCCCGCATATCGGAGATAAGGCATGGCCATCGAACGCAAACCGATCCGCCGCGGCGGCATCAAATCGGCCGGCTACGATCGCAGCGCGCGCGTGCTCGAAATCGAATTCGACAACGGCTCTGTGATCCAGCACAGCAGCGTCGGCGACGAGATCGCGCGGCGCTTCCTTGCCAGCGGCTCGCCAGCGAGCTACTACCGCGACAACATCCAGGACGAATTCACGCAGCGCCGCGTCAAGTAACGCTCACCAGTTGAGCGGATCAACGCGGTAGTAGCGCGCGAGTTGCTCGTAGAGCGCCGGGTATTCCTGCAACAAGGCCGCCGGCTGTTCAAAGAACACCTCGGTCGCCACGGCAAAGAACTCGCCGGGATTCGTCGCCGCGTAGGGACGCAGCACGCTTGGCTCACCCACGCCAAGCCGGGCCTGCAGCTGCGCATAGGCGGCATTGAAAACCGCCGACCATTCGCGGTAGCGGCGGCGTGACGGCAGGATCGGCGCGCCATTCGCCGAGCCGCTCTGCTGATCGAGCTGATGTGCGAACTCGTGCAGTACGACGTTGTGCCCATCCTCATGCTCGGCCGCCCCCTCCACGGTGTCGTGCCACGACAGCACGACCTGACCACGCGCCCAGGACTCGCCGACACGCCCTTCCCGCTTCTCGGTAACAAGGCCGCTTGCATCGACCTGCCGCGTCGGCACCTCGAATGCCGCCGGGTAAACGAGGACCTCGTGCAGTCCTGGGTAGAAATCGGTCTTGCGATTGAGCAGCAGCAGACAGGCCTGCGCGGCGATCGTGACGCGGATGACGTCGTTGATTTCCACCCCGCCGCAGCCGACGAAAGACTTCTCGTCGAGAAAGACCTGGATGTGCTGCTTCAACTGAAGCTGCAGGTCGGCCGGCAGACGCTGAAAATAGGGCACACGCCAGCGCAGGATCTCGCGCCACGCATCCGGAAAGGGCCGCGCGCGCGCCACATTGCGCCGGTGTTCAACCCGTGAAGGCTGCATCCCGATCCACACCGCGAGACCCAGCGCGAGCACCGCCAGCAACAGAAACGCCACGATCCGGCCCCGCGAATGCTCAATGAGCGATGAGGGCTATCTGGGCGCGCGACGCCCGAATTCAAGCTCCGATGCGGGTGAAGCCGTCATTCAGCCACGGCGCAGGCGCGTGAGGTCGCGCCGCGCGTTACCGCCAGCCGTGCGCCGACGCTCAGAGGAAGCGATCGAGCAGCTTGCGCGAGTGACGGTCCAGCGCCTGCGGGTCGCGGATCAGGAACTGGATGCCGTGGCTGTCGGCGATCAGCATCGTCGAGCCCGCCAGGCGCCGGATGTCTTCCTCGCCGCGCAGGATGAACTGCGTTTCACCGCGGTCGGTCTCGACCGTCCAGGTCGATGGTGTCGCGAAGGTCGACACACTGATGAGCCGGCGGATCTCCGGCACGAATTCGCGGCTTCCGAGTTCGGTTTCGACCATCTCGCGCACAGCGGGTGACAAGTCGGCGAGTCGATCCAACCAAGCCAGTTCGTGGCCATCCTGGCTCACCAGCGACAGGCCTTCATCGGGCGCCGCGATCGGGAAGGCGCGCACCGGCACCACGTTCTCGTGCCGTTCGCCTGCTGCGTCGGTCAGCACCAGTCGGCCGAAGGCGTTGCGTTCAAGTTGCCAGTCGATCATGGCGCTCATTCCTCAAGGTGCGTTTCGGCGTTGCGGGCCTGCGCCTGATAGAGCCGCCAGTAAGCGCCCTGCTTGGCCATCAGCTCGTCGTGATGACCCACTTCGACGATCTGGCCACGGTCCATCACCACCAGCCGGTCGGCCTTGCGCAGCGTTGAGAGGCGGTGCGCGATCGCGATCGTGGTGCGGCCCTGAACCAGGTTGTCCAGCGCGCGCTGGATCTCGCGTTCGGTCTCGGTATCGACCGACGCGGTCGCTTCGTCAAGGATCAGCATGCGCGGGTTGATCAGCAAGGCCCGCGCGATCGAGATGCGCTGCCGCTCGCCGCCCGAGAGCCCCTGCCCGCGCTCGCCCACCAGCGAGTCGTAGCCCTGCGGCAAACGCAGGATGAACTCGTGCGCATGCGCCGCGCGCGCTGCCGCAATGATCTCGGCACGCGTTGCATCCGGTTTGCCGTAGGCGATGTTCTCGGCGATCGTGCCAAAGAACAGGAAGGGCTCCTGCAGCACCAGACCGATGTTGCGGCGGTATTCCGCCACCGGCAGCGAACGGGTGTCCACGCCATCGACGCGAATTGCGCCTTCGCTGACATCGTAGAAGCGGCAGATCAGGTTCACCAGCGTGCTCTTGCCCGAACCGCTGTGACCCACCAGGCCGATCATCTCGCCCGGCTTGATCGTCAGCGAGAGGCCTCGGATCACCGAGCGGTTACCGTAGCGGAAGCCGATGTCGCGCATCTCGATTTCGCCGCGCACGGTTTCCAGATGTACCGGATTGCTCGGCTCCGGCACGTTGGACACATGGTCCAGCACATCGAAGATGCGCTTGGCGCCGGCTGCGGCCTTCTGCGTCACCGAGACGATGCGGCTCATCGAATCGAGCCGGCCATAGAAGCGGCCGATGTAGGCGAGGAAGGCGGTCAGCGTGCCGACCGTGATCTCGCTCTTCGATACCTGCCAGATGCCGAACGCCCACACCACCAGCAGGCCGATCTCGGTCAGCAGCGACACGGTGGGCGAGAACAGCGACCAGGTCTTGTTCAGGCGATCGTTGATCAGCAGGTTGTGGCGGTTCGCTTCGCGGAAGCGCCTGGCCTCGCGATGCTCCTGCGCAAAGGCCTTCACGACGCGGATACCGGGGATCGTGTCAGCAAGGATGTTGGTCACCTCGCCCCACACCCGGTCGATCTTCTCGAAGCCGGTACGCAGGCGGTCACGCACCAGGTGGATCATCCAGCCGATGAAAGGCAAGGGCAGCAGCGTGACCAGAGCGAGCGCCGGGTTGATGCTGAACAGGATCACCGCCGTCATCGTGATCATCAGCACGTCGGTGATGAAGTCCAGCGCATGCAGCGACAGGAACACGCTGATGCGATCGGATTCCGAACCGATGCGCGAAATCAGGTCGCCGGTGCGCTTGCCGCCGAAGTATTCGAGGGAGAGCTGTAGCAGGTGTTCGAAGGTGGTCGTACGCAGATCAGCGCTGATGCGCTCCGAAGCCAGCGCGAGGATGTAGGTCTTCGCCCAACCCAGCGACCACGACACAAGCGCCGCAGCAAAGAGGCCACCGAGATACAGCGCAACTTTGCCCGGCTCGATGTGCTGGCCGCTCTGGAACGGGATCAGCACCTCGTCCATCAGCGGCATGTACAGATACGGCGAGACCAGCGTCGCGGCAGTCGCACCAAGCATCAGCAGGAAGCCCGCAAGCAACTGGCCCTGGTACGGACGTGCGAATCGCCACAGGCGGAACAAGGTCCAGGTGGAAGGCGGCGTGTGCAGCTCACGGGTGCAGATCGGGCACTCGTCCTCGTCGGGCGGCAAAGGCGTGCTGCAGGTCGGGCAGATGCCCTCGGTCTCGTGCTCGACCGGTTTGCCAGTCAGCAAGAGCTGCAGTTGCGCGTCGAACTGGTCGATCACACGCAGCGCTGCAACGTTCTGCCCCAGCGTGTAGCGCCAGCTCGCCAGCAGCGAAGTCGCATCGCGCAGCTCCAGCGTGCCCACGCCCGCGTGATCGTGATGCAGCAGCGCCAACCCCTCGCGCAACGGCCATGCACGCCACTCGGAATCGCCCGGCGCTCGCGCAAGCAGGCGGCGATCGGTCATCGCGACCAAGCCCGACGCGAAGCGCAGGCGCGCGTCGAGGTCAACCTCAAGTGCCGCGAGAACGTTCTCTCCCCGTTCAAGCTGCCCTGACAGCGCCTCGCGCCAGACCTCGGGAACTGCGTTGAGCGCGGTATCCGCGGCGAGTGGTTCAATCGTCATGTGGGGCAGTTCGGCAGGTGCCTGAGTAATGAATGGGCAGGATCGCCCGGGAAACCGGGCAAAACGCATGGCACGGCAATCCGGTTGACCGCAGTCTTTTCCCGGTCTTCCGAGCGTGTGCGCGGGAGATCGACGCACAATTGCGATATTCTGGCGGGTCGGGACTTTCCGCCAGACCAGATGGCAAGGAAGTATACCGCACCGGCCCGCGCGCCTTCACGCACGCGGGCATTCGGGCAGAAGCCCGGAACAAGAGGCCAAGCGACCTCGGAAAGGGTTCTGGCGGCGGCGCCGACCAGAACACACGACTGGAACATGAAGAAGAAAGACATCACATTTCTTCGCGTCACGCATCTGCGCGGCCCGAACATCTGGACCTACCGACCGGTCATTGAAGCCTGGCTGGACATCGGCGCGTTCGAGCAATCCCCCTCAAACACCCTGCCCGGTTTTGTAGAGCGCCTGGTCGCCTGGCTACCGGGGCTCGCGGTGCATCGCTGTGGCGTAGGCGAACCCGGTGGTTTCATTCAGCGGCTCAACGAAGGTACCTGGATCGGGCATGTGCTCGAGCACGTCGTGCTCGAACTGCAGAACCTCGCCGGCATGCGCACCGGGTTTGGCAAGACGCGTCAGACCGCCGAAGGCAGCGGCATCTACAAGATGGCCTTCCGCACCCGCAACGAGCAGGTCGGCCGCGCAGCGCTCGAAGCAGGCCGCGAACTGGTCATGGCCGCAGTGGAAGATCGCGGTTACGACCTGGCAGCTACCATCGAACGCCTCACCGACATGGTCGATTCGCTGTGCCTCGGCCCAAGCACCGCGTGCATCGTCGATGCCGCCACCGATCGGCGTATCCCATCGATCCGCCTGAATGAAGGCAACTTGGTTCAGCTCGGTTACGGTGCGCGTCAGCGCCGCATCTGGACGGCCGAAACCGATCGCACCTCGGCGATCGCCGAAAGCATTTCAAGCGACAAGGATCTGACCAAGAGCCTGCTCGCTTCCTGCGGCGTGCCAGTGCCGCAAGGCCGCATCGTCGGCAGCGCAGAAGATGCCTGGGAGGCCGCGGAAGATGTCGGCCTGCCGGTGGTCGTCAAACCGGTTGACGGCAACCATGGACGTGGCGTGTCGCTCGACCTGTCGCGTCGAGAAGATGTCGAAGCCGCCTACGCGCTGGCACTCGAACACGGCAGCGAAGTCATTGTCGAACGCTTTATCCGCGGTAACGAACACCGTCTGCTGGTCGTGGGCAACAAGGTGGTCGCGGTTGCACGCGGAGAAGAAGCCTGGATCACCGGAGACGGCAAATCGACAATCCTCGAATTGATCGATGCGCAACTCAACACCGATCCGCGCCGCGGCTTGACCGAAGAATTCCCGCTCAACAAGATCCTCGTCACCGACGACGCCGCCATCCAGCTCGACCTCACACGCCAGGGCTTTACGCCCGATTCCGTGCCGGCCGAAGGCAAGCGCGTGCTGATCCAGCGTAACGGCAACGTCGCCTTCGACTGCACCGACGAACTGCATCCCGAACTCGCGCAAGTGGTTGCGCTCGCGGCGCGCGTGGTCGGCCTCGACATCGCCGGCGTAGATCTCGTTGCAGAAGACATCTCGCGCCCGCTCAGCGGCCAGGATGCGGCCGTCGTCGAAGTCAATGCCGGCCCGGGCCTGTTGATGCATCTGAAGCCCGCGCAAGGCGAACCGCGTCCCGTGGGAGCGGCGATTGTCGACCACCTGTTCAGTCAGTCCGATTCGGGCCGCGTGCCGCTCGTCGGCGTCACCGGTCGCCAGGGCACGACGCAGATCGCGCGGCTGATCGCGTGGCTGGTGCGGCTCTCCGGCCGCCATGTCGGCCTTGCGTGCAGAGAGGGCCTGTTCCTCGACCGCCGCCAGGTCGACCGTCGCAACGGCGTCAACTTCGAATCCGGCCAGCGCCTGCTGATGAACCGCAATGTCGATGCCGCTGTGTTCGAACACAGCGGCGAAGCAATCCTGCGCGAGGGCCTGCCCTACGACCGTTGCACGATCGGCGTGGTAACCGATGTATCGGGCCACGAATCGCTGGGCGAGTTCTACATCGACGACGCGGACAAGCTCGTAAACGTACTCCGTACCCAGATCGACGTGATCCTGCCGGATGGTTTCGCGGTGCTGAACGCCGCTGACGCGAAGGTCGCCGAACTTGCCCCGCTGTGCGATGGCGCGGTGATCTTCTACGGCCTTTCCGAAACGCTGCCGGCCATCGTTGCACATCGTGCCGCTGGCGGCCGCGCGGTGTTCGCGCGGGACGGCCGCGTTTTCCTCGCCACCGGTGCGGAAGAGGAACGCCTGGACGAACTCGCCATGCTGCCCGCTGCAGGCGCTGGCACGCTGCAGGCCGAGAACATCCTTGCTGCGGTGGGCGCAGCCTGGGCCCTAGAAATGTCGCCCGACCTGATCGGCGCCGGCATCGAAACCTTCGAAGCCGAGCAGACTGCCGCTCGGGCACGCGCACATTGAACGACGGTCGCCCAGACGACTGCGACAGATACAGGAAGATCGCTTGATGGAAGTTTCCCGCATCCGGGCCCTGCGTGGCCCGAACCTGTGGAGCCGCCACACTTCGATCGAGGCCATCGTTGCCTGCAAAGGCGCCGAGACCGAGATCGACACCATCCCCGGCTTCGAAGCGCGCCTGCGTGCGCGCTTCCCCGACCTAGGCCAACTGCAGCCGCGCGGCCACAACACCTCGGTCGCGATGGCCCATGTGCTTGAGGCCGCTGCACTGAGCCTGCAAGCCCAAGCGGGCTGCCCGGTCACTTTCAGCCGTTGTCATGCGACGCTGGAAGCCGGCGTTTACCAGGTCGTCGTCGAATACTCGGAAGAAGCCGTCGGCCGCCTCGCGCTTGAGCTCGCCGAGACCCTGATCCAGGCCGCGATGGACGACACCCCCTTCGATCTCGCAGCAGCGCTTGCGCGCCTGCGTGAAGTCGATGAAGACGTGCGCCTTGGCCCCTCCACCGGCTCGATCGTGCAGGCCGCCGTCGCGCGTGGCATCCCGTTCCGCAGGCTGACCGAAGGCAGCCTGGTCCAGTTCGGCTGGGGTTCCAAGCAACGCCGCATCCAGGCCGCTGAAATGGACAGCACCAGCGCAATCGCCGAGTCGATCGCGCAGGACAAGGAACTGACCAAGCGCCTGCTGCTCGCGGCCGGCGTTCCAGTACCTGTAGGCCGCCCGGTCGCCGACATTGAAGACGCCTGGGTTGCCGCGCAGGAGATAGGCTTGCCTGTCGTCGTCAAGCCGCAGGACGGCAACCAGGGCAAAGGCGTCACCGTCAACATCACCAGCCGCGAGCAGTTGGAGATGGCCTACAAGGTCGCCTGCGAGTTCCGAGACGACATCATGGTCGAGCGCTACCTGCCCGGCTACGACTACCGCCTGCTGGTGGTCGGCGACAAACTCGTGGCGGCCGCGCGACGCGACCCGCCCTTCGTGATCGGCGACGGCGTACACACCGTGCGCGAGCTGGTCGACCAGGTGAACGCCGACCCGCGCCGGGGCGACGGCCACGCCACCTCGCTGACCAAGATCCGCTTCGACGAGATCGCGATTGCGCGCCTCGAGATGCAGGGCCTGACGGCCGAATCCGTGCCGCCCAAGGGCAAACGTGTGGTGCTGCGGAACAACGCCAACCTTTCCACCGGCGGCACCGCCACCGATGTGACCGACGATGTGCATCCGGAAGTCGCCGCGCGCGCGGTGGCTGCGGCACAGATGGTCGGGCTCGACATCTGCGGCGTCGATGTGGTCTGCGACAGCGTGCTCAAGCCGCTCGAAGAGCAAGGCGGCGGCATGGTGGAAGTGAATGCCGCGCCGGGTCTGCGGATGCACCTGAACCCTTCGTTCGGCAAGGGTCGTGCGGTGGGCGAAGCAATCATTTCCAGCATGTTCCCGAACGGCGAGGACGGCCGCATTCCGGTTGTCGCCGTCACCGGTACCAACGGCAAGACGACCACCGTACGCCTGATCGCGCATCTGTTCATGGCCAACGGCCAGACGGTTGGCATGACCAATACCGATGGCGTCTACATCCAGGGACGCCGCATCGACAGCGGCGACTGCTCGGGCCCGAAGAGCGCGCGCAACGTGTTGCTGAACCCGACGGTGGATGCGGCCGTGTTCGAAACCGCCCGCGGCGGCGTGCTGCGCGAGGGCCTCGCCTTCGATCGCTGCAAGGTCGCCGTGGTGACCAACATCGGCCTGGGTGACCACCTGGGTCTGAACTTCATCACCACGGTCGATGAGCTCGCCGTGCTCAAGCGCGTGATCGTGCAGAACGTAGCGCCGGACGGTACCGCGGTACTCAACGCGGCCGATCCGATCGTCGCCGCGATGGCCGAAAGCTGTACCGGAAAGATCACCTTCTTTGCTGCCGACCGCCATTTGCCGGTCATGGCAACGCATCGGGCGCAGGGCAACCGCGTGGTGTATGTCGATGGTGATGCCATCGTCGCAGCCGAAGGCATGGTCAAGCACCGCGTGCCGCTCGCCGAGATCCCGATCACCCGCAACGGCACCATCGGCTTCCAGGTCGAGAATGTCATGGCCGCCGTCGCAGCAGGTTGGTCGGCCGGGCTGGAGTGGGATGTGATCTGCAAGGGTCTCGCCACCTTCATGAACGATTCGGACAACGCACCGGGCCGCTTCAACGTCTTCGACTATCGCGGTGCAACGCTGATTGCCGACTACGGACATAACCCGGACGCGATGAGCGCGCTGGTGAACGCTGTGGAGGCGATGCCCGGCAAGCGCCGCAGCGTGGTCATCAGCGGCGCTGGCGACCGCCGTGACGAAGACATCCGCCAGCAGACCGAGATCCTCGGCAAGGCCTTCGACGATGTGCTGCTGTACCAGGACGCCTGCCAGCGCGGGCGCGCGGATGGCGAAGTGATCGGCTTGCTGCGCCAGGGCCTCGCCGGTGCGCCGCGCACCACGCATGTTGAGGAAATCACCGGTGAATTCGTGGCGATCGACAAGGCGCTCGCGCGCCTGCAACCCGGCGACTTGTGCCTGATCCTGGTCGACCAGGTCGAGGAAGCGCTCGCGCACATCGCCAAGCGAATCGCCGAAGGCTGAAGCCTGCTAGCATTGGCCCATGCCCCGCTCCGGCGGGGCTTTTCGCTTCTGGAACCGAATCCGCACGATGCCGACGATCCGCCGCCTGCCTGAACTCCTGATCAACCAGATCGCCGCTGGCGAGGTCGTCGAACGGCCCGCCTCCGTACTCAAGGAAGTGCTGGAAAACAGCCTCGATGCCGGCTCGCGCGCGATCGAGGTGCAGTTGCAGCAAGGCGGCGTGAAGCAGATCCGCATCGCAGACGATGGCTGTGGCATCGACAAGGACGAACTGGGCATTGCGCTCGAACGCCACGCCACCAGCAAGATCGCCTCGCTCGACGACCTGGAATGTGTGGCGACAATGGGCTTTCGCGGCGAAGCGCTCGCATCGATCGCGTCGGTCGCCCGCGTCACCCTCACGAGCCGCGCGCAGGGTTCCCCGCACGCATGGCGAATCCACGCCGGGGAAACATCCCCCTCACCGGCCGCGCTGAACGGTGGCACGGTCGTCGAGGTGAGCGACCTGTACTGGAACGTGCCGGCACGGCGAAAATTCCTCAAGAGTGAAGGCACCGAGTTCGGCCACTGTGACGATGCCTTCCGCCGCATCGCGCTAGCACGCCCCGAAGTCGCATTCCAGTTACAGCACAACGGACGCTTGAGCTTGCGCCTTACGCCCGGCGACATGCGCCGACGCTGCGGCGATATCCTCGGCGAAGAGTTCCTTGAACACGCGCGCGAGATCGACGTCGAGGCCGCCGGCCTGCGGCTATCCGGCTTCGCAGCGCTGCCTGCCTATGCGCGCGCCAGTCGTGATGCGCAGTACTTCTTCGTGAACGGCCGCTTCGTACGCGACAAGCTGATCCAGCACGCCCTGCGCGAGGCCTATGCAGACATCCTGCATGGCAGCAAACACCCGGCCTTCGCGCTGTTCCTTGAGCTTGATCCGGCCGGCGTGGATGTGAACGTGCATCCGGCAAAGACCGAGGTGCGCTTCCGCGAAGCGCGCGCGATCCACCAGTTCGTCTATCACGCGGTCAGCCGTGGCCTTGCGGCCACCATCGGTAGCGTCGCCGCGTCAGCCCCACGCATCGAGTATCCGGCCACGCAGACGCCGCAGCCCGAGCAAATTAGACTCGCGGTGGAAGAGCCGCGCACGCCCTACCACTTCGGCAGCGCAGCGCCGGCGCATGCGCCGTCGGCCGACTCAATGGCGGCGTTCTTCCGCCCAGCCTCGCTCAACGCGCCTGCGCCGCAAAGCCTGCCGCTCGCCGCTGCCGACAGCGAAGGCGCGCCGCTTGGCTACGCGCTGGCGCAGTTGCATGGCGTCTATGTGCTCGCGCAGAACGCGCGTGGGCTGATTCTTGTCGACATGCACGCTGCGCACGAGCGCATCCTGTACGAGAAGCTCAAGAACGTGCTCGACGGCGCCCCCAGCACGCAGCGTCTGCTGATCCCCGCCGTGTTCGGCGCAAGCGCGAAGGAAATGGCCTGCGCCGAAACGCAGCGCGACACGCTGGACCGCATCGGCTTCGAAATTGCCCCCGCAGGCCCGACCGAACTCGCCGTGCGCAGCGTGCCAAGCCTGCTTGCACGTGCAGACATCGTCGCCCTGACACGCGCACTGCTCGGCGAGCTGGTCGACTATCCGGCGTCAGACGTGGTCTCGGCACGCCGTAACGAGTTGCTCGCCACGCTCGCCTGCCACGGCGCCGTGCGCGCCAATCGCAGTCTCACGCTCCCCGAGATGAACGCACTGCTGCGCGAGATGGAAGCGACCGAACGCGCCGACCAATGCAATCACGGCCGCCCGACCTGGGTACAACTCTCGATGAGTGATCTCGACAAGCTCTTCCTACGCGGCCGCTGAACCCGCGCATATTGGCACCCGCTGACAAGCGGGGGGCCCGACGAGACAAGGCGCCATTGGTACGCCGAGCGGACAATGTTCCGAACGCCAACGCACACAATGCCGAGGCGGGCCGAACAGGAAATCATCATGTCCAAATCGAGCTTTGCGGCCGAGGTCAGCGCGACCGCCGATCGGCTGCGTCGCAGCGGATTCCGGATCGAATGCTGTTTCGAGGGCAGCAAGGTGGCATTGACGCGACATGGCCGCCGTTTCGCGTTCTCGACGACGGAATCCGACCAGATGCTGCGGCATGCGAAAACCGTCTGGTGCGTCGCCGACATCGTCAGCTTTGAATCTGCCCTGCTGCATGTGGTGGCCAGACGCGCCGCGCTGATTCAGGAGCTGGTGCTATCGGACAGCGAGCGCGTCCGACGTCAGATCAGACCCCTGCGCTCGCAGCGCACGAAGCCTCTAGGCTTGGGCGACGACAGCACACCGAGCGATATCCAATCAGCACGCTGCAGCGCAAGATGTTCGTTCGCCAATCGAATATTTCCGTTCGTCGGAAAGACGACCAAGCCTTGCCCTGCGGGCTATAAAGCCTGATGAATGTGACCGAAGTTGCTTGCTGCACCGCAATGCCGTAAGCATAATCGTCGCTCATTCATCAAAGCGCAACAGACGCACTGGCAGCATCGGCGCCTTCCCCCGCGTCGCATGCAACGAAAATGGAGACTCGCGCGATGGACAGTGTCATTCTCGCCATGCAGGTCAGTCGGGGCGCCGAAGCAGCACGCGCCGCCGGCATCAGTGTCAAGCCGCACCCGCTCAATGAGCACCTCGATGTGGAATCGCCTGATGGCGTAACGGTGCTTGGCGGCCACCTCGCCGCCGATATCGTTCGAGAAGCCCGCAAGCTGTGGGGCATTGCCGGCGTGGTCAGCTTTCAGACCGCGCTGCTCTACTGCACCGCCCTATACCTCTCACAGCGCCCGCCGGCCTGACGGCCAAACTACTCAGTCGCTGCTGCTGAGCTGGCGCACGCGGAATCCGCGCCGCGCCAGCAATGCCGGGATCGCCTCGCGCCCGGCCAGGTGACCACTGCCGATCACGACAAACGCCGGCCGCCCCTCGCGAGCGAGCTTGGCGATCGCATCGGTCATCTCGCGATTGCGGCGGTCGAACAACTCCTCGAACATCGCCCGGCTCGACGGGTCAGCCGCCTGCGCTTTGCGCAGCGCCTCGGCGAGGCCATTCGCGTCGCCGCGCCGCCAGGCGCCGACCAGTTCGTCGAGCGACGCACGCAGAGAGCCGTCGTCCGCGGCCTTGAGGCTCGCACGCAGGGAGTCGATCTGCTCGCGCTCTGACCCTGCCGCAAGCGCCTGCATCTGCCGCTCCACCGTTTCCAGTTCGACCAACGCCTTGCCGTCGTGTTGCGCGCGGTTGATGAAGTGCACGTCGATTCCATGCAGCGGTGACAGGCCGGCGCGGCTGGCCGCAGCCACTGCGACGAACACATTGGCCATGGCCGGTGACAAAGCGTCGACCGCCTCCTCCGGCATGCCCATCGAGGAGAGTTGTTTGATCAGGCGGCGCCAGTCAGCGTTGCCGAGCTGTTCGCGTAGCCCTGCGCCGCCGCCCGACATATCACCCAGCGCACCGGCAATGTCGGCCCGCGTGGCATCCACTTCCACCGCAAGCACTTCGGCGCGGCGGAAGCGGGACTCAACCGCCGCGGGTAAAGGGAAGCAATCGGCGCGGCACACGTGCACCGAACCAAACAGCCACATCGGCGCTGCGCCACCGCTGACTTCCCACAACAGCAAGGGCGCTGCCTGCGCGAAACACGACATCGAAACACACAGCGCCGCCGTCAACGCGCGCAGAAGCCCGCCGCGCCCCCTAGAATGGCGCACCCCGACCACCGCTTCGCGCAACGAGCTCATCCGTGTCTTCTCCGTCTATCCGTCCCGATGCTATCGCGCTGATCGGCCCCACCGCCAGCGGAAAAACCGCATGCGCGCTGGATCTTGCACAACATCTGCCGTGCGAGATCATCAGCATCGATTCGGCGCTGGTGTTTCGCGACATGGATATCGGCACCGCGAAGCCGACGCGTGAGGAGCTGGCGAGTTGCCCGCATCATCTGATCGACTTGATCGACCCGACCGACGCCTACTCGGCAGCGCAGTTCCGCGCCGACGCGATTCGCCTCATCGGCGATATCCGCGCACGGGGCAATGTGCCGCTGCTCGCCGGCGGCACGATGCTCTACCTGAAGGCGCTGCACGACGGGCTATCGGACCTGCCGCAGGCCGATGCGGATCTGCGTGCGGAGATCGATGCCGAAGCACGTGCGCGCGGCTGGCCAGCGCTGCATGCCGATCTTGCGCGGATCGATCCCGCAGCAGCCGCGCAACTGAAGCCCAACGACGCACAGCGGATTCAGCGCGCGCTGGAAATCGTACGTCTGACCGGCCGCTCACTTGCGGAGAACTACGCGCAGCGCGAAGACGACAGCGACACCCCGACGCTCGCAATCATCGCGCTGGAACCTTCCGACCGCAGCGTGCTGCATACGCGGATCGCGCAGCGCTTTGAACAGATGCTTGCCGCCGGATTACTCGCCGAAGTCGCTGCGCTGCGGCAGCGCTACGCGTTGACGCCCGAGATGCCCTCCATGCGGTGTGTCGGCTATCGACAAGCCTGGGAGCACCTCGACGGTGACTACGACTGGGTCGAATTGCGTGACCGCGGCATCTACGCGACGCGGCAGCTGGCGAAGCGTCAGATCACCTGGCAGCGCAAGTTCGCCGCCACATGGCCGGAAGTCACCCGCATCGATAGTCTGCGCAACGACCTCGTCAAGACAGTTCGGGACGAGGCGCTGCGCGCGCTTTCGGCCTGAGTGCCCTCACAGACTCATCCCGATTTTTGCTCCGAGAGCCGGATCTCGGTTGGCGCGTCAAACAGCGCGCTGTCATCGATATCACGCAACCAACGCTGCACACGCCGCTCGCGTAGCGCCTCCGCGTCGGCGTCTTCCGACAGCGCTCGCCAGGTCGAAGCACACAAACCCAACAGCACCAGCGTGAATGGCAGCGCCGACACGATCGACATCGTCTGCAACCCCTTGAGGCCACCGCCAATCAGGAGCACCGACGCGATCAGAGAGATCAGGATGCCCCACACCACCTTGGTCACCGCTGACGGATTAAGCGAGCCCTTCGACGACAGCATGCCGAGCACGAAGGTCGCCGAATCCGCGGAGGTCACGAAGAACACACCTACCACGCCGATCGCCAGCACCGACAACAACTGCCCCATCGGCAGCGATGCGAGCAGCAGGAACAGCGCGTTATCGACGTTTGCGCTGGCGGCCGCAGCGATCGGCACACCGCCGAACATCTCGAGTTGCAGCGCACTGCCGCCGAAGATCGAGAACCACAGGAAGCTGACCAGCGAGGGCACCAGCATCACGCCGACCATGAATTCCTTGATCGTGCGGCCGCGCGAAATACGCGCGATGAACATGCCGACGAACGGCGCCCAGGTGATCCACCAGGCCCAGTAGAACACTGTCCAGTCGGCCGTCCACGAGCCTTGCGTGAAGGGCGTCAAGCGCATCGATTGCTGGATCAGGCCGCCGAGGTAAGCGCCAACGGTCGTCGTGAAGGCATCCATCACGAAGAGCGTGGGCCCCATCACCAGCACTGCGATCGCCAGCAACGCGGCCAGCACCATGTTGGTGTTGGAGAGCCACTTGATGCCGCGCGTCAGGCCAGTCGCCGACGAAAGCAGGAACAGCAAGGTTGCGATACCGATCACCGACAGCGTCAGCGCGGTGGATTTCTGCAGGCCGAAGACTTCACTCAGGCCACCCGAGATCTGCATCGCACCAAAGCCGAGCGAGGTGGCAACACCGAATACCGTGACGACGATGGCGAGGATGTCGATCGAGCGGCCGATCCAGCCGTCGGTGCGCGCGCCCAGCAGGGGGCGGAAGGCCGCACTGAGCAGGCCCGGTGCACCACGGTTGAACTTGAAATACGCCAGCGCAAGGCCGACCACCGCATACAGCGCCCAGGGGTGCAGGCCCCAGTGGAAGAACGAGGCGCGTAAGGCAAAGCGGGCAGCTTCGGGTGTAGCGGCCTGGATATAGCTGGGCGGGGCAAGGTAGTGCGACAGCGGTTCAGCGACGCCCCAGAAGACGAGGCCGATACCCATACCCGCAGAGAAGAGCATCGCGAACCACGAGCCGCGGCTGAAGTCCGGTCGCGCGTCATCGCCGCCGAGGCGTATCCGACCGAAACGGCCGAAGGCGACCACCAGCGCGAAAACGACGATGCCGAAGACTACCAGCAGGTAGTACCAGCCGAAATTATGGATCGTTGCTGCGAGCCACGCCGAGGTGGTGCCGGCAAGGCCGGCGGGCGACATCAGCCCCCAGCCGACGAAGGCGGAGACGATCAGCAGCGATAATCGGAAAACCATTGCAGCTCCTGGGCGGTGGGCGGACCTTGAGGGTACGACCCAGGGCCACCAGGAGCCACGTCCCAGCGTGCCAGGCAGCATGCGCTGCCGGCCACAAGGCGAACGGGGCGGGAAGCCCCGCCCCTGAGCCGATCAGTCTTTGCGCTTGCCGCCCAGCAGCGCCGCCACAGCACGCAGCGCGCGCTGGGCGCCGCCGACCGGGGCTGTCTCCGGCTTGTCAGCAGGCGTCGCCGTGGCACGCGGTGCAGAGTCGGCATTGCGCGAGGCGCTTGCGTGGCGCGGCGGCTGCGAACGGCGCCCGTCGCCTTGCGGGCGTGCCGGGCGATCGCCCCGGCTCGGCGCCCCTTCTGCGGCGCGGGCACCAGGCGCCGCATTGCGGCCGCCGGGCTGCCCCTGCCCCGGGCGCTTGGGCGCCTGCGCGGTCGCTGCGGCAGGCTTGCCGTGGCGCGGGCCGGGCTGCGGCCCACGTGCCGGATGTTGTTGCGGCGACGCATTGCCGCCACGGCCACCGGCGTTGCCACCGCGACCGCCGCCAGCATTGCGGCCACCGCGCGTATGCGCCGGCGCCGGGTGTGCCGGGCGGGCATGCGATTCACCACCGGCGGGCAGTGCCACCGGTACGAATTCCGCGTCGGTGACGCGGTCGATCTTGCGGCGCATCAGGCGTTCGATCGCGACGAGGTGCTTCATCTCCTCGTCATCGACGAGCGAGATTGCCGCACCGCTGGAGCCAGCACGACCAGTGCGGCCAATGCGGTGCACATAGTCTTCCGGCACGTTCGGCAGCTCGAAGTTCACCACTTGCGGCAGTTGGTCGATATCCAGGCCGCGTGCGGCGATGTCGGTCGCGACCAGCACCTGCAGGTCGCCGGATTTGAACTCGGCCAGCGCGCGGGTACGCGCGTTCTGGCTCTTGTTGCCGTGAATCGCGAGCGCCGGAATGCCGTCCTTGTCGAGCTGCTCGGCAAGGCGGTTGGCGCCGTGCTTGGTGCGCGTGAACACCAGCACCTGGAACCACTGATGTTTCTTGATCAGGTGCGCGAGCAGGTGACGCTTCTGCTTCTGACCGATCAGATACACCGACTGCTCAACCAGTTCGCTGGCGGTATTGCGGCGTGCGACTTCGACGTAGCCCGGCTTGTTCATCAGGCCATCGGCCAGCGCCTTGATCTCGTCCGAGAAGGTGGCGGAGAACAGCAGGTTCTGGCGTTGCTTGGGCAACAGCGCGAGCACCTTCTTGATGTCGCGGATGAACCCCATGTCGAGCATGCGGTCCGCTTCGTCGAGCACCAGGATCTCGACATCGGCGAGCGACAGCGTCTTCTGGCCGATGTGGTCGAGCAAGCGGCCCGGCGTGGCGACGAGGATATCCAGCGGTCTCTTCAGGCCGGCGATCTGCGGGTTCATGCCGACGCCGCCGAACATCACCATCGAGCTGATGTCGACATGCTTGCCGTAGGTCTGTACCGACTCTTCCACCTGCGCCGCGAGCTCACGCGTCGGGGTCAGGATCAGGCAGCGCGGCTTGCCCGGCGTGGCGCGTTTCGGCTTGGTCACCAGGCGGTGCAGGATCGGCAGCGTGAAGCCGGCGGTCTTGCCGGTACCCGTCTGGGCCGCGGCCATCAGGTCACCGCCTTGCATCACGAGAGGAATCGCTTGCGCCTGAATCGGCGTCGGGTGGGTGTAACCGGCTTCGCCGATTGCACGCAAAATGGGTTCGGCCAGCGCCAGGCTGGCAAACGTAACTTCGGAATTCATCAAACAGCTCCAGCGACGGCCCGTCGCTGAAAACCGAGCGACACCAATCCAGGCAGACGTGAATGAGATCGAGTAGAAGGCCTTGAATGGCCGGACGATCGGGAGGTAAGCAAAGACCGCTACGACGATTGGCGTACGCAGGGTGGGCGCAGCATACCCGTGATTCGGGCAAAAGTCAGCCTTGGCGCAGGTCAGCCCCTGCGCCAGACTTTAAAACTCAGGCGATCAGGTCGAGCAATTTCTGCGGCAAGGGCGCGGATTTGCCGGTATTCAGGTTGATCCACACGGCCTTGGCCTCGCCGGTTGCATAGGTTTTGCCGTTCGCCGCATCGACGAGCTCATAGCGCGTCTGCACGCTCGATCGCCCCGGATCGCCGACGTAGAGCTTTACCCGCACGGTTGCGGGATAATTGATCGGTTGCAGGAAGGTGCAGGCGGCGTGAACGATCACCGGCACCTGTGGTTCGGCGGGGTCGCAAACGAAGCCCTGCTTGTCGAGCCACTCCACGCGCGCCTGTTCCATGAAGCGGAAGAACACGGTGTTATTGACGTGTCCAAGCGCGTCCTGATCGCCCCAGCGAACCGGGATGTCGCATTCGTGCAGCAAGGTGCCTGCGTTGTCCTGCATGGTCTTTCTCCGGGTTTTCGCGCCTTGATTCGAGGCGCACGACGGGGGTAATCTACCATACCGTACCGTATGGTGAATGACGTTTTGCGGACACCGGTCGCGCAAACGGACTGAATCTTCCAGGAGTGTAGGAATGGAACGCGAGTCGATGGAATTCGACGTGCTGGTGGTGGGTGGCGGGCCTGCGGGCCTGTCGGCGGCGATCCGCATCAAGCAGCTGGCGCAGGAGAAGGGGCAGGACGTCAGCGTCTGCCTGATCGAGAAAGGTGCCGAGATCGGCGCCCACATCCTGTCTGGCGCGGTGATGGACCCGCGCGCGATCAACGAACTGTTCCCCAACTGGAAAGAACTCGGCGCCCCACTCGAAACCGCCGTCACGCACGACCGCGTGCTGTTCCTCTCCGAATCGGGCGCCACCGAAGTGCCGCACTGGGCCACGCCCGACACGCTGAAGAACGACGGCAACTACATCATCAGCCTGGGCATGCTGGCGCGCTGGCTTGGCGAACAGGCCGAAGCGCTGGGCGTGGAGGTGTATCCGGGATTTGCTGGCGCGCAGGTCCTGTACGACGAGCAAGGTCGCGTCAAAGGCGTGATCACCGGCGACATGGGTGTCGGCCGCGACGGCGAGCCGGGCGCCAACTTCCAGCAGGGCATGGAACTGCACGCAAAGTACACGCTGTTCGCTGAAGGCTGCCGTGGTCACCTCGGCAAGCAACTCGAAGCGAAGTTCAATCTGCGTGATGGCGTCGACCCGCAGACCTATGGCATCGGCATCAAGGAACTGTGGGAAGTGAAGCCGGAGAAGTTCCAGAAAGGTCTGGTGCTGCATTCAGCCGGCTGGCCGATGAATCCCGACACCTACGGCGGCGGCTTCATGTACCACTACGGCGAGAATCTGGTGGCAATCGGCTTTGTGGTGGGCCTGGGCTACAGCAATCCGCACCTGTCGCCCTTCGAGGAATTCCAGCGTTACAAGACACACCCGTCGATCAAGGGTTTCTTCGACGGCGCCAAGCGCATCGCCTACGGTGCGCGTGCCATCACCGCCGGCGGCGTGCAGAGCCTGCCCAAGCTCACCTTCCCGGGTGGCGCGCTGATCGGTGACGATGCGGGTTTCCTCAACGCCGCGCGGATCAAGGGCTCCCACGCTGCGATCAAGAGCGGCATGCTGGCGGGCGACGCCGCCTTCGAGGCGGTTGCCGCCGGTCGTGCGCAAGACGAACTGAGCGCCTACCCCGCCGCCTACAAGCAGTCCTGGCTGTTCGATGAACTGTATCGGGCGCGCAACTTCAAGCCCTACATGGCCAAGGGCCTGTGGCTCGGCACACTGCTCTACGGCATCGACCAGAAGCTGTTCGGCGGCAAGGCGCCGTGGACGCTGCACAACACCGCAGACCACACCAAGCTGAAGAAGGCTTCGGCCTGCGCACCGATCGCATACCCGAAGCCTGATGGGGTGCTGACCTTCGATCGCCTCTCCTCGGTATTCCTGTCGAACACCAACCACGAGGAAGACCAGCCCTGCCATCTGCAGTTCAAGGATGCCAGCGTGCCGGTGAAGGTGAACCTCGCCGAGTACGACGCGCCCGAACAGCGCTACTGCCCGGCGGGCGTGTATGAAATCGTGCGCGAAGAGGCCGGCCCGCGCCTGCAGATCAACGCGCAGAACTGCGTGCACTGCAAGACCTGCGACATCAAGGACCCGACGCAGAACATCGTGTGGGTCGTGCCGCAGGGCGGCGAAGGCCCGATCTACCAACAAATGTGATTGCGGCCGACGCACCATCCCGGCGAGCACGCGTTCTGCGCGCGTGCTCGCTTGGGGCAGCCGCGTCACCTCGCTGAACAACCGCTGAACGCGCCCAATGCCACGCTTCGCTGCCAACCTGAACTGGCTGTTCACCGAGCAGGTTTTCGAGGCGCGTTTCGCTGCGGCGGCGTCGGCCGGGTTCGAGGCCGTCGAGTTCCTGTTTCCATACGACCATGCTCCCGCCGAACTCGCGCGCCTTCAGCGCGACGCGGGCGTACAGACGGTGCTGTTCAACCTGCCGCCGGGCGCATGGGCCAACGGTGAACGCGGGCTGGCGGCGCAACCAGGACGCGAACAGGACTTCGCCGCCAGCGTCGAACTGGCGCTACTGCACGCCCGCACCCTGGGCGTGAAGCGCTTGCACGCGATGGCGGGGCTTACCGACCCGGACTTGCCACGCAGCCACCAGCATCACACCTACGTGCAGAACCTGCGCTACGCATGTCGCCGGCTCGCCCCGCACGGCATCGAACTGCTGATCGAACCGATCAACCCGTGCGACATGCCGCACTACTTCCTGACGCATGTTTCGCAGGCGCTCACGATCATTGCCGACGTCGCCGAACCGAACTTGCGGCTCCAGTTCGACGCCTACCATGTGCACCGAGTCGGTGACGACGTCAGCGCGCAGTTCGCCGCCGCACAGGCGCATATCGCTCACATCCAGATTGCCGGCAGCCCTGGCCGCAATGAACCGGACAGCGGCGCGCTCGACTATCGCAGCCTGTTCGCACAGATCGACGCTGCTGGCTTCGATGGCTGGGTTGGCTGCGAATATCGCCCAGCGGCCAGCACCCTCGCCGGGCTGAGTTGGCGTGAACGGCTGACGGCACCCTGATCCCGGCGCGCAGAAAGCGCCTAAACTGGCCGCTCCGCGCCGTACGCCGAGGGCAAACATGGATCGACCGTCAGGCACGCGTTTCCCGCTCTACGTCCATATCACGACGCTGTTCTTCGCGATGCTGCTCGGCATCGGCGGCCTGCTGGCATGGCTCTCTTACGCGCGCAGCGCCGAAATCATTGAAGAAGCGGTGCAGGATGTGTTCACCCGGATCGTGCGCGAGACGACGACCCAGCTCGAAGGGATCGTCGCGCCGGCGCAAACCGCGCTGAGCCTGCAGGCCGAGCAGCGCGTCGTCCGCGCGCGCAACCTGAGGGATCGACTCGACAGCCTCGGCTTCTATGCCCGCGCGCTCGAATCGACGCCCTCCGCCACCTCGGTCTACGCCGGCTACGACGACGGTGATTTCTTCTTGGTCCGAAAGCTCGACGATCCCGAGACGATCCGCGTGCTGCAGGCACCGGCCGGTGCCGCCTACGCAGTGCAAAGCGTAGAGCGTACGGACGCCAGCACCATCGGCGAATTCCTCTTCTTCGACAACGAGTTACGCCCGCTCGGCCGCGATGCCCGCGAGACCTACGTGCACTACGATCCCCGCGAACGCGACTGGTACAAGCAGGCCAGCAGCGCGGCCGGCGTGATCCGCACCGACCCCTATGTGTTCTTCACCACCAACCATGTCGGCATCACCCTCGCGCGACGCAGCATCGATCCGCATACGATCGTCGGCATCGATATCCGCCTGGAAACAGTTGCCGAGCTACTGAAACAACAGAAGTTAACGCCGGGCACGCAACTGGTGATCTTCGACGCGCAGCGTCGCGTGATCGCGGCCGACCAGATCGAACGTGTGGTGCAGACCGACCGCAGCGGCGAGCGCCCCCGGCTGGTACAGCTCGAATCCTTCGGCAGCCCCCCGCTCGCCCATCTCGGCAAGGCGGTCGCAGACGGCGCCACGCCGCATCCGAAGGCGCTGCACATTGATGGGCGCGACTGGCACGCCGCCGCGGTGCGCCTGCCGGGCAGCAACACGGGCCCGCTGTTCCTCGCGATCGCGGTTCCGGATGACGAGCTGCTTGCCCACGCGCGAGAACTGCGCAACGAGCTGTTGTTCGCCACCGTCTGCGTCATGCTGCTGGCGGTACCACTGACGCTGGTGGTGGCGCGCGCGGTGGCGGGCCCGCTACGCAGGCTGGTCGCCGAAGCCGATGCGATCCGCCATTTCGATTTCACGAAGCCGATCGCGGTGAGCTCGCTGGTGCAGGAAGTCGACGATCTGGGCGCAACAATGCAGGGCATGAAGCGCACGATCCGGCGCTTTCTCGACATCTCGTCCGCGATCGCTGCGGAAGACAACTTCGAGCGCCTGCTGCCGCGTCTGCTCAATGAAGTGATCGACGCAGCGCAAGCGTCCGGCGGCGTGCTGTTCCTCGCCGACGCGACCGGCGACCACCTCACCGCCGCAGCGATCCAGCACAACGGCGAGACCACGACACCCAGTGACGCCACCAGTTTGCCGCTCGAAGCCCTGCCCGCTTTGCTGCAAAGCGCGCTTAGCGCACCGGGGGCCGGTGTGATGGCCGGCGAGGTGAGTGCCGAAGCGCTGCGCGGCGCGGGGCTGGATTGCACCGCGTTCTCGCAATCGGCAAGCGCAGCCCTTGCCGTGCCGCTCTACAACCGCAAGCTTCAGCGGGTTGGCGCGATGCTGCTGTTCGGCGCGGCCGGCGCCGACGATGCGAAACGCAGCTTCATCGGCGCGCTGTCGGGCACCGCCGCGATCGCGCTTGAAACGCGCGAACTGGTGCAAGCGCAGAAGGCGCTGTTCGAAGCCTTCGTCAAGCTGATCGCATCCGCGATCGACGCGAAGAGCCCCTACACCGGCGGCCACTGTGCCCGTGTGCCAGAGCTGACGAAGATGCTGGCGCGCGCCGCCTGCGCGGCCGACAGCGGGCCGTTCAAGGATTTCGCGCTCAGCGACGAGGCGTGGGAAGCGGTGCACGTGGCCGCATGGCTGCACGACTGCGGAAAGGTCACCACGCCCGAGTACGTCGTCGACAAGGCGACAAAACTGGAGACGATCTACGACCGCATCCACGAGATCCGTACCCGCTTCGAGGTGCTCAAGCGCGATGCGGAAATTGCAGCGCTGCGCCGCATGCTCAACGGAGAACCGCCCGACGCGGTGCAGACCGACCTGGCGCGCGAACTGGCGAGCCTGGACGCCGATTTCGCCTTCGTCGCGAGCTGCAATGAAGGCGGTGAATTCATGGCGCCGGAGCACCTTGCCCGGCTGAAGCGCATCGCCGAACGGACTTGGCTGCGTACGCTGGACGACCGCATCGGCGTCTCGCACGAGGAACGCGAGCGCAAGGCCGTTACCCCGGTCGAACCGCTGCCGGCGCGCGAAACGGTGCTGGCGGACAAACCTGAACATGCGATCGCGCGTGGTGCGGCAGAGCATATCGGCGCCGACAACCCTTGGGGCTTCCGGCTCGACACGCCGGCCCTGCGCTACAACCGCGGCGAGCTGTACAACCTGTCGATCGGCCGCGGCACGCTGACCGCGGAAGATCGTCACAAGATCAACGACCACATCGTGCAGACGATCATCATGCTGTCGCAGCTGCCCTTCCCGAAGCATTTGCAGCAAGTGCCGGAGATCGCCGGCGGGCATCACGAGAAAATGGACGGAACCGGCTATCCGAAGCGCCTCACCGGCAACGACATGAGTCCGCTCGCGCGCATGATGGCGATTGCCGACATCTTCGAAGCGCTGACCGCAATCGATCGCCCGTACAAGAAAGGCAAATCGCTGTCTGAGGCGATTGCCATCATGGCGCGCATGCGCGACGAACAACACATTGATGCCGACCTCTTCGCACTCTTCCTACGTGCAGGGGTGTATCGCGACTACGCGCAGCGTTTCATGCAGTCGCAGTACATCGATGCGGTGGACATCGAGCGCATCCTCGGCACCAGCGCCGGCGCGCACCAATGAAAAACGGCCGGCATCAAGCCGGCCGTTGCACGAGGCGGGTTGCAGCGTCAGAGCGGCTGCTCGGTGTAGACCTTGCAATCGCCCGACTTGATCCACACCTCGGTACCGCGCTGCGCGATCGTCGGCGGGAAGGTCACGGACTGATCGGTCGCGCAATCCTTCTTGCCGGTGCCGTCAGTAATCAGGAAGTCCATCATCGCCGCCTCGCTCGACACCGCAATGTCGAGATAGACACCAAACGCATCCTTGCCGTCAAAGCCCAGGTTGCCCGGCCACTTCGGCGGCTCGTCCTTGACACCCTTCTAGGCATAGACGCCCCAGCCTTCGTAGTCGCCACCCGCACGCTGATAGTGGAAACGCACCGCGCCGGGCTTCACAGCGCCAATCGTGCCTTCAGCTACCGGTTGCGACTGTTCTACGGCTACCGCAGCAGGCGCCGCAGCCTGCGGCGCGGATTGTGCGACCGCAGGTTCTTCCTTGCTGCACGCCACCAGCGTCGCGACGCTGAGGCAAAGGATGGAGGCTTGGATGATCGATGAACGCTTCTTCATGGCTGGCTCTGTATGACTGTTATTTTTGGGAGGAATGCACCAGAGAACCGCACCTGCGCTCAACGCCAGGCGCTGCCCATCTGGATATAGAAAGCGGTGTCTTCGGGGCCGCGCGCAACGTCCAGCCCAGCCAGCAAGCCAAGCTTGCGTGCAATCAGGTAACGAAAGCCGCCACCCCAGGCATAAGCGGTCTCCGCCGCGCTGAAATCGACGCGAGGCCCGTAGGCCTTGCCGGCACCCGTGAAGCCGACCAGCCACCAGCGCCCGTCAAGCGCCCAGCGCAGTTCCAGCTCACCGGTCGCGGCACTGCGGTCCTGGTAGCGGGCGGCAGGAATACCGCGCAGCTTCACGAAGGGCTGGCCCCAGAAGGGCACGCCGTCGGTGGCGTGCTGGTAGTCCCCGCGCAGCCCAAGCACCCATTGCGGCGCCAACTGCAACCAGTGGTAGGCCCGCAGACCGTAGAGATCGAAGCTCATCGACGCGCCAAACGCAGGCCGGATGAAGTTGGCCTCGCCCTCGACGTAGGTGCCCTTGTTCGGCGACAGGAAGTTGTCGCGCGTGTCGTAATCGACCAGCAAGCCAGCGCTGCCGATACGTGCCTTCGATGATTCAGGCAGCAGTTCGAACGGGCGCTCATGCTCGAAACGCATCGTGGCATCGAGGTAGGCGTAGCGCGCACCGACGAGCCAGGGCGTATCCGCAACGCGCATCAGCACCTGCTGCACCGTACCGAGGCCCTCGACACCATAGCGCCGGGCCTGACCGGTCAGCCCATAGTAGTCGAGGCGTATGTCGAGTTTCGCAACGCCGCCCATGTAACGGAAACGATCGCCCTGCCAGGCGTGCATGTGGCCGGCGAAACCACCCCAGGTGCCGTTCTCGGTCTTGAAACCGCCAATTGCCGAGATGTTCGGCGGCGCAGGGCGGCCGGATTCCTCCAGGCTCTTCTGTGCCGCTTCGGACATCGACTGATCGAAGAAGGCCGCGACCATGCCGCCACCGTAGCCGACCGCCGGCTCGGTGATGATCACCGGCACCGGCAGCAGGCCCTTGTACGTCAGCAGATACTCGCTGGCGTCAAAGCGGCCGTCTTCCGGATCGGTGAATTTCTCCGGCGCCGCCAGGGCGACACCGGAGAACAGACTCAACAGCGCGAGCGCGCCGCGAAGCTTCATGGCAGGAGTCAGCCCAACCAGACCCGCGCGTTGCGGAACATGCGCATCCAGGGCGAATCCTCGCCGAGGAAGTCCGGCGCCCAGGACATCTGCAGCGTGCGGCGGCAGCGTTCCGGGTGCGGCATCATGATCGTGAAGCGGCCGTCCGGCGTGGTCAGACCGGCGATGCCCGCGGGCGAACCGTTCGGGTTTGCCGGGTAGCGGGTCGCCACCTGGCCAGCGTTGTCGATGTAGCGCAGCGCGATCTTCGCGTTGTCCTGAGCGTCGATGCCGTCGAACACCGCGCGGCCCTCGCCGTGCGACACCACGATCGGCATACGGCTGCCGGCCATGCCGGCGAACAGGATCGACGGGTTCTCCGGAATTTCGGCCATCACGAAGCGCGCTTCGAACTGCTCGCTGCGGTTGCGCTGGAAGGTCGGCCAGCACTCGGCACCGGGGATGATCGGTGCGAGGTGCGCCATCATCTGGCAGCCGTTGCAGACGCCCAGCGCGAAGGTGTCGCTGCGACCGAAGAAGGCTTCGAACTGCGCACGCAGCGCGTCCGAGAACAGGATCGACTTCGCCCAGCCCTGCCCCGCGCCCAGCACGTCGCCGTACGAGAAACCGCCGCAGGCTGCGAGGCCCTTGAACCGGTCGAGCGTGTAGCGGCCGGAGAACAGGTCGGACATGTGCACATCAAACGGCTCGAAGCCGGCACGCTCGAAGGCCGATGCCATCTCGGCCTGCGAGTTCACGCCCTGCTCGCGCAGGATCGCGATCTTGGGCCGTGCGCCGGTGGCGATCATCGGCGCAGCAATGTCCTCTGCGGCATCGAAGGTCAGCGCCACCGACAGACCCGGGTTGTTCGCTTCAAGCAGGCCGTCGAATTCTTCCTGCGCACACGTTGCGTCGTCGCGGATCTTCGCGATCTGGTAGCTGACCTCGCTCCACGCGCGCTGCAGTTCGGCGCGCGGCGCCGAGAAGATCATCTTCGCGTTGCGCCAGATGCGCAGTTCGTCGCGGTCGTTCGGCTGGCCGATGAAGTGTGCGCAGCCACCCAGGCCATGCGCGCGCAGCGTCGCGAGGATTGCATCGCGGTCGTCACGGCGCACCTGGATCACCGCACCGAGCTCTTCGGCGAACAGCGCTGCGATCGCGCGATCGTTGAAGCGACCGGCGAGCATGCCCGCCTTCTTCTCGCCGCCATCGACGTCCGACAGGTGGCCGTCATAGGCAATCGAATCCAACTCCAGCGACACGCCGACGCGGCCGGCAAAGGCCATTTCGGCCACCGTCGCCAGCAGACCACCATCACCACGGTCGTGATAGGCCAGCACGCGCTTGTCGCGTTTGAGCTCGGCCATTGCGCCGACGAAGGCGGTCAGCGTGCCCGGCTCGACGTCCGGCGCATGTTCGCCGACCGAGTTGAAGCACTGCGCGAACACCGAACCGCCGAGGCGATGCTTGCCGTGGCCCAGGTCGATCAGCACCAGCTCGGTCTCCACGCCCGGCAGGCGCTTGAGTTCCGGCGTCAGTGTGCGGCGCACATCGCCCACCGGCGCAAACGCAGTGACAATCAGCGACAGCGGGGCAACGACCTTCTTCTCGGTCTCACCGTCCTGCCACACCGTCTTCATCGACAGCGAGTCCTTGCCGACCGGGATCGCGATCCGCGCGCCCTGACAGAACTCGGAGACCGCCTTCACGGTGGCGAACAGGTGGGCGTCCTCGCCGCGGTGGCCGCAGGCGGCCATCCAGTTGGCGGAGAGCTTGATCTGCTTCATGTCCGACACGTCAGCGGCGAGCAGGTTGGTCACCGACTCGCCGACCGCCATGCGGCCCGATGCCGCCGGCGACACACAGGCCAGCGGCGTGCGCTCGCCCATCGCCATCGCTTCGCCGAGGTAGCCGTGGAAGCTGGCGGTCGTCACCGCCACATCGGCCACCGGCACCTGCCACGGGCCGACCATCTGGTCGCGTGCGGTCTGGCCGCCGACCGAGCGGTCGCCGATCGTGATCAGGAAGTTCTTCGAGGCCACCGTCGGGTTGCGCAGCACACGCATCACCGCGTCGGCCAGATCCACCGAGGTCGTGTCCAGCGGCGGCAGGAAGATGTCGCGATGGGCCACGTCACGCGTCATACGCGGCGGCTTGCCGAGCAGGACCTGCATGTCCATGTCGACCGGCTTGTTGCCAAAGTGGCTGTCGCTCACCGTCAGATGGCCGTCGGCCGTGGTGGTGCCGAGCACCGCAAACGGGCAGCGCTCGCGTGCGCAGATCGCCTCGAAATCGGCAAGGCGCTCGGGCGCGATCGCCAGCACGTAGCGCTCTTGGGCCTCGTTCGACCAGATTTCGCGCGGGCTCATGCCCGGCTCTTCGATCTGGATGTTGCGAAGTTCAAAATGCGCGCCGAGTTTGGCGTGGTCGGCCAGTTCGGGCATCGCATTGGAAAGGCCGCCAGCGCCCACGTCGTGGATCGCCAGGATCGGGTTGTTCTCGCCTTGCTGCCAGCAGGCATCGATTACCTCCTGGGCACGGCGCTCGATTTCCGGGTTGCCGCGCTGCACCGAGGCGAAGTCCAAGTCCGCGGTGTTGGTGCCGGTCGCCATCGACGAAGCAGCGCCGCCGCCGAGGCCGATCAGCATGCCGGGGCCACCAAGCTGGATCAGCAGCGTGCCGGGCGTGAAGTCGCTCTTGAACGACTGCTGCGCCTGGATGCTGCCGACACCGCCGGCGATCATGATCGGCTTGTGGTAGCCGCGCACTTCGCCCATCACATCCTGCTCGAAGGTGCGGAAGTAACCGGTCAGGTTAGGACGGCCGAACTCGTTGTTGAACGCCGCTGCGCCGAGCGGGCCGTCGATCATGATCTGCAGCGCGGACGCGATGCGCTCCGGCTTGCCGTAATTCACTTCCCACGGCTGCTCATAGCCAGGGATACGCAGGTTCGATACCGAAAAGCCCGCCAGACCCGCCTTGGGCTTGGAACCGCGGCCGGTTGCGCCTTCGTCGCGGATCTCGCCGCCGGCGCCGGTGGATGCGCCCGGGAAGGGCGAAATCGCGGTCGGGTGGTTATGTGTCTCAACCTTGGCGAGGATGTGGGTCAGCTCGGTCTTGTAGCTCCAGCGGCCGTCCTGCTCGGGATAGAAGCGCTGCACCTCCGCGCCTTCGAAGATCGCGGCGTTATCCGAATACGCCACGACGGTGTGCTCGGGCTGCGCCTTGTGGGTGTCGCGGATCATGCCGAACAGGGTTTTCTCTTCGGCCTTGCCGTCGATGACCCAGCTGGCGTTGAAGATCTTGTGACGGCAGTGCTCCGAGTTCGCCTGCGCGAACATCATCAGCTCCACGTCGGTGGGGTTGCGGCCCATCTTCGTGAAGTTCTCGACCAGGTAGTCAATCTCGTCCGGCGACAGCGCCAGCCCCAGCTCGCCGTTGGCCACTTCGAGCGCGGCACGGCCACCACCGATGATGTCCACCGTGGTCAGCGGCTGCGGCGCATAGTGGGCGAACAGCGCATGGGCCGCGTCGACCGTGTCGAGCACCGATTCGGTCATGCGGTCATGCAGTACAGGCAGCGCTGCTTCGCGGGCATCGGCGTCGAACGCGCCGCGCAGGTCCAGCGAATAAGCGGTGCCGCGTTCGACGCGCTTGATCTTCGCAAAGCCGCAGTTGTGCGCGATGTCGGTCGCCTTCGACGACCATGGCGAGATCGTCCCCAGACGCGGCGTCACCAGCAGCAGCGCGCCGGCCGGCGTATCCCCCTGCGGGTAGGCGCCGAGCAGGTCGGCCAGGCGCTCGGCCTCATCACCGGTGAGCGGCGCATCGATCTCGACGAAGTACCAGTGTTCGGCGGCGAGCCCCTTCAACTTCGGCAGGGCGGATTTGAGCTGGGCGGTAAGGCGCTCCAGGCGGGAAGCGGAAAGCGCGGGCGCGCCACGCAGCTTGAGGATCTCGGGCATGGTGGTTCCGAAGGGGCTAGCCAGGGGATTCGGTTGCGAACGACGCGCTGAATGGGCGCCGCCCTTGAAAAAACGTAGATTATACCGGCACTTGGCGACTTTTCGGGAGGCTTTCGAAGGCTCTTGAATCGGCTCGCATAGGCCCAAACTTCAATCCTGCGCACTACACATGGGAGCCCAGCATGGCAGGCAGCGAATTTGTGTTCGACGTGACAACCCGGAATTTCGACGAACGCGTCATCGCGGCATCGATGCAGGTGCCCGTGCTGGTCGACTTCTGGGCGCCGTGGTGCGGCCCTTGCCGCGCGCTCGGCCCGACGCTTGAGAAGCTGGCCGCCGAGTTTGGCGGCCAGTTCCTGCTCGCCAAGGTGAATTCGGACGAAAACGTCGCCCTGGCGCAGCGCTTTGGCGTGCGTGGCATCCCGAACGTCAAGGCGATCGTCAAGGGCGAAGTGGTGGATGAATTTACCGGCGCCCTGCCGGAAGCGACGCTGCGCGCCTTCATACAAAGCCTGTTGCCCTCTGCCGCCGCCCCGCTGCGCGAAGCTGCCCGCGCGGCACGTGAGCAGGGCCGGCCGGACGAGGCTCGCGCGCTGCTCGAACAAGCGCTGGAGCTCGATCCCAAAGATGAGGAAAGCTACCTCGACCTCGCCGACGTCCTGCTCGATCAAGCCGATCTGCCGACCGCCCGCCTTCTGCTCGACAACGTAGCGGAGCCAGCCCGCAACCCTGATCGCGTGGCCGGCCTGCGCGCGCGCCTCGCCTTGCTCGACGGCGCGCCTGACACCACTGAGCGCGACGCACTGGAAGCACGGATCGCTGCCGACCCGGCCGACCTTGGCGCCCGTCTGGCGCTGGCACGCCTGCTTTCCGCGCGCCGCGACTACGAGCCCGCCCTCGCACAACTGCTGGAAATCGTACGGCGCGATCGCAGTTTCGAGGACGACGCCGGGCGGCTGATGATGCTGCAACTCTTCGCCGCAATCAGTGATGACGCGCTGGTCCGCCGCTACCGATCGGAATTGGCCTCAACGCTCAACCGCTAAAGACCGCGCCGTGGGTGCCGTTATCCGTTAGTGCCTGCCGCCATCGGCATACGGATAAACAGAGCAGAAAGCTGGAGGAGCTCCCACATGGGCAACCTGACCGTCAAGGCCAAACTCGGCCTGCTGGTTCTCATCTCGATCGGCACCTTGTTGCTGGTCGGCATTTCCGGCTGGGTCGGCATCAGCCGAGTCGGCAGCGCGATGTCACAACTGGGCGAAACGCAATTGCCCGCCGTTATCGCGCTCTCGGATGTTCGCAGCAACCAGTACGCGCTCTACGCCTACACGCTTGAAGCGGCGACCTGGGAGAAAGAGAAGTACGCCAACTCCCAGTTCAAGAACATCCTCGAACGCAAGGAAAAAGCGACCGCAGCGCTCGACAAGGCGTTGAAAACCTACGCCGGCCAGAAACGCACAGAAGATGAGGAGAAGGCCTGGAAAACCCTGGAACCCGGCCTCAAGCGCTGGCGCGAGTTCGACGTCAAGCTCAACGCAGTGATCACCGAGCTGGGCAACAATTCCGAGTTCGAGCATCAGGCCGAACTGTTCGAGAAGTACTACTTCTACGTGACCGACTGGAAGGATGCGCAGTACGCCGTCGAGCGTAACCTGAACAAACTGGTCGAGCTCAACGTCAAGTACGCGAAGGACGCCAGCGACTCCGGCACGCTGTCGCGCAAGGCCGCGGTCGGCGCCATGCTGACGGTGTTCGCGCTGGCCGTCGCCACCCTGCTCGCGCTGGGCTGGATCTTCTTCAAGAGCATCACCGGTGCGCTCGACAAGATGCGCCGCGCAATCACCTCAGTGGCCGCCAACAACGATTTCACGATCCGCGCCGACGTTACCAGCAACGACGAAACCGGGCAGACCGCCAAGGCTTTCAACCAGTTGCTCGAACAGATGCAGGATTCGCTGCGCGAGGTGCTGAACAACGCGCAGAACATTTCGGAAGCGGCCCACAAGGCGTCCGACGCCGCGCAGCAGGTGTCCGACGCTTCGACCAGCCAGAGCGAATCGGCTTCGGCGATGGCCTCGGCGATCGAAGAGATGACGGTCTCGATCAACCATATCACCGACAGCACCCGCGACGCCCAGCATCGCGCACACGACGCTGGCAGCGCCGCCGACTCCGGTGCCACCATCATCGCCAAGACCAACAGCGAGATGGATCACATCGCCGGCACCGTGCAAACCGCGGGCGAGACGATCAACGACCTGGGCCGCCAGTCCGACAAGATCTCCGGGATCATGCAGGTGATCAAGGAAGTGGCGGACCAGACCAACCTGCTCGCGCTCAACGCTGCCATCGAGGCGGCGCGGGCCGGCGAACAGGGCCGCGGCTTTGCGGTGGTGGCCGACGAAGTGCGCAAGCTTGCCGAGCGCACCCGCAAGGCGACCGAAGAAATCAGCCAGATGGTCGTGACGATGCAGGGCTCGGCACGTAACGCGGTCACCGGCATGGACTCCGTCGTCAGCCGTGTATTCGAAGGCAAGGAATTGTCCGACCAGGCGGCAGCCCGCATGAACGAGATCCAGGGTTCGGCGGGTCAGGTCACGGAGGCGATCAACGAGATCTCTGCCGCGCTCAACGAGCAGAGCGCCGCCGCACAGGACATCGCCCGCCAGGTCGAACATGTCGCCCGAATGAGTGAGGACAACAGCTACGCCGCGCAGGAAACCGCGCGCATCTCGCAGGAGCTGGACGCCTTTGCCTCAGCGCTGCGCGACGCCGCGTCGCGCTTCAAGGTCTGACGAAAGGCCCGCACCAACCCATCCAACAGGAGGCCACCCATGCGCAACCTCAGCATCCGGATCCGGCTCGGCATTCTGGTGTTGGTCGCAGTGCTCGCGGTGGTGGCTGCAGCGGTCGGCGGCTGGGTTGGATTGCGGGCAATCGGCGGCACGCTGTCGGATGTAACACAACAGCAGATGCCGGGGCTGGTGGGCCTGCAGCGGGTCAGGCTCAGGTGATTGAAGCCACCCTTGAGGTCGCGCTCAAGGAGCAGGACATGTATGCGCAGGAGTTCTTCAAGAACCTCATGCTCAACAAGGACCGCGCGTGGAAAGAGATCGATGCGGGCTGGAAGGCCTACGCGACTGCACCGCGCGGCCCCGAAGAAGAAAAGGCCTGGGCGACCCTGAAGCAACCGTTTGACGCCTGGCGGGAGCAGGACAGCGCGCTCAATGAGGTGATCGCAAGCCTCAGCACCAACGACCAACCGGTCAAGCAGCGCGCGCTGTTCGAGACCTACTACAAGCTGATCGACACGCAGCGGGCTGCCGCCACGGTCGTGCGTGAGCACCTGACCAAACTGCAGGCACTGAGCCTCAAGCGGATGGGCGAAACGCGCAATGACGCTACGGCCACCATTTCGCGCTTCTCCGCCTTCGGCGCGCTGATCGCAGTGGGTTCGATCGCCGTGCTGACTGCGCTGGCATTCGTGATCGTGCGTGCCGTGGTGGGCTCGCTCGACGCGATTCGCAGCACCATCGTTGCCGTCGCCGGCAGCGGCGACTTCACCTTGCGCGCACAGGTGCGGGCCACCGACGAGGCGGGCCAGACGGCGGCCGCGTTCAACCAGCTGGTCGAGCAGATGCAGGGCTCGCTACGCGAAGTGCTGGACAACGCCGAACGCATTGCCGACGCATCCGACCGCGCTTCGGGCGTTGCCCGCCAGGTCTCGGAGGCGTCTTCCCGCCAGAGCGAATCGGCCACCGCGATGGCCTCGGCGATCGTCGAAATGACGACTTCGATCAACCACATCACCGACTCAACGCACGACGCGCAACAGCGCGCGCAGGACGCGGGCAGCGCCGCCGACTCCGGCGCCACGATCATTTCGCAGACCAACAGCGAGATGGATCAGATCGCCGGCACGGTGCAAACCGCCGGCGAAACGATCAACGATCTGGGTCGCCAGTCCGACAAGATCTCCGGAATCATGCAGGTGATCAAGGAAGTTGCCGACCAGACCAACCTGCTCGCGCTCAACGCTGCGATCGAAGCGGCGCGGGCAGGCGAACAGGGGCGTGGCTTTGCGGTCGTGGCGGACGAAGTGCGCAAACTGGCGGAACGTACCCGCAAGGCGACCGAAGAGATCAGCCAGATGGTCCTGACGATGCAAAGCTCGGCACACGATGCGGTGGCCGGCATGGATTCGGTCGTGACCAGGGTCTTCGACGGCAAGCGTCTGTCGGATCAGGCGGCGGACAGGATGAATGCGATCCAGGGTTCCGCCACGCACGTCAGCGCTGCGATCAACGAGATCTCGGCCGCACTGACCGAACAGAGCGCCGCCGCGCAGGATATTGCCCGCAAGGTCGAAAGCGTTGCCCAGATGAGCGAGGACAATAGCCAAGCTGCGCAAGAGACATCGCGCGTAGCCGAAGAACTCAAGTGCTTCGCCGGGGCGCTGCGCGAAGCGGCGAATCGGTTCCGCGTCTAGGCGCGCGGCGGCTCAGGGCTGCGCGCGCATCAGGTCGGCCACATCGCGCCCGTCCACGCGAACACGCGCACGCAGCGCGCCGTTTTCGTCCGCGGAAACCGGGTCGATACTCACCGTGCCGCCGTCCAGCAAACGCTGCAGACGCTGGGCTGAATGTTCGTGGGTCAAGCCGGCACTGGCTTCCGGGCCCAAACCTTCGACCACGATCTTGCGGCCGTTGTGAAAGAAGGTCGAGCCATCCACCGCATAGGCGCGAATCGGCGCCGAACGCGCCTTTACCGGAGAGCCATCGAGCGGGGTGCCGGAATTCTCGAGCGAGCGCGCGTTGATCGGGCTCTTGGTCACCACCGTCTCGGCCGGTTCGCCACACGGTTTCTTGACCTTGACCGACTTGCCCTTGCGCTTGACCGTTTCATAGCAAACCTTGGGCTTGGCGGCACTCGCCGACTTCGCGGTCGACTTGCCGGCCGCGGTTTTGCCCGCTCCCGACTTCGCCGACGCTGACTTTCCGGTGCTGGATTTCTTGCTGCTGGGTTTCGCCGACGTGCTGGTCGTCGGCTTCTTGGTGTGGGACTTGCTGGTGCTCGCGCCGGCGACGTTCGGCAGACCGGCTGCGCACAGGATCGCGACGCCCATCAAGCTTGCGGCAATCCGGAAACGGGGGGTACGGTTGGAGCTCACGCGTGACCTTGCCGGGCACGAGGCCCGCTCTGGGTTGAGTCGAGTCAGGCATTCTACCGCAGCACCGTTTTGCCCCTCTCAGCGCGATACATCCTGACACGCTTGAAGCCAACCCCGCTTTCCGCCATAGTCCGCGCCTCCCGTTTTTCTGCAGCACATCCCGATGCTCCCGCCTATTGAATCCCGCCTCGCCGCTGAACTCGGCGCCCATCCACGCCAGGTCGTTGCGGCCGTCGAGCTGCTTGACGCCGGTGCCACCGTGCCCTTCATCGCCCGCTACCGCAAGGAAGTCACCGGCGGGCTCGATGACACTCAGCTGCGCACGCTGGAAGAGCGCCTGGGCTACCTGCGCGAACTGGAAGACCGCCGCGCTGCGGTGATCGCCAGCATCGAAGAACAAGGCAAGCTCACACCCGCGCTGCGCGACGAGATCGAGCACGCGGAGACCAAGCAGCGCCTGGAAGACCTCTACCTGCCCTACAAGCAGAAACGCCGCACCAAGGCGCAGATCGCACGCGAGGCCGGTATCGAGCCCCTGGCCGACGCCCTCCTCGCTGACCCGACACTGGTGCCGGAAACCGAGGCCGCCCGCTTCTTCAGCGTCGAGGCCGGATTCGCCGACACCAAGGCGGTACTGGACGGTGCGCGCCAGATCCTGATGGAGCGTTTCTCGGAAAACGCCGCCCTGGTCGGCAATCTGCGCGAGTACGTCGAAGCACACGGCGTCGTCGTCGCGAACGTCGTCGAGGGCAAGGAAAACGACGGCGCCAAGTTCCGCGACTACTTCGACTATCGCGAGCCGCTCAAGGACATCCCTTCGCACCGCGCGCTGGCCCTCTTCCGTGGCCGCAACGAAGACATCCTGCGCGTGAAGCTCGTACTGGATACCGACCCCGAAGATGGCAGCCGCCCCGCCGAACCCAACCCCTGCGAGCGCCGCATCATGAGTGCCGCCGGCATACGCAACGAAAGCCGGGCGGCCGATCGCTGGCTGGTCGAGACCGCTCGCTGGGCCTGGAGCGTGAAGCTCTCGCTGCACATTGAACTGGATCTGATGGGCGTGCTGCGCGAGAAGGCCGAAGAAGAAGCGATCCGCGTCTTCGCGAAGAACCTGAAGGATCTGCTGCTCGCAGCCCCCGCGGGCCCGCGCGCCACGATGGGCCTGGACCCGGGCCTGCGCACCGGCGTGAAGGTCGCCGTGGTGGACTCCACCGGCAAACTGCTCGACACCGCCACGATCTACCCACACGAGCCACGCCGCGACTGGGATGGCGCGCTGCACACGCTGGCCGTGCTGGCAAAGAAGCACAACGTGCAGCTGATCGCAATCGGCAATGGCACCGCCAGCCGCGAGACCGACAAACTCGCCGGCGATCTGGTGAAGCAACTGCCGGAACTGCACATGACCAAGATCGTCGTGTCGGAAGCCGGCGCTTCGGTGTATTCGGCGTCTGAGCTGGCAGCCAAGGAGTTCCCGCAGCTCGACGTGAGCCTGCGCGGCGCGGTGTCGATTGCGCGTCGCCTGCAAGACCCGCTCGCCGAACTGGTCAAGATTGATCCGAAATCGATTGGCGTCGGCCAGTATCAGCACGACGTGAATCAATCGCGCCTCGCCAAGTCGCTCGACGCGGTGGTGGAGGACTGCGTGAACGCCGTCGGCGTCGACGTGAACACCGCATCGGCCGCGCTGCTGACGCGCATCTCCGGCCTCAACACGACGCTTGCGCAGAACATCGTCGCCCATCGCGACGCCCACGGCGCATTCCGCAATCGGGCCTCGCTCAAAGCCGTGCCACGGCTTGGCGAAAAAACTTTCGAACAGTGCGCAGGCTTCCTGCGTGTGATGAACGGCGACAACCCGCTCGACGCTTCGGCGGTGCACCCCGAAGCCTATCCGGTGGTCGAACGCATCCTCGCCGATGTTCAGCGCAACGTGCGCGAGATCATGGGCGACGCGAGCTTCATCCGTTCGCTCCAGCCCGCGCGCTACACCGACGAACGCTTCGGTCTGCCCACCGTGCAGGACATCCTCAAGGAACTCGACAAACCGGGTCGTGATCCGCGCCCGGAGTTCAAGACGGCCAGCTTCCGCGACGGCGTTGAAGACCTGAAGGATCTCGTCCCCGGCATGATGCTGGAAGGCGTGGTTACCAACGTCACCAACTTCGGCGCCTTCGTCGACATCGGGGTGCATCAGGATGGCCTGGTGCACGTATCCGCGCTGTCGAACAAGTTCGTCAAGGACCCGGCCGAAGTCGTGAAGGCCGGCGACATCGTCAAGGTGAAGGTGCTGGAGGTGGATGTCGCCCGCAAGCGCATCGCGCTGACGATGCGCCTCGCAGATGAAGTCCACGCCAGCCGCAAGCCCGATGGCGGCGATCGTCGCAACAGCGCGCCCGCGCGACCGCCGCGTCGCGATGAAAAGCCCGCCCCCGCCAACGCCTTTGCAAGCGCGTTTGCCAAAGCCCTGAAGCGCTGACCCGCTTCACACCGACCAACCCGCCGGGCGGTATCCGCCGCCCGGCGCGCGTCGCCTAAAATGAACGGGCAGAGACGCCCGGAGCCACCCCATGCTGAGTTATCGCCACGCCTTCCACGCCGGCAACCATGCCGACGTGCTCAAGCATTTTGTCGAAGTCGAATTGCTGCGCTACCTGAACCAGAAAGAGAAAGCGTGGTGGTACATCGACACCCATGCCGGTGCGGGCGCTTACGAACTGGATCGTGGCTATGCGGCACAGAACGCCGAGTTCGAGAGTGGCATCGCACGCATCATCGACGCGCCGGACCTGCCGCCCGCCCTTGGCGCCTATGTCGATCTGGTACGCCGCTTCAATGGTCCGGGCGCACTGAAGCACTACCCCGGCTCGCCCTGGTTCGCAGCAGAGCTGATGCGCGAACAAGACCGCATGCGGCTCTTTGAGCTCCACCCCGCCGACGCCGACTTGCTGGCCGAGAACTTCGAACCGCTCGCCAAGCAACTGATCGTCGACCGTGCGGACGGTTTCAAGGGGCTGAAATCGTTTCTGCCGCCGCCGCCGCGCCGCGCCCTCGTGCTGATCGATCCGCCCTACGAGGTGAAAACCGACTACCGCACCGTAGTCAGTACGCTACAGGACGCATTGCAGCGCTTTGCCACAGGCACTTACGCCGTTTGGTATCCGCTGTTGCAGCGGCCCGAGTGCCATGAATTGCCGCGGCAACTGAAGGAACTGCCGGCTAAGTCCTGGCTGCATGTCACGCTGTCGGTGCACAAACCGGCGCTCAGCGGGCTCGGCATGCACGGTAGCGGCCTCGTGGTGCTCAATCCACCGTGGACGCTCGCGGACACCTTGAAGCAGACCATGCCCTGGCTCGTCGGTAAACTGGCGCAGGACACCCACGCGCGCCACCAACTCGAAACCGGCGGCGCCGAATAGTCGCAGCAGCCGACATCGCCCCCCCTATTCGCGGTGCAATACCGGCACAAGACAGGTCTTGGAAAAGCAAAACGCCCGGCAAGCCGGGCGTTTTGCTTTAGCGAGTCCGCAACGACTTATTCGGTCGGGCGGATGTTCGCAGCCTGCTTGCCCTTCGGGCCTTCGACGATGTCGAAAGTCACGCGTTGGTTTTCAGCCAAGGTACGGAAACCCTTCGACTGAATTGCGGAGAAGTGGGCAAAGAGGTCGTCGCCACCACCATCGGGGGTGATGAAGCCGAAACCTTTGGAGTCATTGAACCACTTGACGATACCAGTTGCCATGTCGATGCGTCCTCGAATCGAAAAATAACTATTTTGTGGGGCTGGCGGCCCCGTTGGCACGGAATTCAGGGAGGCAAAGCCGACGAACATTCACCGTCTTTCAGACGGCTGGGTCACGCGCAATTCAAGAACCTGGAAATCCTGCTCGAACCATTATGGATGCACTACGGCCGAAACGGCAACTGTTTACGCCCGATCAGCGATAATTGCGTGATTTTCTTCCCGACACTCCGCACTGACGTGATCACGATCTACGGCATCAAGAACTGCAACAGCATGAAGAAGGCCTTCGAATGGCTCGCGGCCAACCACGTCGATTACAGCTTTCACGACTACAAGAAATCCGGCATCGATGCGGCAACGCTGCAAGCCTGGGCCAGGCAGGTCGGATGGCAGAAGCTGCTGAACACTCAGGGTTTGACCTGGCGCGGTCTCGACGCAAGCGAGAAGAGCAATGTCGATGAAGCTAAGGCAATTGCCTTGATGGTCGCAAAGCCCAGCCTGATCAAACGCCCGGTCATCAGCGGCGGGCGCAGCCTGATTGTAGGCGTCGATGAGGCCGAATTTGCCCAAGCCCTGAAGGATTGATGATGGACCACACTCAACGTTTTCTATTCGAGGATCTCGACATCCGCGGTGCCCTCGTGCAATTGGGGCCGGTGTGGCAGAAGATTCAACGGGGCCGCAACTACCCTGACGCAGTTCGTTCATTGCTCGGCGAAATGGCTGCGGTTACGGCAATCATCGCGGGCAATCTGAAGACACCGGGGCGAATCACCTTCCAGCTTTCCGGCCACGGCGCCGTGTCGCTGCTCGTCATCGACTGTGGCGAGACCTTGAATCTGCGTGGCTACGCGAAGTCCGAAGGACCTGTCATCGGTAATGCGATCAACGAATTGCTGGGCGATGGCCAGCTGCTGCTCTCGCTGGATGTGGAAGGCATGCAACAGCCCTACCAGAGCTACGTTCCGCTTGAAGGCGAAACGATCGCCGCCGTGTTCGAGCATTACCTGCAGCAGTCGGAACAAGCGCCGGCGGCACTCTTTCTCGCCGCCGATGGCGAGCATGCTGCGGGGCTCTTCCTGCAGAAACTGCCGGGAGCCGACGACAAAGATGCCGACGGCTGGCGACGGGTGCACGGCCTCGCGCAAACCATCACCTCGGGCGAACTGCTCTCGCTCGATGCCTCAGTGCTACTGCAGCGCCTGTTTCACGAGGAGACGCTACGGGTATTCGATCCGAAACCGGTTACACACAACTTCCCCGCAGACTGGGACAAGATCCGGGCGACCTTGCGTGCGCTCGGGCGCGAAGAGATCGAGCATCTGCTGGCAGAGCACGGCGAAGTCGTCGTATCGGACGACCTGTCGAACCATGAATACCGCTTCAGCGCCGACGAGGCACGAGCGCTCTTCGACAGCCCGCCCGCAAACCTGCATTGACGGATTCAACGGACGACCGCAAATCCGCCGGCGCAAGCCGGGTCCGATGGTAAACTTTCGACAAAATTACCGGTACATGACAGGCATGCAGGCCAATCGCAGCAACGGCAAGACGATTGAATTCAAGGGCGGAACGCTTCAGGCCATGACGGCCATGGTTCGCGACGCGAACGTAATGAAACTCGCCGACGCCATGCATGCAATGCTCGGCGGCATGGGCGAGTTCTTTGCTGGCGAACCCACGGTGATTGACGTGTCCGGTACGGCGCTGCCCGAACGCATGGACTGGGCTGGCGTTGCCAGCCTGCTGCGGCGGTACGGCCTGCAACCGGTCGCCGTGCGTGGCGCGCCGGAGCAGCACGCCGACGGCGCACGCAAGGCCGGGCTGGCGGTTCTGCCCCCGGATTCAGGCAAACCGTCCTCTGCAGCCAGCCGTGTCAGCACGACAGAGGCGCCTCCGCCGGAAGCCCCGGCGGCCGCACCACAAGTCGAACCTCCGCCGACAGCTGCCGGGCGCACGATGGTGATCGACCGCCCCTTGCGCTCCGGCCAGCAAATCTACGCACGCGGTGCAGACCTTGTGGTGATAGGCGGCGTCAGCAACGGCGCAGAAGTGATCGCGGACGGCAACATCCACTGCTACGGACCGCTACGCGGGCGCGCCATAGCGGGCGCGCAGGGCGACCAGCAGGCGCGCATCTTCACCACCTCGCTGGGCGCTGAACTGGTATCGATCGCTGGCGTATTCCGCACCTTCGAACGCGGTCTGCCGGAAGAAGTCGCTGGTCGCGCCGCACTGATCACACTGACGGGCGACGGAGACAAGGCGCAGTTGCGTCTCGACCCGCTGCAGCTAAGCTGATTCTCGCCCGCCGCAATACCATCCAAACAAATAAATGACGTTGAATTGAAGGGGAGATCGTGAAAATCATCGTGGTGACTTCTGGCAAGGGCGGGGTTGGCAAGACCACGACCTCGGCCTCGGTGTCCTCCGGCCTGGCACTGCGCGGCTTCAAGACCGCGGTGATTGACTTCGACGTCGGCCTGCGCAACCTCGACCTGATCATGGGTTGCGAACGCCGCGTGGTCTACGACCTGATCAATGTGGTTAACGGCGAAGCAAACCTGAACCAGGCACTGATCAAGGACAAGCACTGCGAGAACCTCTACGTGCTGCCGGCCTCGCAAACCCGCGACAAGGACGCGCTGACGGAAGAAGGCGTCGAGAAGGTCCTGAAGGATCTCGAACACCTGGGCTTCGACTACGCCGTATGCGACTCGCCCGCCGGCATCGAACATGGCGCCGTGATGTCGCTGACCTTCGCCGATGAAGCCCTGGTCGTAACCAACCCCGAAGTCTCATCGATCCGCGACTCCGACCGCATCCTCGGCATCCTGCAGAGCAAGAGCCGCCGCGCCAAGGAAGGCCGCGAGCCGGTCAAGGAACATCTGATCGTGACCCGCTACTCGCCCAAGCGCGTGGAAGAGGGTGAGATGCTCTCCTACAAGGATGTGCAGGAACTGCTGCGGGTACCGCTACTCGGCGTGATCCCGGAATCGGAAGTGGTGTTGCAGGCGTCGAACCAGGGCATTCCGTCGATCCACATGAAGAACACCGACGTCGCCGAGGCCTACCAGGACGTCGTTGCGCGCTTTCTCGGCGAGCAACGCGAACTGCGCTTCGTTGCGTACGAAAAGCCGGGTCTGCTCAAGCGCTTCTTCGGAGGAGCCTGACATGTCCTGGCTGTCCGATCTCTTCGTCCAGAAGAAACCCCGGCCCGCTGACATCGCGCGCGAGCGCCTGACGGTCGTCATCGCCCGTCAGCGCTCGGATGAAAGCGCCTCGAGCCCAGACTTCCTGCCCGATCTGCAGAAAGACCTGATCGCCGTCATCTCGAAGTACGTGACGGTGAACCCGAACGATATTTCGGTCCAGCTTGAGAAGCAGGACAACTACGAAGCGCTCAAGGTCAACATCGTGCTGCCGGAACACGGCGCCGCACGCTGAAATGAAAAAACGCCGCAATCGCGGCGTTTTTTTTGACTACTGTTCTCTTCAGTGTGCCAGACGCACCAGCTTGCCGTTCGCAACGCCAACTGCGTCCCCCTTCTTGAGCCCCGGATCGCGCTCCTCGCGAACAACACCAATGGTGCCGTCCTCCCAACGTACCACCACCTGATACTCGATCTTCGTGGCATCCATGGCGGCAGCTTCCTTCCCCCCCTTGCCAAGCTGAGGAGTGGCGACCAGTGGGCGGTCCGACATGATGTCCGCGCTGGTGCGATTCGCCTGATTGTCCATCGGCGAGGCCGCCTTGCTGGCGGTCTTGATCGGCGTAACACGCTGCACGACCCCTCGACGCGTCGTCTCGGAAACGGGCGTCGCCGCATCTAGCTTACGGAAATCTTCGCGGGTTTGCGGCAGCTTAACGTCTGCCGCTTGCGCAACGCACGCGGCGGAGAGAGCCAGAACAACGGCGATCAGTTTTCCAGCGACCACTTTCCATCCTCTCCACGACATGCGCGCAGGCCATTCGTCGCCTTCATTGCGCGGTAGTAGGTTTTGATCTGAATATCACGACAGGTCCAGCCCTGACGCTTGAGCGTGCGTAACGCACGCCCCTCGCCGCCTGAGCGCGTTGATTCAGTCGCCCAGCTCACCGACTTGCCGTCTGGTGTGCTTTCGAGCAGTTCAGTCAGCATTGCTTCATGCTTGGCACGATCGTCAGCGCTGAAATTGGCGACTGGCGTGTCGCTTGCGAATTGCATGTTGAATGCGTGCGCCGGTTGCGCAAGAAGCGCAACAAATGCCAGTGAGACAAGAAACCGTAGCTGACAGCGAACCATCACACCCTCCGGGACGGCTTTGCTTAGGACTTTTGCATTCTACCGGAGCTAGGCGCTACACAGTCCGAACACGACGGCGTGAAGGCGCTCCGGAAAACAAAAAGGGAAGGCATAAAGCCTTCCCTTTTCTTACTACTGGAGCGGGAGACGAGTCTCGAACTCGCGACCTCAACCTTGGCAAGGTTGCGCTCTACCAACTGAGCTACTCCCGCAAATTTTCTGGAGGCGCGGGCCGGAGTCGAACCGACCTACACGGATTTGCAATCCGGTGCATAACCGCTTTGCTACCGCGCCGTGTGCGGATCAACCTGACGACCCGCAGCTCAACTAAAAGGGGAAAGCACCGGGCTTTCCCCCTGAATTGGGCTGGAGCGGGAGACGAGTCTCGAACTCGCGACCTCAACCTTGGCAAGGTTGCGCTCTACCAACTGAGCTACTCCCGCGTCGCAGAGAGATGCATTATAGCCTGAAATCTCCCTGCGTCAACTCTTTTCAACTTCTGATAACGCGACGGCCGCCCGCTTAAGGTAATAACCCATCGACCACAACGTCAGCACGGCCGCCACCCAGATGAGCACCGTGCCCGTCTGGCGCACTGAAAAACCAAACAACGTGCCGTCATACAGCAGCACAGGGATCGCGATCATCTGTGCCGTCGTCTTGAGTTTGCCGATGAAGGACACCGCGACACTGCGCGATGCGCCAACCTGGGCCATCCATTCCCGTAAGGCCGAAATCGTGATCTCACGCCCAATGATGACGAACGCGATCAGCGCATCGACGCGCCCGAGTTCCACCAGCATCACCAGCGCGGCACCCACCATCAGTTTGTCGGCAACCGGATCTAGAAACGCGCCGAACGCGGAAGTCTGCCCAAGCTTGCGCGCAAGGTAGCCGTCGAACCAATCCGTAATGGCGGCCAGGATGAACATGACACAGGCCCAGAAATTCTTGTCGGCCATGCCCAGCCAGTTCGCCGGCAGGTAGAAGACGCCGACAAACAACGGGATCAAGACAATGCGCGCCCAGGTAAGGGTGTTCGGGATGTTTAGCTGCATGGAAAAGTGGAGGTTGGCGACATGAAATCAGTCGCGTAGCGCATTGTAGATCGCTTCCGCCAGTTTTCGATTGACGCCGGCAACACGACACAGATCCTCGACGGTTGCGTTCTTGACACCCGCGAGCCCGCCGAAGGTCTCGATCAGCTTCTTGCGGCGCGTCGGCCCGATGCCCGGAATATCGTCCAGCCGCGATCCGATGCGCGTCTTTGCGCGACGTGCCCGCATTCCGGTAATCGCAAAACGGTGCGCTTCATCGCGCACGGTCTGGATCAAGTGCAGCCCGGCATGCTCACCGCCGAGTACCAGCGGTTCGCGCCCATCCGCGAAAACGAGCTGCTCAAGGCCCGCCTTACGCGCCTCGCCTTTCGCGACGCCGAGCATTGCGATTGACTCAAGGCCAAGCTCGACCAGCACCTCGTGCGCAACGCCAACCTGCCCCTTGCCACCATCGATCAGGATCAGATCCGGCCGCACGCCCTCGCCCGCCGCCACCTTGCCGTAGCGGCGAGTAAGCGCCTGGCGCATCGCGCCGTAATCGTCACCCGGTTCGATGCCACTGATGTTGAAGCGGCGATATTCCGACTTCTTCATGCCGCCGCCTTCCCACACCACGCAGGACGCAACCGTAGCCTCGCCCATGGTGTGGCTGATGTCAAAACACTCAATGCGCTGCGGCGGATCCTGCAAGTCCAGCGCGGAGCGCAGCGCATCGAGTTGATCCGCAACACGACCGGATTCACGCAAACGCACTTCGACTGCAAGCTGCGCGTTCTGCTCGGCCATCTCGGCCCACGCCTTCTCCGCCTCAAAGCGCGGCGTGACAACGGCCATGCGCAAATCCAGCGTCTCATCAATCAAATGCCGAGCGTCGTCCAGCGGTGCGCCGACGAGCACCAGGCGCGTCGGCGCCGGGTGCTCCTGATAGTGCTGTTCGACGAAAGCCAGTAGGGCGTCCGCAGCCCCCATGCCCTCACTGGCAAGCGGGAACTGCGGGCGATCGCCGAGGTGGCGGCCGCCCCGCACCATCGCGACGTTCACGCAAACCAGGCCGGCCACTTCAACCGCGACAACGATATCGACATCCTCATCGCGCCCCGAGTCAACGAACTGCTTGTGCAACACCGTCTGCAAGGCACGAATCTGATCGCGGAAAAATGCCGCCTCTTCATACGCAAACCGCTCTGCGGCCTGCTGCATCTGAACGCCCAGCTGGTCGACGATCTCGCCGTGGCGCCCTTCGAGGAACAGCGAGGCCATGCGCACATCGCGCGCGTAATCCTCGGGCGACACCAGATCGACACAGGGCGCGGTGCAGCGCTTGATCTGGTGCAGCAAGCAGGGGCGCGAGCGATTCGCGAACACACTCTCTTCGCAGGTGCGCAAGCGGAACATGCGCTGGATCAGCGCAACGCTTTCGCGCGCCGCCCACGAGCTGGGAAAAGGGCCAAAGTACCGCGAGCCCTTGGCAAAAGCCCCTCGATAGTAGGCGATGCGGGGATAGGCATCTCCGCTGAGCATGATGTACGGGTAGCTCTTGTCGTCGCGGAACAGGATGTTGTAGCGCGGCTTGAGCGTTTTGATCAGGTTGTTTTCGAGGATCAGCGCCTCGGTCTCGGAACGTACGACGGTCGTATCGACGCGTACGATCCGCGTCACCATGAGGGCGATGCGGGGACTGGTGTGGTTCTTCTGGAAGTAGCTCGATACGCGGCGCTTGAGGTTCTTTGCCTTGCCGACGTAGAGCACCTCTTCATCGGCACCGATCATCCGGTAAACCCCCGGCGCCTCCGACAGCGTCCGCAGGAATTCGCGCGCGTCGAAACTCACGTCAGACTTGCGCTGAGTTCGCTGACGGCGCGCTGCGCATCGACATAGCGCGCTTCGATCGCAAGCGTGAACGGATCGATCGTTGTCGCCGGTCGCAAAGCATCAATGCGCGCGGCGCTGCGCGCCGACACCTGTGGCTGCCATTTGGTGAGAAGCTCATCCGCCAGATCAGGGCGGTTGCAAACCAGCACCATGTCGCAGCCGGCAGCGTGTGCAGCGTCCGCCCTTGCAACGATGTCGCCCGCTTGCGTGGCACCCTCCATCGTCAGGTCGTCGGAGAAGATGACCCCATCGAACCCGAGCCGTTCTCGCAGGATGTTCTGCAACCAGTAGCGCGAAAAACCAGCCGGTAGCGGGTCGACCTGCTCATACACGACGTGGGCGGGCATCACCCCAGCCAGCTGGCGGCCAAGACGGTGACGATAGGGCGCAATGTCCTGCTCCCATATCTCGTCGAAGTTCCGTTCGTCGCGCGGCATGGCAACGTGCGAGTCGGCCTCGGCCCAACCGTGTCCGGGGAAGTGCTTACCGACCGCACCCATACCAGCCTCGCTGAGACCCGCCACAAGCGATTGCGCGAGCGAAGCGGCCACCGTAGGGTCGCCCGAGAAAGCACGGTCACCAATGACTGCGCTGCGCCCGTAGTCGAGATCCAGTACAGGCGTAAAACTCAGATCAACACCGTGTGCGCGCAACTCTGCCGCCAGCACATAGCCCGTATGGCGCGCCAGCTCCAGGCCGCGCACATGATCAAGCGTCCACGCCGCACCCAACGCGCCCATCGGAGGCAGACGGGTAAATCCACTACGGAAACGTTGAACGCGGCCGCCTTCATGATCCACCGCGACGATCAGCGCCGGAGAACGCAGCGCATGAATCTCCTGCGTCAAAGCCGTCAGCTGTTCGGGCGACTCGAAGTTACGCGCAAACAGGATGACGCCACCGACCAACGGATGGCGCAGACGCTCACGTTCGGCCTCTGTAAGCGCGTAAGCGGCGACATCGCACATCACAGGGCCAAGGGGCAGTTGCAGCGGGTTCATTCGGAGCTTCCTAAGATGTGGTGAGCATCAATGCGCGTGCGAGCTGCTTCAGGCCAAGCGTTCGATGAGCGCAAAGGCAACGACATTATCTTTCTCGTCGCTGATCGATAGGTGCGCCGACCAATGACGCTCTCCCATCGCGGCCGCGAGCGGCGCGTCGAAGACGTACACCGGCTTGCCGAGCTCGTCGTGCCCGACCGCAATCGCATGTAGCGTCGCGGGGGCACGCAGGCCGGTGCCAAAGGCCTTGGCAAACGCCTCCTTGGCGGCAAAACGCTTGGCCAGAAGCCGTGCCCCATCACGCACCGCGCGAAACTCAAGCAACTCTGACGGGGCGAGAATGCGCTCGGCAAACGCTTCGCCGTGCCGCTCAAGCGAGGCACGGACACGCGTGATCGACACGATGTCGGTGCCGATGCCGGCAATCATGATGCGGGATTCTCAGCCGTAAAGATGGGGCGACGCAGCCGATTCGCGCATCAGCCGTTTCATCTCGCCGACGGCTTCGCGCAAACCGACGAACACCGCGCGGCTCACAATGGCGTGGCCGATGTGCAGTTCGCGGATGCCCGCCAGCGCCGCAACCGGTTGAACGTTGAAATAGTTGAGCGCATGGCCGGCGTTGAAGCGCATGCCGTTTCCGATGATTGCGGCGCCGGCGACGCGGATCTTCTCAATCTCCGCCAGCACGGCGGGGCTGCGCGCATCGCGCCCCTTCTTGTGAAAGGCTTCCGCGTACGGCCCGGTGTGGATCTCGCACACGCGTGCGCCAACCCGCGCGGCCGCTTCGACCTGCGCCAATTCGACGTCGATGAACACGCTCGACTGGATGCCCGCATCGGCAAGTCGCGCAATGCAATCCTTGATGCGCGCCTCATTGGCCACGATATCGAGCCCGCCCTCGGTCGTTACTTCCTGGCGCCCCTCGGGCACCAGCATCGCCATCTCCGGCTTGAGGCGGCAGGCAATGGCAACCATCTCGTCCGTCGCGGCCATTTCGAGGTTCAGCTTGATATGCGTGAGCTCACGCAGGCGACGCACATCTTCATCCTGAATGTGACGGCGGTCTTCGCGTAAATGCACCGTGATGCCGTCGGCGCCGCCCAGGTGCGCTTCGACGGCGCCCCAAACCGGATCAGGTTCATAGGTCCGGCGCGCCTGGCGCAGGGTGGCGATATGGTCAATGTTGACGCCGAGTTCGATCACAGTTCCTGCAACTCCATGAAGATACGTCGTGATTCCAGCGCACGGGCGCCGACGAGATGGGCAATGAGGCGCCGCATCAGGCTTTTCGCCTGAGCAAGTGTCTCCGGGTTCGACAAATCCTCGCGAGCAAGATCCAGCAGCACGCGGCCCGGCAAAGTGGCCTCGTCGTGCTCGTCGCCGGTCGCCGGCACGGGCCCGCGTTCGATTATAAAGAGGTAGTCGCGCTCAGGCCGCACGGCTTCGCCCTGCTCGTCAGTGTCGAAGGTGGGGGCGTAGCCGAGCTCCTGCAGCAGCACCAGTTCGAACGCGCGCAACGCGAGGTCCTGCGGCGCATTGATCGACAGACGCCGCAGTAAGGTCGCATAAGCATCAAAGAGACGGGGATGTGCATCTTCGCGAGGTAAGAGGCGCACCAACAACTCATTGGCGTAGTACCCGCACATCAGGGCACTGCCGCTCAACATCGCTTGCCCGCCCTGCCACTCCGCAGCGGTCAGGGTCTTCAACTCGCCCGTGCCGCTCCAGCTGATTTCGAGCGGCTGAAACGCCAGCAGCACGCCACGCAGCGCAGCGCGCGGGCGTCGGGCGCCTTTTGCCACCATGGCGACACGACCATGCTCGCGCGAGAACATATCGACGACGTAGCTCGTTTCGCGCCACGGGTGCGTGTGCAGCACGAAGGCCGACTGTTGCTCGACGCGCTTGCCACTCATCGTCGTGATTCAGGCCCAGCCGGCAGCGTCACTCGATGCCGAGGCTCTTGAGTGCGCGCTCATCATCCGCCCAGCCGCCCTTCACCTTGACCCAAACCTCAAGGTAGACCGGCCCGCCGAACAGCTTTTCGAGATCCACGCGGGCTTCGGAAGAGACACGCTTGAGCTTTTCGCCGCCCCGCCCAATCACCATCGCCTTGTGGCTGGGGCGATCCACGATGATGGCCGCAAAGATGCGGCGCACCGGTCCGTCGATCTCGAATTTCTCGATCTCGACGGCCAATCCGTACGGCAGCTCTTCGCCAAGGAGTCGAAAGAGCTTCTCGCGAATGAACTCGGCGGCCAGGAAGCGTTCGCTGCGATCGGTGATGTCGTCCGCGTCGAAGATTGCAGGCTGTTCCGGCAGCAAGGGTCCGCAAGCCTTCAGCAACTCATCCGCATTTGCGCCGGTTTCAGCGGACAAGGGCACGACCGCGGCAAACTCACGCTCCGCTGCTATTGAAGCAATGAAAGGCAATAGCTGACGCTTGTCGGCAAGACGATCCACCTTGTTGATCACCAGCACCACCGGCGTCTCGGTCGGCAGCAATTCCATCACGGCACGATCAGCGGCCGTGACGCGCCCCGCCTCGATCACGAACAGCACGACATCGACGTCGCCAAGCGCTTGCGTGACGCTGCGGTTCATCGCACGGTTGAGCGCATTCGAGTGCTGCTTCTGAAAGCCTGGGGTGTCGACAAACACGAACTGATGCGTGTCGTTGGTCAGAACGCCGTTCACGCGATGACGCGTCGTCTGCGCCTTGCGCGACGTGATGCTGATCTTCTGCCCAATCAGATGGTTCAGCAGCGTGGACTTGCCAACGTTTGGCCTCCCGACAATGGCGAGAAAGCCAGTGCGAAAACCGTTCGCATCCGGAGCCTGAAGTTCTGTCATAGTTTTTCGATCCGATCCAGCGCAGCGCGCGCGGCCTGCTGTTCCGCCGCACGACGACTCGCGCCGCGGCCCTTTGTTTCTAGCATCAGGGCCGGGATCCGGCATGACACTTCAAATTCCTGCGCGTGCGCCTCGCCGCGCACCTGCGCCATCTCGTAAGTCGGCAGGGGATGGCGACGTGCCTGCAACCACTCCTGCAAGGCGGTCTTAGGATCCTTACCTGCGGTGCGGGGATCAATCGCGGCGATCGAAGCTGAATACAGACGGCCAATCACGCCACTCGCGGCGTCGAATCCCGTATCAAGGAAGATTGCACCAAATACCGCCTCAAGCGCGTCGGCGAGAATCGACGGGCGACGATGCCCGCCGCTACGCAACTCGCCCTCGCCCAGTCGCAGCAAGTCTCCGAGCGACAAGCTCAAGGCAAGTGCATGCAGGGCATCCTGCTTGACCAAGCCGGCCCGCAAACGCGACAACGTGCCCTCGTCGAGGTCAGTGAATCGATCGAAAAGGGCGCGGGCGACGACGCAGTTCAGAACCGAATCGCCGATGAACTCAAGCCGTTCGTTGTGCGGGGTCCCGAAACTTCGATGCGTCAGCGCTTGGGTAAGAAGAGAAACATCAGAGAACTGATATCCAAGCGCCAACTGAAGGCTGTCACGGCTCATCGACTATTGGCTGGCGGCAGGCTCGGCTGCGCTTGAAGCAGAAAAGTCAAACAACAAAGAAATGTTTGCCACCAATGGAATTCTTCTTTGCCACTGAGCGCTGATTACCCAGCGCCCGTTTTCCTTGGTGATCACCAAGTCTGACCTCGCAATGGAATCAATATCTTCCACTCCCGATCGTTTGTCGAATAGCGCTCTGATTGCCTCGGGACTCGTCGCTTCACCACTTACAGCAAGCGCGTTCAATGTTTTCTTGACCGCGAAGTACTCGTTATAGACCGGCACCATTCGCATAGCCAAAATGATGGCTCCAATAACCAAAGCCGCAGCAATCATGGTGCCGATCAAGGAAAGCCCTTGTTGACGATTCCGCATCAATTACCCCAAGCAATTAGTGAAAGGACCCAATTCGCGACAGCTCGCCGAAATGGAACCAGATAAAGAACGCTTTGCCACGCAGATTGGCGTCGGGCACGAAACCCCACACCCGCGAGTCCGAGCTCTGGTCACGGTTGTCGCCCATCATGAAATAGTGGCCAGCAGGTACCGTGCAACGCACACCTTCAACAGTATAGACACAGTTCTCCCGCCCTGGATAAGGCAGGGTCTGGCTCACGAATGGAGGTGCGTCGGCGTCATTCAGCATCTGGTGTTCGACACCGCCAACCTTTTCCACATAGCGATGCGAGTATTGCAGACGGTCAGTGTGCAGATAGTCTTCGATCTGCTGTACTGCGATCTCTTCACCATTGATTCGCAAGCGCTTGTTGATGTATTCGATCTTGTCACCCGGCAGCCCGATCACCCGTTTGATGTAATCCTGCGAGGGGTTTTGCGGATAACGGAAAACGACCACATCGCCGCGCTTGGGCGACCCGGAATCGATGATCTTCTTGTCGATTACCGGCAGGCGAATGCCATACGCAAACTTGTTCACGAGGATGAAGTCGCCGACAAGCAGCGTCGGAATCATCGAACCTGAGGGGATTCGGAACGGCTCGACAAGAAACGAGCGCAGCAGGAAGATCGCCAGCAGAATCGGGAAGAAGCCAGCCCCCCACTCCACCCAGACCGGCTCCGGACTGCCTTTCGGACGTTTTTTCCGGAACACGAAGCGGTCGGCACACCAGAGCGCTCCAGTCAGCAAGGACAGCACGAACAGAATCAACGCAAAATCCACGACCTCTCCTGGCTCTTCCCGGGGGATTATTTGTTGTCTTCGACGCGCAGTACGGCGAGGAACGCCTCCTGCGGAATCTCGACGTTACCGACCTGCTTCATGCGGCGTTTGCCCTCTTTCTGCTTCTCGAGGAGTTTCTTCTTCCGCGTGATGTCACCGCCGTAGCACTTGGCCAGCACGTTCTTGCGCAGCGCCTTGATCGTTTCACGCGCAATAATGTGTGAGCCGATCGCCGCCTGCACCGCGACGTCGAACATCTGGCGCGGAATCAGTTCGCGCAACTTTGCAGCCAGTTCGCGACCGCGATACTGTGCATTCGCGCGGTGCACGATGACAGAGAGCGCATCGACTTTCTCACTCGACACAAGGATGTCGAGCTTCACCACGTCAGCGGTTCGATATTCCTTGAAGTCGTAATCGAGCGACGCATAACCACGCGACACGGATTTCAACTTATCGAAGAAGTCCATGACGACTTCGGCCATCGGCATATCGTAAATCAACTTCACCTGGCGGCCGTGATAATGCATGTCCACCTGGTTGCCACGTTTCTGATTGCAAAGCGTGATCACCGGCCCAAGGTAATCCTGCGGTACGAAGATCGTTGCCGTAATGATCGGCTCGCGGATTTCCTCGACCTTCGAGATCTCCGGCAACTTTGAAGGGTTCTCGACCTTGATCACTTCGCCGCTGTTGAGCACGACCTCGTAGACCACGGTCGGCGCCGTGGTGATCAGGTCCATGTCGAATTCGCGCTCTAGACGCTCCTGCACGATTTCCATGTGCAGCAGGCCAAGGAAGCCACAGCGGAAACCGAACCCCAGCGCCTGCGACACTTCAGGTTCGTACTGCAATGAGGCGTCGTTGAGCTTCAGCTTTTCGAGTGACTCGCGCAACTGGTCGTATTCGCTCGCCTCCACCGGATAAAGCCCTGCGAACACCTGCGGCTTGATTTCCTTGAAACCCTCCAAGGCCTCGCTGGCAGGCTTGTTCGCCACCGTGATCGTGTCACCGACCTTGGCCGACGTCAGTTCCTTGATGCCGGCGATGACGAAGCCCACCTCGCCCGCCGACAGTTGATCACGCGAGATTGATTTCGGTGTGAACACGCCGACCTGTTCGCACAGATGCTGCGCGCCGGTGCTCATGAACAGAATCTTGTCCTTCGGACGCAGCACGCCATCGACCACGCGCACCAGCATCACCACGCCGACGTAATTATCGAACCAGGAGTCGATGATCAGCGCCTTGAGCGGCGCATCAACCTGGCCGCGCGGCGCCGGCACCTTGGCGATGATGGCTTCGAGGATCTCGTCGATGCCCATGCCGGTCTTGGCCGAGCACGGGATCGCCTCGGTCGCGTCGATGCCGATCACGTCCTCGACCTCCTGCCGAGCCGTATCCGGATCGGCAGACGGAAGATCCATCTTGTTCAACACCGGTACGACCTCAACGCCCTGCTCGATCGCCGTGTAGCAATTGGCAACGGTCTGCGCCTCAACCCCCTGCGAAGCATCCACCACCAGCAGCGCGCCCTCGCAGGCAGCCAGTGAGCGGCTGACTTCATAAGAGAAGTCCACATGCCCCGGGGTGTCGATGAGATTCAGGTTATAGATCTGACCGTCTTGAGCACGATAGCTGAGTGCCGCGGTTTGCGCCTTGATCGTGATGCCGCGCTCACGCTCGATGTCCATCGAATCAAGGACCTGAGCCTCCATCTCGCGATCGGAGAGGCCCCCGCAGCGCTGGATGAGCCGATCGGCAAGGGTCGACTTGCCATGGTCGATATGGGCGATGATCGAGAAGTTTCTGATGTGCTGCATGCCACGAAAAAAGGGTGCGTTGCCGCACCCTTCTCAGGAATCCATCGGGTTGGAGAACGCGCGAGTATAGCCGATCCACTCCGCCGCGTCGGCTCAGGGCAGATCGGGCACGCGCAGGCTGACAAAACTCTGGGTGTCGCCCCGCTTGACCAGCAGCGACACGCTCTCACCACGCTCCACCGCCGCAGCGAAGCGGTTGAACTGCTCGACGTTGCGGAACTCGACCGGCAGGCCCTTGCGCGTCGCCGACACGATCAGATCTCCGCCCTGCAGTTGCGCCCGCGCCGCGAGGCCCCTCGCATCCTTGATCGCCACGCCGCCATCACTCTTGAAATGACGTTTCTGCTCGGACGTGAGCGGCCCGACCACCAAACCAAGTCGATTTGAGCCCGCTGGCTCGACCCGCTTGGACTGAGGCTTCTTGGGGGCTGGCGACTCCTCCGCAAACTCGTCAACGACAAGCGCGACATCCCGGATCGCCCCCTTGCGCCAGATCTGCATCGAAGAGCGAGCACCCGGCCGGGTGCCGCTGACAATACGCGGCAGATCCGACGATGCATTCACGGGCTTGCCATCGAAACGCAGGATCACGTCGCCGATGGCAACACCCGCCTTGTCCGCGGGCCCACTCTTCTCGACCTCGCTCACCAGCGCCCCCTGCGGCGCCTTCAACGCGAAGCTGTCGGCAACATCCTTGGTGACCTCCTGAATGACGACACCGATGCGGCCGCGAGTCACCTTGCCCGAGGACCGCAACTGGTTGTGCACATCCATCGCCACATCGATCGGGATCGCGAACGAGAGCCCCATGAACCCGCCCGTCTCGCTGTAGATTTGCGAGTTGATGCCGACCACCTCGCCTTTGAGATTGAACAGCGGCCCACCCGAATTGCCTGGATTGATGGCCACATCCGTCTGGATGAAGGGGACCAGCGACTCGTCCGGAAGTGAACGCCCCTTGGCACTGACGATGCCGGCGGTGACGGTGTGGTCAAAACCGAAAGGCGAACCGATCGCGACCACCCAATCGCCAACCCTCAGCTTGCCAGGGTCGCCGATTGGCACCTTGGGCAGGCCGGTAGCGTCGATCTTGATCACCGCCACATCGCTGCGTCGGTCAGCGCCAATCAGGCGTGCGCGAAACTCACGCTTGTCGGTCAAGCGAACCACAATCTCGTCCGCATCTTCGACCACATGGGCGTTGGTCAGAATGTAGCCATCCGCCGACACGATGAACCCGGAACCCATCGAGTCGCCCTCCTCGCCATCACGAGGAATCTGCGGATGCTTGGGCATGAAACGGCGGAACCAGTCCTGCATCGGATCCCGCGCATCGGATTTCGCCCGCGGACGCAGCTGCTCCGAGCTGACGTTCACGACCGCCGCCGCCGAACGATCAACCAGATCGGCGAGTTCCGGCAGATCTCGCGCCGCAGACGCAGTGGCCGCGCAGAGCACTGATAAAAGTAGCGCAAAGCGCCACGCTTTCATGAATTTGACTGGCTGCAACATCGCGGCCCCCATCAATGCGACATCCCTGAATCGATCACGCGCACAGCGAGTCCGCCAGCAAGCTTTCGGCGTGTCAGCCACATCGACACGGCTGAACTCGAGACCAACCCGGCGACAGCACCAAGCACCGCTCCGGCGTCTCCCGGCCACTGCGCGCCGCCAATTCCGGCCCCGAGCAACAATCCAAGCAAGGGGAAACCGTAGGCAAGGGCTGCCGCCAACAGAGGCGCACGTGGTTCAACCGCAACCAGAATCTCAGCACCCGGGCTGAGCGGTCGATCAGTTCCAACCCGGTAGCTGGCGCAGCGCCCACCGAACAACTTGCCAAGCACGTCGCCGCCGCAGCCACCGGTTTCGCTGCAGCGACCGCAGCCGCCATCACCACCAACCTTCACGAGCGCTGAACCGCTGTCAACGCGCAGCACAATTGCTTTACGCGTATTCATTTCTGGCGAATCTCAACCGATTCCGCAAGGCGCCTCACAGACTCCGGCGGCACCTCACCCAGAGCGGTTACCAAGTAATGAGCCCCAATCAGGCGTTTGAATATTCGCGTTGGACCAACAGCGCTCTCGCCAACGACAGGCGTCTTGCGCCCTTGAGCGATCGGCTCCACGAAGACCGATATGGTCGCCAGACCATCGGAATACACCAAGTGCACCGCGTCCGCGCCGCCATCCTTCACTTGCCGGCGCACCGTACTGATCGGCCGGAAGCCGGGCAACAGCCCCCGACAGCTCACGCCCGCCTCTTCAGGGGTCACCGCCGCACCGCGTGCGTTGATCTCGCGCCAACCACCCGCTGCAGCCGCATAGCGGGAGCGCACCTTGTCGCGCTCAACAAGGCCGCCAATACTCACGTCGGAAAACGCAAATTGCTCCACCACAGCGCCGGTGGAATCAAGCATGCGCGACTTGAGCATCAGGCCACTTCCCGGCTCAACCCAGAATGTGTGGCCGTAGCGGAACGCGTCGCGCGGTTCAAGTACCACCTGCTGTGCGGGCATGCCCGCCACCCGGTCAAGCGAACCCAGGCGAACGTTGTAATTGCCCATCAGCTGATCGGGTGACACATGAGCCCATGCCGGGAAACGCTTAGGCATCGCATGGTCGCTGATGATGATCTTCTCTTGTGGCAGGTAGAAGCGCACATCACCGTTGCTACGTACGATCTCGCGTGGCGGGCCGTCCAGCGTCTCCAGCCGTTCGTATTCGCCGGTCGCATCCGAAATATGGGCGATCCGCGAAGTCTCGGTCGTTCTACCGGTCTGGTAAACGAAGGTGCCTGCATAGTTCAGCGTCTGCGACGCCGCGCTCACTTTAGCGAGCCATGCGATGGCGTCTTGCGACGCACTTGCCTGCGCCAGCCCTGCAAACAGGGACAGGGCAACAACCCAAGCCCTGCCGATCATCGCACCTCGTCCCCAACCTGTTCGGCTGCGGTGCGCATGTAGTACCCGACACCAGGAACGGCTTGGGCGCCTGCATACCCGTGATGCGCGAGCAGGTAAGCACGATCAGCATCCGCAGCCGGCACTGCTCGAGCGGCCGTCGTGGCATGCGCAACACGGGTCGTATCGGCTGGCTCGACGCGCAAGCCGAGCCATGCAACCACCGCAACACCCGCTACCGTCGCGGCAATCGGCAACAAGGTGTCGAGTGCGGAACGACGACGCTTCGCCAGCGCCGCACTGGCCGCCGGCGCAATGACGGTCGGCTCTGCATCAAGCCGCGCCATCAACTTGGCCGAGAAGTCGCTCGACAACTCGGCCTCGCCGCGCAAAGCGTCGCCGATCAGCGCGTACTCGCCCCAGCACTCACGCAGAGCCGGCACCTTCTTTGTGTGTGACAAAAGCGCCTGCACGCCCGTTGGCTCCAATTCGCCATCCAGCAAGGCGGAAATCTGCTCTTTCATGTCTCACTCACCATCTTTTTTCCGGACTTGTATCGAGCAAGGGGCGAAGTCTTTCTGCAATCGCCTCCCGCGCCCTGAATATGCGCGAACGCACGGTGCCGATCGGGCAGCCCATCACGGTCGCGATTTCCTCGTAACTCAGGCCCTCAATCTCCCGCAGCACAATCGCGGTGCGCAGCTCCTCCGGCAATGCATCCATTGCCACGTTCACCGTCTCGCCGATTTGCTTGGTCGCAAGCAGGCGTTCCGGTGTGTCGTAATCACGAAGCAGATCGCCATCGTCGTAGTTTTCTGCCTCGTCGGCATCGATGTCAGTCGAGGTCGGCGCGCGCCGGCCCTGCGACACAAGATAGTTCTTTGCCGTGTTGATCCCGATACGGTACAGCCATGTGTAAAACGCGCTGTCGCCGCGGAACGAGGGTAGCGCGCGATAAGCCTTAATGAAGGCTTCCTGCGCAACATCCTCGACTTCCGCCGGATCGCGGATCATGCGAGACAGCAGCCGAGCGAGCTTGCGCTGATACTTCGACACAAGCAGCCCGAAGGCATGCTTGTCGCCGCGTTGCGCAAGCTCGACCAACTGCTGGTCTATCTGACGATCACTCATGGGACGGGGTATTTTCTGGATTGGTTCGCGCTCTGGGCGGCGCCAAGCCAGTATACCCCAGCCCCTGAGGGCGACTGCTTATGCGTCCATTGACCCGACGCACGGGGAATAGTTCAGTCACGCGCATGGGTATTGCCGCCGTGTGCCAACGCGCCGCAGGGGCGCGTGATATATTCGCGCCTCCCCATCTAGCGGCGCCTTCCGCGCGCCCTGACCGCCGTGCTCCAGTTCGATGTTCTGATCCTTGGCAGCGGCCTCGCTGGCCAATCGCTCGCCCTCCGCCTCGCTGACCACCACTCGGTCGCGCTGGTGACGAAATGTCAGCTTGAGGACGGCGCGAGCTCATGGGCGCAGGGCGGCATCGCCGCCGTCGTCGATCCGATGGACTCCACCGAAGCGCATGCGCGCGACACACACATCGCCGGCGCCGGCATCTGTGACGATGGCGCCACGCGTTTTGTGGTCGAGCACGGTCGCGAGGCCATTCAGTGGCTGGCAGCGCAAGGCGTGCCCTTCACGCCTGCCGAGGAAGGCCCGCTACACATGCATCTGACGCGCGAAGGCGGGCACAGCCATCGACGCATCGTGCACGTGGCCGACGCCACCGGCGCAGCTGTGCAAGAGACACTGACCCAGAAAGTCCGCGCCCATCCGAATATCCGCGTCTTCGAACACCACATTGCGGTCGACCTGATCGTCGGTCATCGAATTGGGCGCCCCGACGCGGGCTGCCTCGGCGCCTACATTCTCGACATCGCAGAAGACAATGTCGTGACTTTTGCGGCCCGCCATACCGTGGTCGCAACCGGCGGGGCCGGCAAGGTGTACCTCTACACGACCAACCCGGACACCGCGACCGGCGACGGCATTGCCATGGCTTGGCGCGCAGGATGCCGCGTCGCCAACATGGAATTCATTCAGTTCCATCCGACTTGCCTTTACCACCCACAAGCGAAGTCGTTCCTCATTTCCGAGGCAGTGCGTGGCGAAGGCGGTTTGTTGAAATTGCCGGACGGCACGCGTTTCATGCTGCAGCACGATCCGCGCGGCGAACTTGCCCCGCGCGACATCGTCGCCCGAGCAATCGATTACGAAATGAAGCGCCACGGTCTGGATTGCGTGTATCTGGACATCAGCCACCGCCCGCCCGAGTTCATCACAACGCACTTCCCGACCATCCATGCCCGCTGCCTTGAGCTCGGCATCGACATCACGAAAGAGCCGATTCCGGTCGTTCCGGCGGCGCACTACACCTGCGGCGGAGTGCTGACAGACCTGCGCGCACGCACCGACCTTCCGGGCCTCTACGCTATCGGCGAGACCGCCTGTACCGGGTTGCACGGCGCTAACCGGCTGGCGAGCAACTCGCTGCTCGAATGCGTGGTGTTTGGGGAAGCGGCCGCCGCGGACATCCTGGCGCACCCACGTGCCATCACAGAGGACCTCCCGGAGTGGGACGAAAGCAAGGTGACCGATGCTGATGAAGCAGTGGTCATTGCGCACAACTGGGACGAACTCCGCCGCTTCATGTGGGACTATGTCGGCATCGTCCGCACCACCAAACGCCTGCAGCGCGCACAGCACCGCATCGCGCTGCTGCACCGCGAAATCGACGAGTATTACGCCAACTTCCGGGTCAGCAACGACCTGATTGAGTTGCGCAATCTGGTTGTCAGCGCGGAGTTGATCGTGCGCGGAGCGCTGTCACGCAAGGAAAGCCGCGGCCTGCACTACAGTCGCGACTATCCGGAAACCCTTCCGAAAGGCAAGGCGACCATTATCAGGAATCTGCGCTGGCCGACCGGCTTGCCTCGCTGGATGTCCGCGCGCGGCTGAACGCACGCCAACGCAGCCAGGCGCGCAGCAAGCGCCATTCTTCGGCTGGCATTGCCGAGCCGACGAGCCACACCCGACACTGTTGGCCGCTTGCGAGTTCTTGCCAACATAACGCAAGAAACCAGCCGCCATCTCGCGTGCTGCGATGAAATACGATTGGGCGAGACGCCCCATCGCCATCCGTGACCGCCGCGGCGCCGTCGTCAAACAAAGTCAAACCAATCCGCTGGGTTCGGCGCTGCTGCCTCCACGCCCACGCCGCCGAGACCAGGACAAGCGGAATACCGCCCCAACGTAAGCGCGGATCGACACCGGGATAGAACACCACCGCCAGCGCTACGCCATGCAGTGCCACAAGCAAGCCCCAGAAAGACAAAGAGGCCCGCAGCCGAATATCGCCTGCGAGCCTCATTTCTGCGAAAACGCCTATCAGACGCGACGGAAGATCAGCGTCGAGTTGGTGCCGCCAAAACCGAAGGAGTTGGACATCGCAGCCCGGATCGTCATCGGCCGTGCCTGCTTCGGCACATAGTCAAGATCGCACCCCTCGCTAGGCGTTTCCAGGTTGATCGTTGGCGGCGCCACCTGATCGCGAATCGCGAGGGTGGTAAATACCGCCTCGATACCCCCGGCCGCACCCAGCAGGTGACCCGTCATCGACTTGGTCGAGCTAACCGAGAGCTTATAGGCGTGCTCACCGAAGCAGCGCTTCACCGCAGTCGTTTCGGCCAGATCGCCGAGCGGCGTGGAGGTGCCGTGCGCATTGACGTAGTCGATTTCATCGAGCTCCGTCTTTGCGTTGCGCAGGGCATTGCGCATGCTGCGCGAGGCTCCCTCGCCATCTTCGCAAGGTGCAGTGATGTGATTTGCATCCGCGCTCATGCCATAACCGGCGAGCTCGGCGTAAATCTTAGCCCCGCGCGCTTTGGCATGTTCGTACTCTTCGAGCACCAACACGCCAGCGCCCTCACCGAGCACAAAACCATCGCGACCAGCATCCCAGGGGCGGCTTGCCGCAGCCGGATCATCGTTGCGGCACGACAGCGCGCGCGCAGCACAGAAACCACCCATACCCAAGAAGGACACCGTCCCCTCGGCACCACCCGCAACCATGATGTCCGCGTCGCCATACTCGATCAGACGCTGGGCTTCACCAATCGCGTGATTGCCCGTTGCACAGGCACTCACCGTTGCGAAGTTCGGCCCCTTGAAGCCGTACTGAATCGATAGCAGACCGGAGATCATGTTGATGATCGACCCCGGCACGAAGAACGGCGAAATCTTGCGTGCGCCGCCCTCCAGCGTCGCGTTGTGCGTGTCTTCGATCATCGGCAGACCGCCGATGCCGGAGCCAATGCAAACGCCGATGCGCTCTGCGTTGTCTGGATGTTCTCCGAGCCCTGCGTCCTTGAGCGCGTCGATTGCCGCGGCCAGGCCGTAGTGGATGAACTTGTCGTAACGGCGCGCTTCCTTACCGGAAACGTAGGCCGTTACGTCGAAGTTCTTGACCTCGCCGGCAATCTGCACCGGTAAGGTCGACGCATCAAAACGCGTGATGCGGGAGATGCCGGAACGCCCATTAAGGATGTTGTCCCAGGCTTCGGAGATGGAATTACCGACCGGACTGATGATACCGAGACCGGTGATGACGACTCTACGACCGCCCAAAGTGCGCTCCGGATCGAGTTACGAGGTTAAAGACTGCGATTACTTCTTGTTGGCAACGACGTAGTCGATTGCCTGCTGAACGCTGGTGATCTTCTCGGCTTCTTCGTCGGGAATCTCGCACTCGAATTCCTCTTCGAGCGCCATGACCAGTTCAACGGTATCCAGCGAGTCAGCGCCCAGATCGTCCACGAAGGAAGACTCGTTCTTGATGTCAGCCTCGTTGACGCCGAGTTGTTCGGCAACGATCTTCTTGACGCGTTGTTCGATGTTCTCCATTGACCACTCCTTCTCTAAATTCGGGGGTGAAAACCCCACTATTTTACCAAAAAGAAACCATGAAATGCGGGCATGCGCCCCTACTGCCTAGGCACCCAAGCGGCGCTTATGACATGTACATTCCGCCGTTCGCATGCAGCGTAACGCCGGACACATAGCTGGCCGCAGGCGACGCCAGGAACGCCACCGCTGCCGCAATCTCTTCAGGGCGACCAAGTCGCCCAAGCGCGATCTGACCCAACAGCGCATCACGCTGCCCGTCACCGAGCGCGCGGGTCATGTCCGTATCGATGAAGCCCGGCGCAACACAGTTCACCGTGATATTCCGGCTGCCCAGCTCTCGGGCCAGCGCACGGGTCATGCCAGCAACACCAGCCTTCGCCGCCGCATAGTTCGCCTGCCCTGCGTTGCCGGACGAGCCGACGACCGAGGTGATGTTGACGATACGGCCGTAACGCGCCTTCATCATCGCGCGCATGACAAGCTTGGACATGCGGAAAACAGCCTTGAGATTGGTGTCGATCACCGCGTCCCACTCATCGTCCTTCATCCGAATCGCAATGTTGTCGCGCGTGATGCCGGCGTTGTTCACCAGCACCGACACGGCACCGAATTCTTGTTCGATACGCGCCAGCGCCGCCTCGCAATCGGCAGCATCTGTGACGTTCAAACGCAGCCCGACACCCTTGATGCCTGCCTCCGTAAGCGCAGCCGAAATCGCCTCCGCACCGGAATCCGAGGTCGCAGTACCAATTACCACAGCCCCCTGGCGCCCCAACTCAAGCGCCGTCGCGCGGCCGATGCCACGACTGGCACCGGTTACCAGTGCAATTTGCCCTTCAAGCGCGGTCATGCTGCAACCCCCTTGGTCATCTCGAGAATCTTTGCGAGGCTCTCCGCATCCGAAATGGCGAGCGCTTCAGGCCCTGCTGCGCAGCGCTTCACCAACCCCATCAGCACCTTGCCTGGGCCGCATTCAACGACTTGCGTAGCACCGTGAGCAGCGATCGCCTGCACTGTCTCGATCCAGCGAACCGGCGAGTAGGCTTGCCGTACAAGCGCATCCTTGATGCGCGCCGGGTCCGACTCAAGCGCGACGTCAACATTGTTCACTACAGGGATTGCAGGCGTGCGAACGTTTACCGACTGCAATGCGATCGCGAGGTGCTCTGCCGCCGGACGCATCAAAGCGCTGTGGAACGGCGCGCTGACCGGTAGCGATAGCGCACGCTTGGCACCCCGAGCCTTGGCAGCGTCGCAAGCGCGCGCAACGGCGCCGGCGTGACCTGCAATTACGATCTGGCCGGGGTCGTTAAGGTTCGCCGCTGCAACTTCTTCGCCTTGCGCCGCCTCGGCACACGCTTCGGCCACTAGTGCCGGTGAGAGGCCCAGAATTGCCGCCATAGCGCCCGTTCCGGCGGGTACAGCATCCTGCATAGCCTGAGCACGCAAACGAACGAGACGTACCGCGTCCGACAGTTCAAGCGCCCCCGCCGCGACCAGTGCGGAATACTCGCCCAGGCTATGGCCCGCCACGACACTCGGCACGGCGCCACCAGCGGCGCACCAGGCGCGCCATACAGCAACGCCGGCTGTCAGCATCAGCGGCTGCGTATTGACCGTCATCGACAGACGCTCAGCGGGGCCGTCAGCCGCCATCACCCAAAGATCTTCGCCAAGCGCGGCGGAAGCTTCGGCAAACGTCGCACGAATCACGTCTGAGTCGCCATAGGCGGCCATCATGCCAACCGACTGCGACCCCTGACCGGGGAATACAAACGCAAAGCTCATCGCATCCTCACTCGGTATTACAGACGCAGCAACGCTGCGCCCCAGGTAAAGCCACCACCCACGCCTTGCAGCATCACACTCTGCCCCGGCTGGACACGGCCATCCCGCACGGCCGCATCAAGCGCAAGCGGCACCGAAGCCGCCGATGTATTGCCATGGCGATCGACGGTAACGATGACCTTCTCGAACGGCAGATGCAGTCGCTTGGCGGTCGCCTGAAGAATCCGGATATTCGCCTGGTGCGGAATCAGCCAATCGAGCTGATCGGCCGTCATGCCAGCCTGCTCAAGCACTTCATTGGCAATGTCGCCCAGGACACGAACGGCCACTTTGAACACCGCCGCACCATCCATGTGGATGAAGGGCGAGCCCTCGACGTGACCGTCGCGGATATTTCCCGGCACCTCGAGAATCTCGTGCAGGCTGCCATCGGCATGCAGCGCCGTTGCGAGCAGGCCGGGCGTTTCCGAGGCTTCGAGCAGCACCGCACCGGCGCCGTCGCCGAACAGCACGCAGGTACGACGGTCGTCCCAGTCAATGATGCGCGAAAACACTTCAGCACCGATAACCAGCGCCCGACGATTCGAGCCCGAGCGGATGAACTTGTCTGCGATCGTCAGCGCATAGACGAAACCGCTGCACACAGCCTGAACGTCGAAAGCAGGGAACCCCGCCACGCCAAGTTCAGCCTGGATCAGACAGGCCGTGCTGGGGAAGACCTTGTCCGGCGTTGAGGTCGCAACAATGATCAGATCGACATCGGCCGCCGTGCGGCCGGCCGCTTCAAGCGCGCGTCGGGCCGCTTCCGCCCCCAACACGCTGGACGTCACGCCCGCCGAAGCAAGGTGGCGGGCACGGATGCCGGTGCGTTCGATGATCCAGCTATCTGACGTGTCGATGCCACGCGCCACCAGATCGTCGTTGGTGACGGGATCTCCCGGCAGTACGCTGCCGGTACCTACGACCCTGGAATAGATCACTGCGCCACTCCTTCTGCTGCAAGGTGCGCGCTCACGCGCGCGGTGATGCGATCAACCACTTGATTGCGGGCAGCCTCGGCCGCTCGCCGGAGCGCATGCTCAAACGCAAACGCATCGGCCGAGCCATGACTCTTGAACACGACGCCACGCAACCCCAACAGCGCGGCACCGTTGTAGCGTCGATGATCAACACGCTGCTTGAAATGGCGCAGCGCAGGCATCGCGAGCAGCGCAACAAGCTTCGTGTAGAGATTGCGCTTGAGCTCCTGCCGGAGCGTCGTCGCCATCATCTGCGCCACGCCCTCGGAGGCCTTCAGTGCCACGTTGCCAACAAAGCCATCGCAGACAACAACATCGGTCGTGGCCTTGTAGATGTCGTTGCCTTCAACGTTTCCGTAGAAATTGAGCCCGCTGCTGCGTAGCAATTCGGCCGCCTGCTTGACGACCTCGTTGCCCTTGATCTCTTCCTCGCCGATGTTCAGCAAGCCGACCGTTGGGCGCTCCTTGTGCTCAAGGGCGGAGACCAGCATCGCCCCCATGATGCCGAACTGCAGCAGATGCTCGGCCGAACAGTCGACGTTGGCACCGAGATCGAGCACATAGGTGTGCCGATCATCCTGTGCCGGCAAGATCGTCGCGATCGCCGGGCGGTCGATGCCGCTGATGGTCTTCAGGACAAAACGCGCGATCGCCATCAACGCCCCGGTATTGCCCGCCGACACCGCCGCTTGCGCATCACCAGATTTGACCCGATCGATCGCAACGCGCATCGACGAATCTTTCTTGGCGCGCAGCGCGCTGGCAGGCGCCTCGTGCATCTCCACGACTTGCGTCACGGGCACGAAACGGGCACGACCGGGAAATTCGCCCGCCAATCTTGAAGCATCCGCTTCGATGGCTTGGGGCAGACCGACCAGCAGTACGCTGGCGTATGGATCGTCGCGCAGGAACTGGCGGGCTGCGGGCAGTGTGACCGAGGGGCCAAAATCACCGCCCATACAGTCGATCGCGAGCGTTACCTGCATCGATAGTGACTGGTGGGTAGGGACGAACAAAAACGGCGCCAGGCACCCTGGCGCCGTTTTTGTCGAAGAGGAAATTATTCGCCCTTGGCCTTCATGACCTTGCGGCCACGATAAACACCCGACGGCGACACATGGTGACGCAGGTGCACTTCGCCGGTAGTGGGTTCGACAGCGGTCGCAGGACCGGTCAGAAAATCATGGGCACGATGCATGCCGCGCTTCGACGGCGACTTTTTGTTCTGTTGAACAGCCATTTGATGCTCCTTCGCTGAACTTCGTTAATCAGGCCCGTCGAAACTCGAACCGGGCTCAAACCTTTTTTCCCGCCCCGCGCAGGTTCGCCAGCGCGGCGAAGGGCGACGCGCTGTCGTCCCGTTCGCGGGGTTGCGGGGTATCACACACCTCATGTCGCGGCGAAATCGGCAACGCCAGCAGCAGTTCATCCTCGACCAAGGCCTGCACGTCGAGATTGCGCTCAGCCAGAATCGGATCGAAGGAGTCATCCTCCAGCTCGTCATCCGGCATCGGCTGCCCGAGCGGCACAAGCAGGAATCGAACATCCAACGCCAAATCCAGCGCGAGCGGCGCGAGACAACGCTGACATTCAACCCGCGGCTCCGCCTCGATTGAAACCAGCAGGAAGCGATCGTCGCCGACCTCACTCCCGACCACCTCAACCTGAACCGAACCCTGCGTATCCACCAACTCCTCACGCAAGCGTGAGAACGCGGAAATCTCGATTGCACCCCCAAGACGCTCGCCGCGCCGCGCGAATTCGAGCGGATCGGCAATCAACCACGAGGCAAAACCAGCCTGCTGTTGCGACATAAACGAGCAATGATATTATCCAAGACCCTTCCTGTCAAAGGCGAATCGCCGCAACCGGCGACACGCCCGTCCCGATGCGCAAACTCGTTCTCGCCTCTACGTCCCGCTACCGTCGCGAACTCCTTGAGCGGCTTGAGCTTCCATTTGAAACCGACAAGCCTGATACCGACGAAACGCCGCTCGCCGGCGAAGCGCCAGCCGAAACAGCGATTCGGCTGGCAGAGACCAAAGCGCGCGCGGTCGCCGTGCGCCACCCTGACGCCCTGATCATCGGCTCGGATCAAGTTGCGAGTATTGGTGACGAGCGCTTCGGCAAACCCGGAACCGTTGAGCGCGCAATCTCGCAACTACGGCAGATGAGCGGCAAAGCCATCATTTTCCACACCGCGGTATGTCTGCTCGACACCCGCACCGGGCACGTTTCAACGCTATGCACCCCCACCGAAGTGGGCTTTCGAACCCTGAGCGACAAAGAGATCGAACGTTACGTCGCCCGCGAAATGCCGCTGGATTGCGCCGGCAGCGCGAAGTCCGAAGCGCTGGGAATCACACTGCTTGACCATATCCGCGGGGACGACCCGAACGCACTGGTTGGCTTGCCGATGATCGCGCTGTGCCGCCTGCTGCGCGAGGCCGGGATTCAGACAATCTGATGACCGGCACCCTTTTCCTGCTGCCCGTCGCGCTTGGCCCAGCCGACTCCGCCACGCTGCATCCGCCAGCGACACTCGAAACCGCGCGACACCTCCACCATTTCGTCGTGGAGAACGCAAAAAGTGCGCGCGCCGAACTCAAGCGTATCGCCCACCCTCAGCCACTGCAGTCGCTCAAGATCGACGAACTACCCAAGACGCCATCGGAAGCCGAACTCGCCGCACTACTTGCACCGGCCGTCACGGGGAACGATATCGGCCTGATGTCAGAAGCCGGCTGCCCCGCGGTCGCCGACCCAGGCGCCCTACTCGTGCGCCAGGCTCACCGCATGGGCATTCGCGTCGCGCCGCTGGTCGGCCCATCGTCGTTACTACTTGGCTTGATGGCCTCAGGCCTGAACGGACAGAGCTTTGCTTTCCACGGCTACCTGCCGGTGAAAGACGCAGAGCGCGCCACCTCGCTGCGCGAGCTTGAGAAGGAGTCGCGTCGCTTCAAACGGACCCAGCTGTTCATTGAAACGCCGTACCGCAACCAGGCGATGTTCGCCGCGCTGCTCGCCAGCCTGTCGCCAGAAACCCAGCTCTGCGTCGCGCGAGAACTGACGACCGCTGGAGAATGGATCGCCACGCGCAGCGTCGCGGCATGGAAAAAAAGTGAGGCGCCCGATCTCGATCGGCGCCCCACCGTGTTCCTGTTTCTCGCTTAGCGGCCAGGCAGACCGCTCGCGGTCAGCGATAACGCGTCTCGACCATGCCCTCAGAGAACGACTGTGCCGCGACACCACCAAGTCGGCGCGCGAGACGCTCGAAGGTGGCTTCGCGCTCCGTGTAGTCGCGCAGCTTCTCCGCCTTGATCACGTCGCGCGCAACCGAACTAACCGTCCCGGTCGCGTCCGCGAGCCCAAGCTCGATACTCTTCTGACCCGTCCAGACAAGGCCGGAGAACATATCGGGCGTTTCCTTCAAGCGCTTGCCACGTCCCTTGCGCACGGCGTCGATGAACTGCGAGTGAATCTCCTGCAGCATCGCGTTCGCATGCTCGACATGACGCGGAACCGAGGGAGAAAACGGATCAAGAAATGCCTTGTTGTCGCCCGCGGTGTACACGCGCCGCTCGACACCAAACTTCTGCATTGCCTCGGTAAACCCGAAGCCATCCATGATCACGCCGATCGATCCAACCAGACTGGCCTTGTCTACGTAGATTTTGTCGGCCGCCGCAGCAATGTAGTAGCCACCCGACGCGCAGAGCTCCTCGACCACCGCATACACCGGCAGCGAAGGCCTGGTCGCCTTGAGGCGTTTGATTTCGTCGTAGATCGCCCCTGCTTGCACTGGGCTGCCGCCGGGGCTGTTGATCTTGATGAGCACACCCTTTACCGCGTCGTTCTTGAATGCCTCGCGCAGCGCCGTATTCACCCGCGCGGCGCTCGCCGGGTTATTCGCAGCAATCACACCATCAAGCTCGATAACCGCTGTATGCGGATGACCATCGACGCCCTCCGGACTGCGGCCAGCCCACATGATCCAGAGAAACACACCGAAGTACGCAACCCCCAACAGCTTGAAGAAAATTCCCCAACGACGGCGACGGCGCTGCTCCTTGAGCGCCTCGGTGGCGAGATCTTCGATCAGTTTGCGTTCCCAGACTTGTTCGCTCATGCAGTTTTCTCAAGGAGGTAGATATGCCCGTCGCGCTCGATCACATCGAGCTTCGGCAAGCGGCCGCCGCGACACGGGCCGGCAAGACAGTACCCGCCAACCGGGTCGTAAAGCGCACCGTGCGTTGCACAAATCAAGTATACGCCCGAGTCGTCGAAGAACTTGCCCGGCTGCCAGTCCAGTTCGACTGGCACATGCGCGCAGCGGTTAACGTAGGCGCGCACTTCGCCTCGATAGCGCACCACAAAGCCCGTTTCGTCACCAAAGGCCGTGCGAATTGGGAAGCGCACGCCATTACCCCCCTCCAGCACATCAGCGCTGGCGCAGATCAGGCGTTCGCCGTCAGCCATGCATCGAGTTCCATCATCGAGTGCACCAAACCAAGCGGCGCAAGGGCTTCGAGCACGTCCACCGGGTGAGCACCGTAACTGACGCCCACCGCTGGCGTGCCGGCGTTCTGCGCCATGAGCAGATCATGCGTCGTATCGCCGATCATCAGCGTGCGCTCAGGCGCGACGGCGAATTCTTCAATCAGCTCAAGCAGCATCGCCGGATGCGGCTTCGAGAAGGTTTCGTCGGCGGTACGCGAACCATGGAACAACGCGCCTAGGCCGCTCGCGACAAACGCGCGATCAAGTCCGGCGCGGCTTTTGCCTGTCGCAACAGCCAAGCCGTAGCCCGCACCGCCAAGGCGCTCAATCAGCGCGCGAGCACCGTCAAACAGCACCAGCGCTTCGTCACGCGCGAAGTAATGATGGCGGTAGCGTTCGACCATGCGCGGATAGTCGGCGGGATCGAGCGCAGGCACCGCCGTGTGCAGCGCATCATTAAGCCCCAGGCCAATGACGTGGCTTGCCTGCTCGCGATCCGGCACCGGCAAGCCGAGATCCGCACATGCAGCCTGAATCGCCGCGACGATGGTGGCGGTCGAATCCATCAGCGTGCCATCCCAATCGAAAACGATCAGGTCAAATCGGCGCTCAACCATAGGTCCGCGCCTCCTTTTCGTCGAGGCGAGCAACGAAAGCCGCCAGCTCGTCAGGCAATGGTGCCGAGAGCGACAAAGGCTCGCCAGACACCGGGTGCGGCACCACGAGGCTCGCCGCATGCAGGAACATGCGTTTCAAGCCTTCTTTCTGAAGCGCCCTGTTCAATGCGAAGTCGCCGTATTTGTCATCGCCTGCGAGCGGAAAACCCAGATGCGTCAGATGCACCCGGATCTGGTGCGTCCGCCCGGTCTTGATCTGCACCTCGACCAGACTGAAGCGCTCCCAGCGCGCCACTAGCCGCACGATGCTGTGCGAAGCTTTGCCGTCCTTATCCACGGCAACACGTCGCTCACCTTCCTCGGTGAGATATTTGGTCAGCGCCAGCTTGATGTGCTGCACCGGGTTCGGCCATTTGCCGACCACCAGCGCGAGGTAGCGCTTATCAAGCCCCCCCTCGCGCAGCACGTCGTGCAGCCGGTTCAGCGCCGAGCGCTTCTTGCCGATCAGCAGGATGCCCGAGGTTTCGCGATCGAGCCGGTGCGCCAGTTCGAGAAAGCGCTGCTGCGGCCGTTGCTGCCGCAACTGCTCGATCACGCCGAAGCTCACACCGCTGCCGCCGTGCACCGCGGTGCCCGCCGGCTTGTTGATCGCCAGCAAAGCCTCGTCCTCAAACAAAATCGGAAACTCGCGTCCCGGCACCGGTGCCTTGTCGGCCTTCTCGGCCAGGCGCAGCGGCGGAATCCGGACTTCATCCCCCGCTGCGAGGCGATAGGTTTGATCGATGCGCCCTTTGTTGACCCGCACCTCGCCGCTGCGCAGGATCCGGTAAATCAGGCTCTTCGGCACGCCCTTGCAGACGCGGACGAGGAAATTGTCGATGCGCTGACCGGCATCGTTGTCGTCAATCAGCACGCGCTGGACGGCTGGGGGGGCGGACGGGGTTTTGCCTTGCAAGACCATGTTGAATATACTGCTTGGGTTCGTCCGGTACGTCCGGCTCGGGCCGCACCTCGCAGGATGCAGGTACGGACCAGTCGGCGATGAGCTAAGCTCCCAGAGGAACGCCAAGCCAACCGTCGCTGGAGCACAAAAGCTCGCGATGGTACCCAAAAAACACTTGACCACATAGTTGGCGCGCAACTCGCAGAATGCAAGGCCCTGAGCGGTCGGCTGAACCTCGCCGAGACTGCAGGACCGATCAGTACGAATCCCGCGACTCTTTTTGAAAACGAACCATCGCATGACAGCGTTCCCGACAATCTGAGTACGCCGTCCGAATCGGACGGTGCGGTTCGTTCTGCCCGCTTGCGCGCGGGAGAACAACACCAATGAAGCGCATGCTTTTTAATGCGACGCAGGCCGAAGAACTGCGCGTCGCAATCGTAGATGGTCAGAAACTGATCGATCTCGATATCGAGTCGGCCGCCAAGGAGCAACGCAAGAGCAACATCTACAAAGGCGTCGTGACACGCGTCGAGCCCAGTCTCGAAGCGGCCTTTGTCGACTATGGTGCGGAGCGCCATGGCTTTCTGCCGTTCAAGGAAATTTCCCGCGCCTATTTCAAGGAAGGCGTTGAGGCTTCCCGCGCCCGCATTCAGGACGCGATCAAGGAAGGCCAGGAACTGATCGTCCAGGTCGAGAAGGACGAACGTGGCAACAAGGGCGCAGCCCTGACCACCTTCATCTCGCTCGCCGGCCGCTACCTGGTACTGATGCCGAACAACCCGCGTGGCGGTGGCGTTTCGCGCCGCGTCGAGGGTGACGACCGCGCAGAACTGCGTGACGCACTGGATCAGCTGGACGTTCCGTCCGGCATGAGCATGATCGCGCGTACCGCCGCGATCGGCCGCGCGGCGGAAGAGCTGCAGTGGGATCTGAACTACCTCGCCCAGCTGTGGAAGGCGATTGAGGGTGCAGCGAAGGGCCAGAGCGGTGCTTACCTGATCTATCAGGAAGGCAGCCTCGTCATCCGTGCGATCCGCGACTATTTCTCGTCGGACATCGGTGAAATCCTGATCGACACCGATGACGTGTACGAACAGGCCCGCCAGTTCATGGCGCATGTGATGCCGACCAACGTGCATCGCGTGAAACGCTATCGCGACGATGTGCCGCTGTTCTCGCGTTTCCAGATCGAGCACCAGATTGAATCGGCTTACTCGCGCCAAGTGAACCTACCCTCGGGCGGCGCCGTGGTGATCGACCACACCGAAGCGCTGGTGGCGGTCGACGTGAACTCCGGCCGTGCAACCCGCGGCGCGGACATCGAAGAAACCGCACTGAAGACCAACCTCGAGGCTGCTGATGAAGTGGCCCGCCAGCTGCGCTTGCGCGACCTGGGCGGCCTGATCGTCATCGACTTCATCGACATGGAAAACCCGAAGAGCCAACGCGAGGTGGAAAACCGCCTGCGCGATGCCCTTCGCCACGACCGCGCCCGCGTGCAGACTGGCAAGATCAGCCGCTTCGGCCTGTTAGAGCTCTCGCGCCAGCGCCTGCGCCCTGCACTGGCTGAAACCAGCTACATCACCTGCCCGCGCTGTACCGGTACCGGCCACATCCGCTCGACCGAGTCGGCCGCGCTGCACATCCTGCGCATCCTCGAAGAGGAAGCGATGAAGGAAAACACGGGCGCGCTGCACTGCCAAGTGCCCGTTGATGTGGCGACCTTCCTGCTGAACGAAAAGCGCGACGATATCGCCAAGATCGAGCTGCGTCACAAGGTCAACCTGCTGCTGATCCCGAACCGACACCTCGAAACGCCGGCGCACGAAATCATCCGCCTGCGTCACGACCAGCTGAACTCGGAAGAGCTGAACCTGCCCAGCTACAAGATGGCGCAGATGCCGGCCGATGCGAACTACGTACCGCCGTCAGCCAACACCGAAGCCAAGCCCCCGCGCCAGGAAGCGGCGATCCGCTCGTTCACGCCGGACCAGCCGGCCCCGATCGTGGAGCCGAAGCCGGAAGCAACACCCGTCGCCCCAGCCGCGACACCCCAGCCGGGCATGAGCCTGCTCCAGCGCATCCTGAATTGGTTCCGCGGCGGTGACGCCACCACCACGGCGCCGGCCGCAAAGCCGGCCGAAACCAAGGATGCCGGCCGCAATGGGCGTCGCAACGAGCGTAGCCGTGGCGAGCGTGGCGGCCGTAGCAACCGCGAAGAGCGCGGCGAGCGTGGCAACCGGGAGGAACGCAACCGCGACGGCCAGAAGGGCCGCGACGAACAGCGCAACCGTAACGAAGCGCGCGGCGAGAAGACCCGTGATCGCCAGGCGGCCAAGCCCGAGGCGCCGGCGGAGCCGGCCGCCAAGCCGCAGCGCGAAGGTGGCGAACGCAGCCGTCGCGAAGAGAACCGCGGCGAACGCGCAGAGAAGCCCGAGGGCCAAGCCCAGGAGCGCCGTGAGCGCCAACCGCGCGAGCCGCGTCAGCCGCGTCAGCCGAAGCCGGTTGCGACGGAAGCCGACATCGCGACGGTGATCGATACCGGCGCCATCGACGGCGTGGCTCCGGTCAACGAGGTCGCACCGCAGGCAGATGAAGGCGAGGGCAGCAGCCGTCGTCGCAACCGTCGCGGTCGTCGTGGTGGGGAGCGTCGCCATAACGAAGCCGTCGCTCAGGAACAAGGCGATAACGCCAACCGTCCGGTCGAAATCATGTTCTACCCGACCCCGGAGGCCGCTGCTGCTGCCGCAGAAGCGCAAGCCGCAGCTGACGCTGCTCGCCGCGCCGAAGCAAAGGCCCGCCGCGCCGAACGTGATGCAGAACGTCAGGCCAACCGCGAGCGCCGCCAGCGCCAGGCACCGGTGGAGATCATGTTCTACCCGACGCCTGAAGCAGCAGCCGCAGCCGCGGCACAAGAGGCTGCAGCAAGCGAAGCGCAGCAGGTCGTGAGCGTGCCGGCCGTCGACTCCGTTGCGGCGCCCGTCGCTGCTGTGGTCGAGACGGTTGCCGCAGCTGCTAGCGTCGAGCCGGTTGCAGCCGAACCGGCCGCCGCGGCGGTCGAAGCTGCCGTCAGCGCGCCCGTCGCACCGGCCGCGCCGGCCAATGTTGCCGAGGCAGAGCCACTTCCGGTACGCGCCGCCGCTGCACGCACCCAAACGCAACTGCCGTTCGACCTGAGCGCCGTGCTGAAGAGCGATGAACTCGTCATGATCGAGACGCGCAGCGACGTGCCGGCAAGCCCGGTCGCCGCAACCGCAGACACGGTCGAAGCGCCTGCCCGTCGCCGTCGCCAACGTCCAGCACGCCCGGTCGTGGCGGACGAGCCGCTGCAACAGGTCGAAACGCGTAACGAGTAAGCGTCCACCCGCCGTAAAAAAAGCCCCGCTTGCCTTGGCAAACGGGGCTTTTTCATTTCGGTTCGCGGTTCGGGGCGGCCTTACGACTTACAGCTTGCCAGCCTTGATCGCAGCCAGCATTGCCGTGACGCCGTCCTCGCACAGATCGAGCACATGCTCGAAGCCCGCCTCACCGCCGTAGTAAGGGTCCGGCACATCCAGCCCGATACCTTCAGCGATGAAATCGCGGAACAAGTGCAATTTGGCAGCGTGCCCCGGCGGGCAAATTCGTTTCATGTGAGCGAGATGACCGCGATCCATTGCGACCAGCAGATCGAACAGTTCGAAATCAGCCGCCACCAATTTGCGTGCGCGCAACTTGCCAAGCTCGTAGCCACGGAGCTTCGCCGCACGCTGCGAGCGCGGATCGGGCGCCTCCCCTGCATGCAGCCCCTGAATGCCCGCCGAATCTACCTCCACGTCGGCACCGGCGGCGTCAATCATGGCCCTTGCAACGCCCTCTGCCGTCGGCGAGCGACAGATATTCCCGGTACAAATGAACAGTACGCGCTTCATGCTCTGAAATTTTCTCGTTGTTGTCTTGAAACTTCCTGATCCGCCGGCTGCCGGCAGATCAGTGCTTACTGACGCTCACGGCAGTCCGTGCTGGTCGGCCCCAAACGCCCGCTGGCGCAACCTGAAGAGCTCATCCCGCGCGGCCGCAGCCTTCTCGAACTCCAGGTTTCGCGCGTGCTCAAGCATGTCCTTCTCAAGCTTCTTGATCGCCTTCGCAAGCGCCTTCTCGTCCATCAGCGCGTAGTCGGCGTCGGCCTCCGCGACCTTGAGCGCCTTGCTGCTTTCGCCCTCGTGGTAGACGCCGTCGATGATGTCCTTGATCCGTTTATGCACCGACTTCGGCACGATGCCATTGGCCTCGTTGTGCGCAATCTGCTTGGCGCGACGGCGTTCCGTCTCGCCGATCGCGGCGCGCATCGAGTCGGTGATGCGGTCGGCGTAGAGGATCGCAGTGCCGTGCAGATGGCGCGCCGCGCGGCCAATGGTCTGGATCAGACTGCGCTCGGAACGCAGGAAGCCTTCCTTGTCCGCATCGAGAATCGCCACCAGCGACACCTCGGGGATATCCAGCCCCTCGCGCAGCAGGTTGATGCCAATCAGTACATCGAACTCGCCCAAGCGGAGATCGCGGATGATCTCCACCCGTTCAACCGTGTCGATATCCGAATGCAGGTAGCGTACGCGGATGCCGTTTTCGCCCAGGTAATCAGTCAGTTCTTCCGCAAGTCGTTTGGTCAGTACGGTCACTAGCACCCGCTCTTCAACTGCGGTGCGCTTGCGGATTTCAGTCAGCAGATCATCGACCTGGGTAATCGCCGGCCGCACATCGATCACCGGATCGACCAGTCCCGTCGGCCGCACCACCTGCTCGACGACCTGGCCCTGATGCTGCTCCTCATAAGCCGCGGGCGTCGCCGAAACGAAGATGCTCTGCGGCATCAAACGCTCGAATTCCTCGAACTTAAGCGGCCGGTTATCCACCGCCGAGGGCAGCCGGAAGCCGTAGCCGACCAGATTCTCCTTGCGCGCCCGGTCGCCCTTGAACATGCCGCCAACCTGTGGAATCGCGACGTGCGACTCGTCGATGAACATCAGCGCATCGCGCGGCAGGTAGTCGATCAGCGTAGGAGGCGCCTCTCCCGGTGCGCGGCCGGAGAGGTGTCGCGAGTAGTTTTCGATGCCCTTGCAGAAGCCAACCTCGGTGAGCATCTCAAGATCGAAACGCGTGCGCTGCTCGATGCGCTGCGCTTCGACCAGCTTGTTCTCGCTCACATAGAAGGCGATGCGCTCTCGCAGCTCCTCCTTGATGCCCTCGATCGCCTTGAGCACCGTCGCGCGCGGCGTTACGTAGTGGCTGGACGGGAACACCGTGAAGCGACCGAGCTTCTGCTTCAAGTGCCCAGTCAGCGGATCGAACAACGTGATGTGCTCGATCTCGTCGTCGAACAACTCCAGCCGCACCGCCATTTCGGCGTTCTCGGCCGGGAAGATGTCGATCACATCGCCGCGCACGCGGAAGGTGCCACGCTTGAAATCGAGATCGGAGCGCGAGTACTGCATGCCGACCAAGCGCTGCACCACATCGCGCTGCGGCATCTTCTCGCCCTCACGCAGGTGCAGGATCATCGAGTGGTAATCGACCGGGTCGCCGATACCGTAGATGCAGGACACGGTCGCCACGATCACCACGTCGCGCCGCTCAAGCAGGCTCTTGGTCGCGGACAGCCGCATCTGCTCGATGTGCTCGTTGATCGCCGAATCCTTCTCGATGAAGAGATCCCGGCTCGGCACATAGGCCTCGGGCTGGTAGTAGTCGTAGTAAGAGACGAAGTACTCGACCGCGTTTTCCGGGAAGAACTCGCGAAACTCTGCGTACAGTTGCGCCGCGAGTGTCTTGTTCGGCGCAAGCACCAGCGCCGGCTTGCCGGTGCGCGCGATGACGTTGGCCATCGTATAGGTCTTGCCCGAACCAGTAACGCCGAGCAGGGTCTGGTACATCAGCCCGTCCTCAACGCCTTCGGTCAGCTTGGCGATGGCCGTGGGCTGGTCGCCCGCAGGCGGAAACGGCTGGTGCAGGCGAAATGGGCTACCTGGAAATTCGACGATCACGGGGCGCTCCAGAAAACTGGCCGAACCTTGGATTGTATGCCGCATCGCAAGTTCACCCGCGGCTTGTTTCGTCGGCGCGGGCAGGACCGCGCCGACCCGTTTACAATGCCGCCCCTGAATTGACCCGCCGACACGCCACGAGCAAGACGGCCCACAACAGGAATCCCAGAGCATGAGACGCGAACTTGCGATCGAATTCACCCGAGTCACCGAAGCCGCAGCACTTGCCGGCTATAAATGGCTCGGCCGCGGCGACAAGAACATGGCCGACGGCGCCGCCGTCGAGGCGATGCGCTTCGTGCTGAATCAGATCCAGATCGATGGCGAGATCGTCATCGGCGAAGGCGAGATCGACGAAGCACCCATGCTCTACATCGGCGAACACGTGGGCCGCGGTGGCGACGGCGTGGATATCGCAGTCGACCCGATCGACGGCACCCGCATGACCGCCATGGGCCAGAACAACGCGGTGGCGGTGCTTGCAGCGGGCGACAAAGGCAGCTTCATGCGCGCACCGGACATGTACATGGAGAAACTGATCGTCGGCAATCCGGCCAAAGGCGCGATCGATCTGCACAAATCGCTGGAAGAAAACCTGCACTCCGTGGCCGCAGCGCTCGGCAAACCAGTCAACCGCCTGACCGTGATCACGCTGGCGAAACCGCGCCACGAGGCGGCGATCAAGGAAATGCATGCACTCGGCTGCAAGGTCTTTGCGATCCCCGACGGCGACGTGGCCGCGTCGGTGATGGCCTGCATGCCGGACAATGAAGTCGACATGCTCTACTGCATCGGCGGTGCGCCCGAGGGCGTCGTGTCCGCAGCAGTCGCCCGCGCGCTGGATGGCGACATGCAGGGTCGCCTGATCCCACGTGATATCGCCAAGGGCGCGACACCCGAGAACGTGGCGCTCGGCGCGGAAGAGCGGGCGCGCTGCGCGAAGATGGGCATCGCAGTAAATACCGTGCTCACACTCGACGAAATGGCTCGCACCGACAATGTGATCATCGCCGTCACAGGCATCACCAAGGGCGACCTGCTCGAAGGCGTTACCAGCGATGGCACCTTTGCGACGACCGAGACGCTGCTGATCCGTGGCAAGTCGCGCACGATCCGACGCATCCACTCGACGCATTACCTCGCCCGCAAGGACGACGCGATCAAGTCGCTGATCCTTTGATTCGGGCCGGCATATCGGCAATCCACGCCCAGATGCAAGTGCCACCCGGGCGACAGTCACATGGTCGCGTGCTAAACTTAAAAGCTTGATTTCCTGCGACTTTCCCCCCGTTTGTCGCCCAAACCTGCAACTGGAGTTCCGATGACTGCCTCGATTTTCGCCGCGGTGGAGATGGCCCCGCGCGACCCGATTCTCGGCCTCAACGAAGCCTTCAACGCTGACACCCGCACCACCAAGGTGAACCTGGGCGTAGGCGTCTACTACGACGACAACGGCAAGATCCCGCTGCTGGGTGCCGTGAAGGCCGCCGAGAAAGCACGCCTGGAAGCCATGCCGGCTCGCGGCTACCAGCCGATCGAAGGTCTTGCCGCATACAACAACGCCGTTCAGGCGCTGCTGTTCGGCAAGGATTCGGCACTCATCGCCAACGGCCAGGTCATCACCGTCGAAGCCCTCGGCGGCACCGGCGCGCTGAAGATCGGCGCCGACTACCTCAAGCGCCTGAACCCGGAGGCCACGGTCTATATTTCTGATCCGAGCTGGGAAAACCACCGCGCGCTCTTCGAGTCCGCCGGTTTCCCGGTCGACACCTACCCGTACTACGACGCAGCCACCGGTGGCGCGAACTTCGCCGCCATGAAGGCCAAGCTGGAAACGCTTGCGGCCGGTTCGGTCATCGTGCTGCACGCCTGCTGCCACAACCCCACCGGCGCCGACATCACCGACGCGCAGTGGGAAGAAGTCGTTGCGGTCTGCCGCGCAAAGGGCCTCGTAGCCTTCCTTGACATGGCCTACCAAGGCTTTGCCGATGGCATCGATGCCGACGCCGTCGCGGTGCGCGCCTTCTCGGCCAGCGGCCTTCAGTTCTTCGTCTCCAGCTCGTTCTCGAAATCCTTCTCGCTGTACGGCGAGCGCGTCGGCGCATTGTCGATCGTCACGGCTTCGAAGGAAGAGTCGGCTCGCGTGCTGTCGCAAGTGAAGCGCGTCGTGCGCACCAACTACTCCAACCCGCCGACACACGGCGGCGCAGTGGTCGCTGCAGTGCTGTCGAACCCGGAACTGCGCCAGCAGTGGGAAGACGAGCTGGCCGGCATGCGTGTGCGCATCCGCGAAATGCGCAAGGGCCTAGCTGAGCGCCTCGCTGCCCGCGGCGTGACGCGTGATTTGTCTTTCGTAACGCGTCAGCGCGGCATGTTCTCCTACACCGGCCTGTCGGCCGCCCAGGTCGACGTGCTGAAGAACGAGTTCGGCATCTACGCCGTTTCGACCGGCCGCATCTGCGTCGCCGCGCTCAACAGCAAGAATCTGGACTATGTCGCCGACGCGCTGGCGACTGTCATGAAGGGCTGAGCGTCCTCGCTTCGCCCAAAAAAAGGCGGCGCCACGGCGCCGCCTTTTTCTTTCAACCCGCACGCAACAAGGCGCGCAGATTTGCATCTCGCTGCCAGCCCCGCCGCTCGGGCGTCGCCACTGCATAACGCTCCGACTCACCGGGCGTCTGCGCAGCGTAGGTCTCAAGCAAACGCCTGAGCAAGGCGTGGTCGGGCAGCACGGTACCGAAAAACAGCACCGAGTCCTGACGCTGAATCAGAATCGTCGGAAAATTCTCGACGTCGATATCGCCGATCGCATCGGCGTGATCCTCGATATCCACCCAGACAAAACCCATACCGGGAAACTCGCTCGCCAGCGCGTCAAAACCCGCACGGTAGTCGCGGCAGGTGCCGCACCATTGCGCGCACAGGCAGGCGACCAGGAATTCTTCGCCGGAATCGACGGGGGGGGGTGTCATTCGTTGCATCACAATCGGAAACAGCGGGCATTATGCCAGCGCAGCAGGCCTTGACTTGCCTCGTTCGCGCATGGGATGATTGCCGACTTTCCGACTTGGTCGGTCACATTCGCCGACTGCGCGCACAAGGATTCAAAATGAAAGCCGATACCCACCCGAATTACCACGACGTGAAGGTGACCTGCTCCTGTGGCAACAACTTCACGACCCGTTCGACGATGGCCAAGGATGCTTACCACGTTGAAGTGTGCTCTGAGTGCCACCCGTTCTGGACCGGCAAGCAGAAGATCGTCGACACCGCGGGTCGCGTCGAACGCTTCCGCCAGAAGTACGGCCGCTAAGCCGACTTCGGCATTCCGAAAAAGGCAGCTTCGGCTGCCTTTTTTGTTTGCATTCGCGCATAGGACGCGCGCGACCGGCGACGCAAGGTTCAAACAGCTAGAATTGCACCGATCCGCTCGTTCAGAATAATCAGAAGAACCCGCATGGCCAACGAAACGCGCGCGCCCTCGACGCTAACACTCCCCCCATGGGCCCTGTGGGCCCTGTTCGCGCTATACGCCCTGCCGGGCCTGATTGACCACGTTCCCTGGCGCGGCGACGACGCTGCGCACTTCGGCGTGATCCATCAGATGCTGCGTACCGGCGACTGGCTCACGCTTGCCGTGGCTGACCGCCCAACCTTCGATACCGGGCCGCTTTACTACTGGCTCGGCGCGCTGTTGAGCCAGCTGCTAGGTTGGGCGTTGCCTATTCACAATGCGGCGCGACTGGCCTCGGGCGTCTGTGTCGCGATTACCTTGTATTGCATTGCGCGCACCGCACGCCACTTCTATGGTGCACCAGCTGACCGGGCCGCAGTGCTGCTGGGGCTCGGAACGCTCGGCTTGCTTACCCACGCGCACGAGTTTCAGCCGCAGCTCGCGCTGCTCGCCTGCACGGCAGCGGCCTTCCTGGGTTTTGCCGAATTCCTTGTCACGCCGCGTCGCGGCGCAATCATCGCAGGCAGCGCCATCGGCTTGGCGATGCTCGCGGCCGGCCTGCCAGCGCTGTTGATCCTGATGCCGCTCTGGGCTCTTCTCCCCGGCTTATGCAGCGAGTGTCGCACGCCCGAACGCAAGCGGGCGCTGGGGCTGGGTGCAGGCATCGCGGCGGCGATCGCGCTGATTTGGCCATTACTGCTTGTCGCATTCCGCACAGAGCACCTGCATCTCTGGTGGTCGAACGAAGTTGAATCGATTACGCCACACATCGCGCACCTGACGAATATCCGTCAGCTGCTTGAACTCCTCGGCTGGTTCATGTGGCCGCTTTGGCCAATCGCGGCCTGGACGGCCTGGCATGAGCGCAAGCGGCTGAAGGAGGCAAGGATTCTGCTGCCACTGGCGTCCCTGCTTCTCGCGCTTCTGCTCGTGGCAACGACCGGCCCGCTGCGCCCGGCCCACGCGCTGCCTCTGATCCCACCGCTGGTACTACTCGCATCCGACGGCGCACTGAAGCTACGTCGTGGAGCCGCCAGCGCGTTTGACTGGTTCGGCCGCATGACCTTCCTGGCCTTTGGCGTGTTCGTCTGGCTGGCGTGGTACTCGATGCAGTTCGGCTGGCCCGCGCCGCTGGCCCGCAACGTGGCGCGACTGGTTCCAGATTATGTGCCGACGCTGTCCGTCGCCGCGGTCATCGTGGGCGTCGTGCTGTCGTTGGGCTGGCTCGCACTGGTAGCCCGGCCGCCGCGCTCAATGCTGCGCGGCCCCCTGTCTTGGGCTGTCGGCACCAGCTTCCTATGGGCATTGGCGATCGCGCTGTTCCTGCCGTTCGTCAATCACGACAAGAGCTACGAATCCGTCGCAAGCGATCTCGCATCGCGGATCGCCGAAACCCCGCACGCCTGCGTTGCGGAGAGTGGGATGGGCGAATCGCAGCGGGCTGCCATGCTTTACTTTGCCAACCTGCGATTCGAGGCCGCCGAGCGCGGTGTGACGCGCTGCGAACTCTTGGTGGTTTATCGCAGCGGACGGTCGCAAGCCTTGCAGCCCGGCGCCGCCTGGATGCCGGTTTGGGACCTTTCACGCGGCAGGCGCAGGACGGGCGAGCAAATCACCCTTTACCGGCGCCTCTGAGCCGCTTGGCGCCTCAGGCAAGGCGCATGAAGGTATCGCGGTAGTAGCGCAACTCCTCGATCGACTCGCGAATGTCGGCGAGCGCGGTATGAGCGCCCTGTTTCTTCAAGCCAGCAAACACCGGCGGATTCCAGCGACGCGCCAGCTCCTTGAGGGTGCTGACATCCAGGTTGCGGTAGTGGAACCACGCCTCCAGCGAAGGCAGGTGACGCGCCATGAAGCGACGATCCTGACATATCGAGTTGCCACACATCGGGCTCGTGCGGCGCGGCACGTACTGATCAAGAAACTCGATCATGCACTGCGCGACCGCAGCCTCGTCGGTCGTAGATGCGCGTACGCGATCAATCAGCCCGCTCTTGCCATGGGTGTTCTTGTTCCAGTCATCCATTGCATCCAGCACCGAATCGGGCTGATGCACAACCAGAACCGGGCCCTCGGCCACCACTTCCAGCGTCGCATCCGTCACGATCACCGCAATTTCCAGCACGCGGTCGCGGTCGGGCTCCAGCCCGGTCATCTCCATATCCACCCAGACAAGGCTGTGGGGATCCTGTGCCATAATCGGAAACTCCAGATTCAAAGCCCCATTCTCGCATACGCGTTGCCACCCCTCGCTCTGGGTTCAACGCCCCGCCCATGACTGCAGCCACCTTTTCCCTTGTATTCCTCTTCGTCGTCGCCCTGACCCTCGGCCTGCGCCTGTGGTTATCTTGGCGACAAGCGCGTTCGGTTGCCGCGCACCGGGCGGCCGTACCATCGCCATTCACTGACCGCATCCCGCTCGACGCGCACCAGAAGGCAGCCTACTACACGCGCGCGCGCCTGGCAGTCGGAGCGGTTGAGTTGTTCGTCGAAACTGCACTGCTGTTGGTACTCACGCTGGGCGGGGGCCTGCAGTGGCTGTTCGACCGCGCTGCGCAGCTGTTTGAGGCGGGCGGTCTTTGGCACGGCGTGGCGTTTCTCTCGCTGATCGCCATCGTATCGTTCGCCGTCGGCCTGCCTTTCTCGATCTGGCGCACATTCGTCACCGAAGCGCGTTTTGGCTTCAACAAAACCACCCCCGCAACCTTCGTTGGCGACCTCGCCAAAGGCGTACTTGTCGGCGCAGCCTTGGGTCTTCCGGTCATCGCGCTCGTCCTCTGGATGATGCAAGCGACGGGAGCGCGCTGGTGGCTTTGGGTGTGGGCCTTCTGGCTCAGCTTCAACCTGTTGATCATGGTGCTCTACCCGATCCTGATCGCGCCGCTGTTCAACAAGTTCGTCCCGCTCGAAGACGGCCCGCTGAAGGAGCGTATCGAAGCACTGCTGCAGCGCTGCGGCTTCAAGAGCTCCGGCCTATTTGTCATGGACGGATCGAAGCGCTCCGCGCATGGCAATGCCTATTTCACCGGCTTGGGTGCTGCCAAACGAATCGTCTTCTTCGACACGCTGGTTGAGCGCCTCACCCCACAGGAGGTCGAAGCGGTGCTCGCACACGAACTCGGCCACTTCAAGCTGCGGCATCTTTGGCAACGCGTGGCGGTGATGGCAGCGATGAGCCTCGCAATACTTGCCCTACTCGGCTGGTTGATGGGCGAAGACTGGTTCTTTGCCGGCTTGGGTATGCACGCTCACGGCGAAGCTGCGGCACTGGCACTGGTGCTATTCGCTTTGCCGGTATTCACCTTTCCGCTCACTCCGCTGACAAGTCTGTGGTCACGCCGACACGAGTTTCAGGCCGACGCCTACGCCGCACATCATGCGCAAGCAGAGGATCTGGTCTCTGCGCTCGTCAAGCTCTACCGTGACAACGCCGGCACGCTGACGCCAGACCCCCTTTACTCCGCGTTCTACGACTCCCACCCGCCGGCGCCGATACGCGTGGCGCAGCTGCGCAACGCATGAAGTCCGGCATCGACGGAACGATTGTTGCAGCCTTCGGCCGGCAATACGAGGTCGAACTGGCCGACGGCGCGCGGCTCCTGTGCTTCACCCGGGCCAAGAAGAGCAGCTACGCCTGCGGGGACCGCGTACAGGTCAGCGCCACAGCCAGCGATCAGGGCGTCATCGAACGCCTGGAAGAGCGCAGCAGCCTGCTCTACCGGGAAGACGCCTTCAAGCTGAAACTGATCGCCGCCAACGTGACACAGGTTGCGATCGTCGTTGCAACCGAGCCGAGTTTCAGCCCAGAACTGATCACGCGATGTCTTTGCGCGGCAGAGGATCAGGAAGTCAAAACGCTGATCATCCTGAACAAGGCCGATCTGACCGACGGACTGGACGGCGCCCGTGCGCTGCTGGCGCCTTTCGCCGAACTGGGTTACGAGGTGATCGAGACTTGCGCAAAAGACACGGTTGAGATCCTGCGCGCGCGTCTGGCGGGTGAAACCAGCCTGCTTGTTGGCCAATCGGGGATGGGCAAGTCCACGCTGACCAACGCGCTGATTCCCGAAGCCGATGCAACAACCGCAGCAATCTCGACCGCGCTGGACTCCGGCCGCCACACCACGACGTTCTCGCGGCTCTACCGCCTGCCGGGCGGTGGCCAGTTGATCGACAGCCCCGGGTTGCAGATGTTCGGTCTTGCGCAGCTCAATCAGAACTCGCTTGCATGGTCTTTTCGCGAGTTTCGGCCTTATCTTGGGCAATGCCGGTTTCGCGATTGCCGGCACGAGAGCGAACCTGGCTGCACGTTGCAGGCTGCGCTGACGAACGGCGCAATTTCAACGCTCCGCTTCGCACAATACCAATTGCTGCGCGACGAGCTCGCTCGCGCGCACCAGGCACGCGTGGGGCACTGAACAATCGGTCCGTTCCGAGGTCTCTAGGCAAGAGCCGCGGGCGCGATGCCCGCCACTCGGCCAGCATTGAAGTTCGGCAGAGCAATCGCCGAAATAACGTTGACCGCAACGCCTGTTGCGCCGAATCAACGCAACAGCGCCCATAACAGTCGCAGCCACAGTGACGCAAAGACCCGCTGCTAGAATTGCGGGCCTCAGGAGGTATGCATGCCATTCGGACTTCACTCGCTCATCCTCACCCAATCCGACCTTGCCGGCTCGCTTTTGCCATGTGAGTTCACGCTCTACGCGCCCTCAGCGAAAGAGGTATTCCTCTTTGGAGACATGACGCACTGGCAGGATGGCAAGGTTCCGATGACACGCGGCGAAGACGGCGTATGGCACCTGAAGCTGCAGCTGCGGCGCGGCCAGTGGCACTACAAGTTTGATGTTGATACCCGCCGCATCCCAGATCCGCTCAACCCGCTCGTGGCCGAAGACGGCATGGGCATGGGGGAGTGCCATTCGTACCTGTTTCTGGGGGAAGGCGACTGGCTCGACAAGCCAAAGGTGCCACGTGGCGAGCTGCTTGACCTGAACATTCCGTGCTCAAAACTCGGCGGTACCCTGCCAGGCCAGCTCTATCTCCCGCCGGGAACGCGAGAGAAAGACAAACTGCCACTTCTGGTGCTGATGCACGGCCATCAGATGCGCGCCAATCAATGGGCCACCAACGGTCGCATCAAGCAATACATGGACAACCTGCTCGCACAAGGCCTGCTACGCCCGTTCGCGGTATACCTGCCCGGCGGGCACGCGGGCCATGCAATGCCAAAGTATGCCGAAGCAGTAGTGCAGACTGCCCTGCCCTGGCTTGCCAAGCAACAACCGGTGACCAACGACCCCGCGCAACGCGCGATCGGCGGCATGTCGATCAGCGAACATGGACCGCTTGCCATCGCGCTTGCACATCCGAAGGCGTTCAGTCTGGTCGTGCCCATGAACGAGACGTTCAGCGACGCCGTCATTGCAGGCCAGCTCGACAAGCAGCCCTTCCGCCTGCATCTCTTCTGCACCACCGAAGGCTGCGCCCCGCCGCAGTACCGGCAACTGATGGAACGCTCCCGGTCGCTCGGCATCACCGTGCCGTTCATGCGGCTAGATGGCGTACCCACATGGCGCAACTGGAATGAAATGACACCCGAGTTCCTCGCGACGGTATCCGATCACTTCCATCGCCAACAGCAAAAGAAGCTGGGCTAATCGATTTGGCGATCACCGAGAACTCACCGGCCCAATGCGTGGGTCTGTTTTCTGTGATACGCAACGCTAATCATCACAAACGTGCTCTCGCGATCGGCTTGGCTCGATCGAGCAAGCCGCTTAACCACTAAGTGCTTCGCTTGCCAGCTTACGAAACATCGATAGCGGCGCCGACAACGGTTGGTTCAAAGACAGAGCGCAACCGGAACATTGCCGCTTACTAGCTGAGCGACTCGGCTAAGCAACACAGCCACAAACCCCCAAAAAAACCGCCCAGTCGAGACTGGGCGGATTGCTCTTCTCCTACCGCGCAAGCACGCGCGGGGGCGGCGAGTTACTGTCGGAAGGCGCCCTTATCAACCGTCGCCGGAGTAGACGGAATCACATAGGCGTAGTTGTCACCATTTTCCCAAGTAACAGTCGACCCGTTGATCTTCTGGAACTTGAAGTTGATTGCCGTGCCCGCCGTAGGGAACGTAATAGCACAGCTCCAGACCGGATAAGCATCTGCCGAGCACTTGCGGAAAGTATCCGCACCGTTCGTGCTCCACTTGCCGATTTCCGGCTGATCACCAACGATGTAGACGTTTTCACCAAACACGGTGGTAGCACTGACCTTGAACGTCACCGTCACAGGACCAGTGGGCGCAGCCGGCGCGTCCGTACTCGTCACGAACACAACAGCTGTGCGCGCCGGGATCGAGAACTTGCCGGTGGCGTTGTCATACGCCGCCGTCTTGGCGCGGGCATCCGAACCGGAGGCCTGAACCGGGTGCAGCGAGTACGACATGCCCTTCTGTGCATCGATCGTCAGGTCATGAGCAACTTTGTCGACGTTGATGAAGTACATCACCTGCTTGAAGCCGGCATTCTCCGAACACACCGTACCGTTCAGGTGACCGGCGATAACCGTCGGTTCCTGTGCAGTGCCCGTGTTGTAGAACTTCAGACACTTCTTCACGTCATCCGCGGTGCGCAGACGGAACAGCTGCGAGCTCTTACGGATGGCCAGCAGGTCGCGGAACATGTCGCGCGCCGCGGTGATCTGCGTCGTACCCGGCGTGTAGTTGCCAACCACGGCTGCGGCCAGGAAGGTCTTCGCCAAGTTCTGATCACCGCTCACCGGAAGGCCAACACCAAAGTTGTTGCTGGTGTAGCTCCAGTCAAGACGATTGAACCAGTCGCCCGAGTTGTAGCTGTTGTTGTCCATCGACTTCGAACGAAGGATGTCCGAACCCGCGTGGAAGTAAGCAATACCCTGACTGAAGCTGTTGATCGCCGCAGCTAGCGTTTGCACGCGAACACGCTCATCAAGGCTCGTGCTCTTCGGCAGCTTCGCAACGGTGGCGTCCCAGAACGTACGGTTATCGTGGTTCTCGTAGTAGTTCACAACTTCTTGCGGGTCAGTCACGTAACCTGCGGCCTGACATTTGTTGCCGTCGCTGTCGCAACCGTACTTGAACTGCTCACCTGTTTTCACGTTGCCATCGCGAGCTTCGAACGCAAAACTACGAAGCGATCCCGCCAGGCCAAGACGAATCATATCTGCATGATCCATCAGGTCCTCTTTCTTCGGCGTGCCCGCCACATCGTTCGGATCGTAGTACAGACCCGTCACGAAGCCTTGAGCACGGAACGAGTCACCGTCGTCGCAGCAGCCACCACCACGAATACGGTCACGAGCACGGTCGCTAAACGTACCGATACCAGACTCATTCAGCGACAACTGCGACGCCTGCACGAAGCGGGCCCCGTTCTCAACTTCGCCAAAATTCCAGCCCTCGCCGATCAGGAACACATTGCGACCTGCGGCAGCATTCACCGAGTCCCTGAGCTCCACCATGGTTGTGCGCGGCTGATGCCCCATTAGGTCGAAGCGGAACGAATCGATCTTGTACTGGGTGGCCCAAGTGGCGACCGAGTCGATCATCAGCTTGCCCATCATCAGATTCTCGGTCGCCGTGTTCGAGCAACAGGTCGAGTTCTCGACGCCGCCAGTCGAATTCAGACGTTGGTAGTACCCGGGAACGATGCGGTCAAGCACCGAGTTCGCGTTCTGACCAGCAGCGCTGGTGTGGTTGTAGACCACATCCATACCAACACGCAGGCCCGCCTTGTGCATCGCTGCCACCATCTGACGGAACTCGACAATGCGCTTCGCGCCGTCGTTTGCATCGGACGAGTAGCTGCCTTCAGCGGCGGTGTAATGGAACGGATCGTAGCCCCAGTTGAAGCAATCCTTGTCCTTCACCGCGTTGATCGCATCACGCGCCTTGGAGGAGTCAGCGGTCGAACCGGCGGTGTCCGGCGTCACGCAGCCAACTTCAGGGACCGTTGCCAGATCGAACACCGGCAGCAGATGCACATCCGTCAAACCGGCAGCCTGCAGCGCCTTGAGGTGCTTCATGCCGTTGGATGCATCTTCCGTGAAGGCAAGATACTTGCCGCGGTTGGCGGCCGACACCGAACCGTCGTTTGCCGAAAAATCGCGCACAGAAAGCTCATAGATGGACATGTCCTCCTGAGCCGAGAGCGTCGGGGCGGTCGAGCTATCCCAGTCAGCCGGTTTCAGGTTGGCAGCACCGAGATCCGCAATGTAGCTGCGCTTCGAATCTGCATTCAGGCTGATCGAGTACGGGTCGGTCACGCGGTTACGCACGACACCGACGCCGCGAACGAAGACATCGGCAACGTAGACGTAGTACTTGCCGGTCAGATCGCCATCCATGGCAATCGACCATACGCCAGTAGCAGCGTCAAACGTCATCAGATCCAGCGACTTGCCCTTGCTGGTCGCCGTGTCGTACAGACCAAGCTTGACCTGCTGTGCAGTCGGCGCCCAGACCTTGAACACCGTCTTACCACTAGCGAACGTAACGCCCAGGTCCTTAACGTCCTTAGCAGCTACGTACAGACCGTCAAGGGCACCTGCAATCTGCGCGGTTGTCGCGTTCTGCACCTTGCCCGTGGCGTCCTCCTGAACCAGCACCACTTGGTTGGTATGAAGAGCCTTTAGTTTGTCCAAATCCGCATCATTCACGGACAGCACAACCCCAGCGGCGACGTACTTGAATCGCGTTGCTGCATCCGCCGGCACGGAACCGCCCGGCGTAAGTGCAACAAAACCATCCGCACCGATGACCGCGGAGTCCTTCTTCGCAACGATCTGTGCTTTCTTGGAGTAGTACAGCTTGAACACGCCCGAGCCATCGACGCGCGGCCACTTGATCAACGACTCGCTCAGCCAATAGGCCTTTGCGTCTTTGGTCGAAGCGGAGCGGGTATCCGGCACCGTGGTGTAAACCGTTGCGTCTTCTTGAACCAACCAAATCTCTGCAACTTGGGACTTCACTGTGAGGTTGGCGTAGTTCACAACGATGTCGTCGTTACGGCCATCCTTGTTTCCAGCGCCCCCATTCGGGTTAGCTGTAGTTCCGTGAATCACGAACGAAAGTGACTTCTTGTTGCTGTCGGTCATCGGGTTGACAACGGGGATGTCAAACACAACTTCGCCATCCGACACAACTTTGTAGTTCGGCAGTTTGTCGAACGTTACAGCGTTATTCCAATGCTCACCCGTATTGTCGGGAAGGTTAATGAGCGTATTGACCTCCGTCGACACCTTGGTGACGTCCATGCCATTAGTCGGCCACAGATGAAGCCCCCAGACATCGAACTTGGAGTCGAAACGCTTGTAGTGAACACGGATTGTGCTCACATCCACCGGGCCTACCGTATCAGGGTTCTTGGTATAGGTAACCGTGTCACCCTCGATGCGCCAGATTTCGTTGGCACCCGGAGCAAGGGTGTAGCTCTGGTCTGCGCCACCATGGTCCTTGGTGTCGCCCTTGTGGAACAGGTAGCCCACGGCACCACTGTCGGCGCTCAGGGTCGGCTTGTAGATAGCACCAAAAGAGTCCGTGCCAGTCGGGTCGTAACCCTTGTTCCAACCGGGATCCGCACCAGCACCCCAAGTATGAAGCTGCCAGCCGGTGTAAACACCGTCTTTACGCTTGTAGTGAACGGTCAACGAGGTCGTGGAAGCTGCTGCGGTCTTTACGCTCGCAGCAGAGTCAGCGGGAACCGCGTGCAGCACCTTCTGGAAATCCGAAGAATCCAGGAACGAGAGTTCCGTTTCGGGCTCGGGCGGCGGAGGTGCGTCATCACCACCACCGCAAGCGGCCAGAATAGCCAAGCAGGAAAGAGCTACCAGTGAGCGCGCACGCTTCCAGATCGCCCCAGCGCTTTGCCTTGTCATATGTCACCTCCAAGGAAAGTGTGGTTACGAGACCGCCCCTTGTTGTAGTTTTGTTACTTATGTGTGCGCGCAGCCGGGGGGCGTTCAGGGCGCAAATGTGCTCGCTCGGGTTACATATGTCAAGAATTCTTATGGCTTCATAACGTAGTTTGACTACAGTCAAACGTGCTTTGGGGGCATGCTTGCGCCTCCCGATTTCGACGCCGCGCCGCTCTACGGTAAAGTCACGCCATGGAACGTCTACCTGCCAGTATTGTTCGCATCCAGGCCACCATCGATTACATCGACGACCATCTCGATGACCCGCTCGACATCCAGGAGCTGGCCGCGCAAACCGAGATGTCGTTCTGGCACTTCCTGCGCGTGTTTCGCGCGACGGTCGGTGAAACGGTCAAGGATTACATCCGCAGGCGGCGCCTCACCCGCGCGGCGTATGAGTTGCTTGAGACGCAGCAGAACATCATCGACATCGCGCTCGGTGCCGGCTTCGAGACCCACGAGGCCTTTACGCGGGCGTTCCGCTCACAGTTCGGCGCCAGTCCGCGGGAGTTCCGTACTGCGGGCAAGCCGCCACAGCTGCCACGCGGCATTCCGCACATTACAACCGAGTACCTGGCGCACATGCATTCGGGGCTCACAACAACCCCCGAGTTCGTCGACAACCCGGCACGCCGACTTGTCGGCATCAAGACCGAGTTTTCTGTCACACCGGAAGCGTTCGATCTGATCGAGCTCGGCGCCGAAGCCTGGAAGACCTTTGAACCGCTGATCGCGCGCATTCCGGTACGCGCCAACGCCCTTGCCGGGTTGTGCAGCGACATTGTTGCGGCCGACGAGCGGAGCATTCAGGGTTACGTGATGGCCTGCGTCGAGGTCACAGAATTCTCTGGGCTGCCGGAAGGCGTCGTGGCGCTGATGCGCCCGCCCTGCCGCGAGGCACGCTTCCATCACCGAGGCGCAGGGCAGACGTGGGAATACACGCTGCAGTACATATTTGGAGCATGGCTTCCCGATAGCCATTTCGCGGTCGCGGATCAGCCCGCCTACTTCACCTTCGACACCACACATTCGCCGTTCTCGGCCGATCCCGAGATGGACTACTGGCTCGCACTCAAGTAGCCCTTCTCCGCCCTTAAGAAGCTCAAGGGGCGCAAAAATCATCAAAAGCAATTTCTGAACGGACAGGGTTCGGGGGCCGCAAGCGCAGTCCGAACCTTCGTCAAATTCACGGCAGCCCACTGCCCGCAGCAGCCCGCGAGCGATGCTGCAGCGCAATAGCCATCAACAGCAATCCTGATCAAGACTTGAGCGGCGCTGCGGACGAGTATTCATCCCGAACGCGCAACTTGATGCACGGTTTTGAAGGATTCGCGAGGCGCTTCGAACATGCTCCCCCGGGCACTCGAAGCAGGCAGCCAGGAAGTCGCAGCGCATGCGCTGCAAGTGCCGCCAGCCTCACCCTCCTCCCCTTCGGATCCGGATAGCACCGAGCTCAAGACCTGTCGCGGCGTATCGGAAACGGTACGCAAGCTTTTCATTACGCGCAGCCGTTGGACCGGACGACCCTTGGGTCGATCCGGTCAATTTTTTTGTAGCAAGCGGTAATGACGCGAATCCCGACAGCTTTGGTGCTTCAAACTCGTCACGCGCTCGCGTACGATTCGTCGGTTTTTGTGCCAGAGCAGACAAAGGGATTCACTCAAGTGCCCGCCCTCCCGATTCGCCGCCTCCAGTCACTTGCCCCCGCAGCCGGAACCGGCTTGCTGTGGTTGGCCGCGATTGCGCTGTGGGCTTGGTTTGCCGCTAGCTGGTATTGGCGGCTCTCGGCGCCGCAGTCAGCGTCCGCGCCCAATCAAGTCGCCACAGACCCAACGGTCGCCGCACGAGAGGTCGGCACCCGCCATTTGTTCGGCGAGATTGTGGTCCAGCAGCAAGTGGTGGCAGCGAGCCGCTACACCCTCGTTGGGGTCGCCGCGCACTCACGCAAGAGCCCCGGCTGGGCCGTCATTTCTGAAGATGGCAAACCAGCACAAGGTTTCGTGCTGGGCGACGAGATTGCGCCTGGCATCAAGCTTGTCAGCGTGCAGCCCGACAGCGTCGAGCTTGATCGGGGCGGCACGCGTGAACGAATCATGTTGAGTGAGGCGCCGCGCCAACCAGGCAGCGCGTCGCCCGCGGCCTCGCCAAACCCCGCCCTGCCGCCGCAGATTCAGTATCAAGTCAATCAGCCCGGCACACAGCCACCCGGCTTCCAACCCCAGCGCGGCAACCCCGGCATGGCGAATGAAGCCCCGCAAGCGCAGCCCGTCAGCAGCCCCGAGAATCAACCGAACCCATGATCCAGTCGAACTTTGCCCGGCGAAGCATCGCCGGACTGATGATTGCAGCCACTCTTGCCGCTCACGTCGCGCCCGCTGCAGCCGCAGAGGGTGAGACCGTTGCGCTGAACTTCGTGAATGCGGAGATCGACGCGGTGATCCGCGCCGTGAGCAAGATCACCGGCAAGAACTTCCTGGTTGATCCGCGCGTACGCGGTACGCTGAACATCACGACGCAGACCCCGGTACCGAAGGAGCTGACCTATCAGATCCTGCTGTCGGCATTGCGGATGCAGGGCTACACCGCGGTCGAGTCGAACGGCGTCGTGAAAATCCTGCCAGAGGTGGACGCCAAACTGCATGCCGTGCCAAGCGGGCGCAAGACCAGCGCTACAGGGGATCGCATCGTGACGCAGGTGTTCCAGGTGCGCCACGAATCGGCGGCGCAACTGGTGCCGGTGATCCGGCCGCTGGTGTCGCCCAACAACACGGTCACCGCCTACCCCGGTAACAACACACTCATCGTCACCGACTACGCCGAAAACATCGCGCGTATCGGGCAAGTGCTCGCGTCAATCGACGTAGCACAAGGTGATATCCGCGTCATTCCAGTTCAGAACGCATCGGCGCTGGACCTTGCGCAGACCATCAACCGCCTGCTTGCCGACCAGGGCGCCGGGGGCGGCGACCAGAGTCAGAAGATCAGCGTTCAGGCAGACAACCGTACCAACAGCCTGCTGGTACGCAGCGACAACCCGTCCAAGCTCGCAACGGTTCGCCAACTCGTAACGACACTTGATCAGCCCGGTGCCGCCGGCAACATCCGCGTCGTGTATCTGAAGAATGCGGAAGCCGCCAAGGTTGCGCAAACCTTGCGCGCCATCATGACGGGCGACACGTCCAGTGCGAGCGCCGCATCGAGCAGCCCGTCAACCAACACCGCAGGCAGCCAGAGTAATAGCAGCTCGTTTTCCGGATCGAGCGCCAGCGCAACCGGCACGCCGAGCGGTGGCGGCATGATCCAGGCCGACACCACCAACAACGCGCTGATCATCACGGCACCCGAGCCGATCTACAACAACCTGCGCAAGGTGATCGACCAACTGGACCGTCGCCGCGCGCAGGTTTATGTGGAAGCGTTGATCGCCGAAATGAGCTCGGAGAACGCGGCCGAGTTTGGTGTGCAGTGGTTTGCGGGCGAGAAACCGGGCAGCAACGGGAGCTTCGTCGGCGGCGGCACGAACTTCGCAGGCGCGACGCCTTCGCTGCTCGGGGCCGCAACCGGCACCGAAAACCTGCTTGGCGCAGGTCTGAATGTGCTGGTTGGCTCGGGGACCGTCAATATTCCCGGCATCGGCGACATCCTCAATCTGCAGGTGCTAGCGCGCTTCCTCGAATCGCAGAGCAAGGCGAACATTCTCTCCACGCCGACCCTTCTGACCCTCGACAACGAGGAAGCAAAGATCGTCGTAGCCGAAAACCTTCCGTTCCTCACCGGCCAGTACAGCAACACCGGCGGCGGCACTACGCCGAACAATCCATTCCAGACGATCGAGCGCAAGGACGTTGGCCTGACGCTGAAGATCAAGCCGCAGATCTCGGAAGGCGGCGCGATCCGCATGCTGATCTCGGAAGAGAATTCCACCGTCAAAGCCACAACCGCCGCGGGCCCGACAACGAAGAAACGTTCGATCGACACCAACGTGATCGTCGACGACGGCTCGATCATCGCGCTAGGTGGTTTGATCCAGGATGAATCGCAGGACGGCGCCGACAAGGTGCCTTACCTTGGCAACATTCCGCTGATCGGCAGTCTGTTCCGCTACGACACCCGCTCGCGCAAGAAGACCAACCTGGTCGTGTTCCTGCGCCCGAAGATCGTTCGCAGCGAAGCGGACGCCCGCAGCTTCACGCACGAGCGCTACGACGAGATCCTTGGCCTGCAACGCCAGCCGGGGACCACGCGCAACTACTTGATGCCTGACGATGGCACGCCACCGCAGCTACCCGCTCGCGCGCAGACCACCACGCCGGCAGCGGAAGGTGCGAGCGACACGGCCACCGCCCCCGCAAGCACGGCAAAATGAACGCGCCGCTTCCCCGCCTGCCCTACGCCTTTGCGCGGGCGAACGGCGTACTACTTGGCGAAGTACAGGACAACAGTGCCGAAGTCATCGCGCGCGAGGACGCCAACCCCGTCGCCCTTGCAGAAGTCCGGCGCCTGACCGCCCGACCCTTGCGGATCACGCCGGTCAGTCGCGGTGCCTTCGAATCCCGCCTGTCTGAAGTCTATAGCCAGGGCGAGAGCAACGCCGCCGAGGTGGCCGCCGATGTCGGGCAGGACATCGACGTATCGCAACTGATGCAGGAGCTTCCGCCGGTGGAAGACCTGCTGGAAGCCGAAGACGACGCGCCGATCATCCGCATGATCAACGCGCTGCTCACGCAAGCGGTGCGCGAGCGTGCGTCCGACATCCACATCGAGCCCTACGAAACGTATTCCGTGGTGCGCCTGAGGCGCGATGGCGTGCTGGTCGAGATCGCACGACCGCACCGTGCCTTGCATGCCGCGATGTCGTCGCGCATCAAGATCATGGCCAACCTCGACATCGCCGAGAAGCGCTTGCCACAGGACGGCCGCATCGGCGTGCGCCTCGCCGGCCGCCAGATCGACGTGCGCGTATCCACGCTCCCCACCTCGCATGGCGAGCGCATCGTGCTGCGTCTGCTGGATAAGGACGCAACCCAGTTCGGCCTCAACGCCTTGGGCATGGCCGATTCCACACGCAAGACCTTCGACGGCATCCTGTCGCAGCCGCACGGCATCCTGCTCGTCACCGGGCCGACCGGCTCCGGCAAGACGACAACGCTGTACGCCGCCCTGCGCACGCTGGATGGCCGCACCCTGAACATCGTCACGGTCGAAGACCCGGTGGAGTACGACCTCGCCGGCGTTGGCCAGATCCAGGTCAACGCAAGGATTGACCTGACCTTTGGACGTGCGCTGCGCTCGATCCTGCGTCAGGACCCGGACGTCATCATGATCGGCGAAATCCGCGATCTGGAGACCGCTCAGATCGCGGTGCAAGCCTCGCTGACCGGCCACATGGTGCTCGCCACGCTGCATACCAACGACGCGCCATCCGCCGTCACCCGCCTGATCGACATGGGCGTGGAACCCTTCCTGCTCGCCAGCACGCTGCGCGGCGTACTGGCCCAACGCCTGGTGCGGCGGCTTTGCCCGCAATGTCGCGAGGCGCGGCCGGCGGATGACGCGGATCGCCAAGCGGTTGGCGAAGGCTGCCCCGCCACGCTGTGGCACGCTGTGGGCTGCAGCGCCTGCGGGCACACCGGCTACAGCGGGCGAACCGGCGTATATGAAATGCTGACGGTCGATGACGCAGTGCAGCGGCTGGTGCACGACCGCGCATCCGAGAACGATTTGCGCGACGTCGCTCGCCATAGTGGCCTGCGTACGCTGCGCGAAGACGGCATGCGCCTGCTGGCAGAGGGTACGACCTCGGCGGAAGAGTTGCTGCGCGTGACACGCGACTGAGGGCGGCACCATGGCGGCATTCCAGTACCGTGCGGTAGACGCCGACGGCCGCAACCTGAGCGGCATCGTCGAGGCCGACAGTGCGCGCTCGGCGCGTACGCAGCTGCGCGAGCGTGGGCTGTTCCCGCTTGAAGTCGCGGCCAGCGGCAGCAAGAAGTCAGGCCTCGGTTCGACACGCAAGCTGCGCGAATCCGAACTCGTACTGCTCACGCGCCAGTGGGCTGCGCTGCTGACCTCCGGCCTCACGGTAGAGCAAGCCTTGTCAGCGCTTGGCGACCAAGCGGAACGCGACACCACGCGGCAGGTGCTCGCCGGTGTGCGCAGCGAGATTCTTGCTGGCTATTCCTTGCGCGCGGCGCTGGATCGGCACGCGACATCGTTCCCGACCATCTACCGCGCTTCGGTTGCGGCCGGCGAGAAGTCCGGCGAGTTGGCGACCGTGATGAATCAGCTCGCCGACTACCTGGAACGGCGGGACGAGCTGCGGCGCAAGACGCTGCAGGCGCTGATCTACCCGGCCATCGTCGCCGCGGTGGCGCTGATGGTCGTGATCGGTTTGCTGACTTATGTGGTGCCGCAGGTCGTCGGCGTGTTCCAGAGCAGCAAACAGACCCTACCCTGGCTCACCCGCGCACTGATCGTGGTGTCGGACTTCCTGCGCAACTGGGGCTGGCTGTTGGCGCTGGCGATCGCCGGCGGCATCTTCGGCCTGCGTCAGTCGCTTCGCGAAGACGCCGTGCGACGCAAATGGGACACTTGGCTGCTGGGCCTGCCGCTGATCGGCCGCCATTTGCGCGCCCTCGACACCACACGCTTTGCCAGCACGCTGGCGATTCTCGTCGGTAGCGGCGTGCCCTTGCTTGCCGCGCTCGATGCAGGCCGGCAGGTTGTGGTTCGGCTGCCGCTGCGCGATGCAATTGGCCAAGCGTCGGATCGCGTGCGTGAGGGCATGAGCCTGTCGCGCGCGCTCGGCGCCACGCGGCGCTTCCCGCCGCTGCTGACGCACATGATCTCGAGCGGCGAAGCAACCGGCCAGCTGGATGCCATGCTCGACCGCGCCGCCCGCCTGCAGCAAGGCGAGCTGGAGACCCGCACCGCGGTGCTGACAAGCCTGCTCGAACCGCTGCTGCTGTTGATGATGGGCGGCATGGTGCTGATCATCGTGCTGGCCGTGATGCAGCCGATCATCGAAATCAACACCTTGCTCAAATAGTCGGACAACACGCCGCACACCGCGGCTGACCACACGGATCAAACCCTCAGGACTGAACCATGTCGAACACACGCTACAACCGCCGCACTGCCGGCTTTACGCTGATCGAAGTGATGGTCGTGATCGTCATCCTCGGCGTGCTCGCCGCGCTGGTCGTGCCGAAGGTGATGGGCCGCCCGGACGAAGCGCGCGCGGTTGCCGCCCGCCAGGATATCGCCGCGATCAGTCAGGCGCTTAAGCTCTACAAGCTCGACAACCGCAAGTACCCCACCACCGAGCAGGGGCTGCAGGCACTGGTGCAGAAGCCCACGGTATCGCCGGTGCCCGACAACTGGAAGGCCGGCGGCTACCTCGAAAAGCTGCCGAAGGACCCGTGGAACAGCCCCTACCAGTACCTGTCGCCCGGCGTACACGGTGAATTCGATGTCTTCAGCTTCGGCGCCGACGGCCAGGCCGGCGGCGAAGGCAACGACGCTGACATCGGCAACTGGGCACTCTGAACGCGCAATGGCGCAACGCGCACCACGATCCGCTGCGCAAGGCTTCACCCTGATTGAGGTGATGGTGGTGCTCGTCGTGCTCGCGATCACCGCCTCGGCGGTGACCTTCAGCCTCGAAGGCATGTCGCGGCGCGACGACGACCGCGAGGTGGATAGGCTGCGCCTGGTGCTGGAGGCTGCGGGCGAACGTGCCGCGGTGCACGGCACGCCGATCGCCGCCGAGTTCCTCCCCGGCCGCTATCGCTTCAGCACGCTGGACACGGAAGGCCATTGGCGCCCGATCGCAGAGGGCGACTCCCTCGCCGAGCGCCCACTGCCTGAGGGCTTCGTTTGGAAGGGCGTAAAGCTGCGCGGCCGGCCGACAAATGTTGAGCCGCCGCTGGTATTCGGCGCCGAAATGCCGGATTTCGAGGTCCGCCTGCGCACGCCGGAGGGCGAGCGCCTCTATCGCTCTCGCCCCGGCGGTGAAGTGGTGCTCGAACGCATCGCAGCGACCGAGGCGGGCCAATGAAGCGCACCCGCGGATTCACGCTGCTCGAAGTGCTGGTCGCGCTGGCGATCCTGGCCGTCGTGCTCGCGGCCGGTTTCCGTGCCGTGAGCCTCGCCACCGGCAGCGCGGGCGAACTGCGCGAGCGCCTGATTGCCGACTGGATCGCCCAGGACCGACTCGCCGAACACCGCGCGCTGGGCCACTTTCTTGAAGTCGGCCGCTACGAGGGCAGCGTCACGCAAGCCGGGCGGGAATACCGCTGGTACGAGGAAGTCTCGGCAACGCCCAACGCGCTGTTCCGCCGCGTTGATGTACGCGTAACGCTCGCCGGTGAGGGCGATCACGCCCTCTCCCGCCTCGCCGGCTTCATGGTCAAGCCGCTCGAATGAAGCCGCTACGCCGCACCACACTCGGGCTCACGCTGATCGAAGTGATGGTCGCGATCGCGATCTTCGCGGTACTCGGGGTGCTCTCATATCGCGCGGTCAGCAGCATGATCGCGACGCGCGATCGCATGGAAGCCGAGTACGCCCGCTGGCGGCAGATCGCTCGCGTGATGCAGTTGATCGACAACGATCTGACTCAACTCGCCCCCCGCCCGACTGGCGGCACGGTTCAGGTTCAGGATGCCCTGACGCTGATGCGTGGCGGCACACAAACGCAGTTGATGCTGGTACGGCACGACGGCAGCAATGGCGGCGTTGAAACCCGCACCTGGCGTGTGGAGGACGGCACCCTGTTCCTGACGCGCCAGCGCGAAGCAAGTACCACACAGAACAAGGACAAGAACGCCGACGCCGGCGCCACCAACGTCAACGCTGACACCACGAACGCACGCAACGATGCCATGCTGGATCGGGTGAAATCCTTGAACTGGCGTTTCGTCACGTCGGACGGCAAGGAGAGCGACACCTGGCCGCCGGGCGCAAACCTGAACGGCCTGCTACCCGCCGCAATTCGAATGGAACTGGAGCTCGACGATGTCGGCAAGGTCACGCGACTCTTCGCCGTCCACTGAGCGCCAGCGCGGCGTCGCCGTGATCATGGCGATGCTGACGGTGGCGCTGGTCGCCGCGCTCGCGGCCTCGGTCGTTGCCGCCTTTGGCTTTGCGGTGGAAAGCCTCTCGGGCCGCCACGACCTTGCACAGGCGCGCTGGCTCGCGCGCGGCGCAATCGATTGGGCGCGCAATGTGCTGGCCGACGACTCGCGCCGTAGCGGTGACATTGACCATCTGGGTGAGACTTGGGCTGTGAAGGTTCCGCCCACGCCGGTCGATGAAGGTGAAGTCAGCGGCGAAATCGAGGACCTGTCGGGTCGCTTCAACCTCAACAACCTGGCCCCGAACGGCGTCGTCGACAAGGATGCCGTCAAACAATTCGCCCGCCTGCTTGAGGTGGTCGGCGTTGCCTCGGCGCAGGCAACGAGCATGGCGACCATTGTCGGCGGATGGATCGACGCGGCGCAGGAAGACCCGAGTTTCTACCCGCAGGCCAATGACAGCAGCACGACCGTCAAACCGCTCAACGCGCCTTTCGTCAGCGCCGATGAACTGAGCAACGTGCCGGGCTTCGACGCCGCCACGATCGAGCGCCTGCGTCCACTTGTCACCGCCCTCCCGGCAAGCCCTGCGCGCAGCCTCATCAACGTGAACACCGCATCCGCCGAGGTGCTTGCGGCAACGCTTGAAAACTACTCGCTGGATCGAGCGCGCAATCTCGTCAGCAGTCGCAACACTGCGTGGTTCAAGGACAAGGGCGACTTCGAACAGCGCAGCGGGCTGACGATCGACGAATCCCGCTTCAGCCTCAAAAGCTTCTACTTTCTCGCATCCGGCCGCGCCCATTTCGGCACCGCCACCACCCGCATGCAGGTTCTTCTGGCCCGTGGCGTCGTCGCCAACTCGGTACGAAGGAACTGGCCTGAAATCATCTGGCAGAAGATTCTATGACGCAGCTTCGCCTCTACATCACCGAAACCTGGCCGCAAGACCCGCTCTGCGACTGGGAACTCATCGGCCCTGATGGCCGCACCAGCGCCGCCGGGCGCTCGGAACCGCGGCACTGGCCCGCCGCCGAGCGGACTGAATTCGTGCTGGCCGGCACGCAGGCCGTATGGCTATCCGCACGCCTGCCCCGCGCACCCAAGCGCGAGCAGGACAAGCTGGTACGTTTCGCGCTGGAAGACCAACTGGTGCAGGAGCCTGACAGCCAGCACTACACGATTACCGATCGCGACGGCGACCTCGCGCGCGTGCTGGTGTGCGCGCGCGAGCGCCTGCGTCAAATCGTCGCCCAGCTCGACGCCCTCGGCCGCGCGCCAAGCCGGGCGGTCGCCGAGATTCAGGCGGTCGGCCCCACCGCGGAGGGTGAATGGGTGCTGCACTGCGGCCCTGCACAAGCCGTTGCGAGCGGGATCGGCCCTGCCCCCTTCGCGCTCGATCTGGATGGTTCCGCTGCGCCCAGCCTGCTGATCGCCGCCGCGGCGCACGCCCGCGAGACCAATCGCCTGCCAAGCCGCTGCCTGCTTCACCGCGCGCCGGACAGCACCGCGGTGGACTGCGCTGCTTGGCAAAGCGCGCTGGGTATCCCGGTGGAGGAAGGCGCGGCTTATCAGTGGTCCTCGCTCAGCAACGGCACCAACCTGCTGCACGGCGAGTTCATGCCCGACAAAGAGCGATCGGCCTGGCTGCGTCGCGCCAAGCCCGTGCTATGGGCCGCCGGCGCCGCCATCGCGCTGGAACTGCTGCTATCGACCGGGCAGGTGCTGGTGCAGCGCGCCGAACTGAGGGACGCACGCGAACGCATGCAAACCGTGTTCAAGACGGCTTTTCCGAACCAACCGATCGTCGACCCGGCAGCGCAGATGCGCAGCCAGCTCAACCAGCTCAAACGCGCGCACGGCCAGCTCGGCGACGACGATGCGCTCGCGCTGCTCGCCCTGGTTGGCGACGCACTTGCCGGCGAAGCGCGGGACGGGCTCGACGGTCTCAAGTATGAGAATGGGCGCCTCGACCTGACACTCTCGCCGCGCCTGAGCGGCAATATCGCCACGGTTCAGCAGCGACTGACGGCGCGCGGTTTGATGGTCGTGCAGCAAGGCAATAATCAGCTCGCGATCCGTAAGGAGGTCTCGCAATGAGCGCGGTGCAAGCAAAACTGCAGGAAGCCAGAGCCTGGTGGACCGGTCTGGCCCCCCGCGAACGCACCCTGGTCGCCGCCATGGCGGCAGTAATCGGCATCGCAGCGCTGTGGTCGCTGTCCGACTGGACCCAGAGCGAGCGCAAGCGCCTCGCGCGCGCGCTGCCGCAGGCAAAGGCCCGCCTCAATGCAATGCGTGACGATGCCGCCGAAGTGCAACGCCTGCAGCGCATGCCGGCACGCCCGGCGGTGCCGCCAGCGAGCCTCGCCGATCCGCTGCAGGCGAGCGCGCGTGCGCGCGGCCTGACGATGGATGTCAGGGTGGATGGCAGCGGCCTGCATGCAAAGGGCGGCGGCAGTTTCGACCTGATCGTGGAATGGCTGGCCGAAGCGCAGCGCGACAGCGGGCTTGGCGTCGTGCGGCTGAGTACCAGCCGCGGCCCGAATGGCGTGGCCATCGAGGCCGATCTGCAAGCGTCGGGCGCCCAGTGATCCGTCGCATCGCGCTGTTCATCGTACTGTTTGCGGTATCGCTGCTGATCCGGGCGCCGGCGTGGCTGATCGACCAGGCGGTGAGCCGTGCCACCTCCGGCGAGATCCGCCTCGCGCTGATCGAGGGCACGCTCTGGAACGGCCGCGGCACGCTGACCGCCGTAGACCCGGTCAGCCTGCGTGCGCAGCCCTGGGTGACGCTGCAGTGGCGCTGGCTACCCGGCTCGCTGCTGCGTGGCGAAGCAGCCTGGCAGCTCACGGCAGACGACAAACTGGCGGGCGAAGTGGCCGCGGGCGTGCGCGGCTGGCGTGCCGACGGGGTGTCCCTGGCGGCGCCTGCGCGCTTCGCGATGGAGCGCATCCCGCACGCCTTTGGCCGCCTTGGCTGGCGTGGCGATCTGCAGTTCGAGACCACGCAATGGCATTGCAGCTGGAAGCGGCGCTGCGACGGTCGCGCGGGCCTGCGCTGGTCTGGTGCAGCCGTTGATGTGCTGCGTGGCCGCCCGCTCGGCGACTACCAGATCGATCTGCGCGGCGAAAACGAGCGTTTGACGCTGGCTTGGCTAACGCTGCGCGGCGAGACCCAGATCAATGCGCAAGGGCAGCTGGAAGGCGGTCACGGCCACTTCGAGGGCACCGTACGCGGCGATCCGGCCTTCCTGCAAAGGCTACCGTCGGTGGCTGGAAACTGGGTTCAACCGGGCGCCGCGCCGGGCGAGTATCGCTTCCGCGTTCAGAACTGACGGCCGACCATGGTCAGCGCGGGCGCGGCAAACCGCTGATGCGCGCGCCGGGCTTGATGCCGCGCGTCTTGAACCAGCCGCGGTTCATCTCCAGTGCGTAGCGCGCCGGGTTTGCGGCGCAATGGCTGTCCTCGGTTTCGGGCGCCATGTCCTCGACGTTGGTGATGCGCCCGCCTTCGTCGATGAAGGCAACCGACAAAGGCAGCAGGGTGTCCTTCATCCACATGCAGTGGCTGCCGACCCCATCGAAGATGAACAGCATGCCGCGCGCGTCCGGCATCGTCTTGCGGTGCATCAGGCCGACCATGCGCGACTCGTCCGTCGCAGCCACTTCCGCGTCGATACGGTGCATGCCGATGTTGAGCTCGGCATGAGGCAGCACGTCAGCCAGCGCAGTGGCGGGCAGCGCCGCATAGCACGCGGCAATCAGCAGCTTCTTCAGCACACGAAACCTTTCATTCGATTGAGCTGGGTAAGATCGGGCGCGATGTTATCAGCGCCAACCGATTAACGTTGCCGCTTGGACGCGCGCGGCGGCGCAGCGGCGTCGACGGACGCATCGCGCCATTCACCGGGCTGCAGTGCACCCAGTTGCCACGGCCCGATTGCCACGCGAATCAAGCGCAGCGTGGGGAAGCCAACCTTGGCCGTCATACGGCGCACCTGCCGGTTCTTGCCTTCACGCAGACGTACTTCAATCCACGCCGTCGGCACCGATTTACGGAAACGCACCGGTGGATCGCGGGGCCAAAGCCAGTCCGGTTCGTCGATCCGTCGCGCCTCACACGGCATCGTGACGAAATCCCCCAGATCGAGGCGCCCGCGCAAGGCCGCCAGCGCAGCGTCGTCAGGCTCGCGTTCAACCTGAACGAGATACGTCTTCGCCTGCTTGTGCCGCGGGTCGGCCAGCTGATGCTGCAGCACACCGTCGTCGGTCAGCAGCAACAGCCCCTCGCTGTCGGCATCGAGGCGGCCGGCTGCGTAGACGCCCGCTGGCAGCCCGCACTCTGCCAGCGTCCGCTGCTGTGCTTCGCCGGTGAACTGGCTCATGACGCCGAAGGGTTTGTTGAGGAGGATGACGCGGGACATTGCGGTTCCGAAAAGAACGAAGCCCGCCGGGGCGGGCGGGCTTCGCTGTCACGCCGGAATGCGGCGGACGCGGGTCAGGCGCGCTGGATGTTCGATGCCTGCTTGCCTTTTGGGCCTTGCACGGAATCAAACGAAACTTTCTCGCCTTCCTTGAGCGACTTGAAGCCGTTCATGTTGATGGCGGAGAAATGCGCGAACAGGTCTTCGCTGCCGTCGTCCGGCGTGATGAATCCGAAACCCTTGGCGTCATTGAACCACTTGACGGTGCCAGTTGCCATATTGCTTCCTCTAGTCCTTCGGTGTGTTGCTGTCGATGCTCCCGTTTCCGGGCGGTCCGACACGCGATATGCGAGGCCGCTCTACGGCGGGTCGTCGCCGCGATCCATTGCCAGCCGGGATTCGCGGCGCGCCTAGGCCTCGACAGCGCGTGTTCTCGCGGCTTTTACGCCTTGCAGGAAGTCGCCGTCAAGTATTTTTTGAATGCGATCGCAGCAATGACAAATAGTTAGCCAGGAAAATCAAGTTCTCACTCGTAACAGATCATTAATTTATCGCTTGGTGGGCGGCCCCGCCAGCGCTGCAACGAAAGTGTGGAAAAACAGCCGAAAGCCCCGACATTACGCGTTGTTGAAGTATCAGTCGGAGTGTTTAGAATGAGCCGCATGGCAACAAAAAAGCAGTCCGAGTTCGTTCTTGACGTTGAGCACACGAAAACCCGGCCGCCCCGGCTCTTCAAGGTGCTCCTTCTCAATGATGATTTCACCCCGATGGATTTCGTGGTGATTGTCCTGCAGAAGTTTTTTTCGCTGGATCGCGAACAAGCAACACGAGTCATGCTCCAAGTGCACAGGGAGGGTCGTGGCGTGTGCGGGGTGTTTCCCAAGGACATCGCCGCGACCAAGGTTGAACAGGTGAGTGCGTTCGCGCGGCAGCACCAGCATCCGCTGGCCTGCGTGATGGAGGAGAACTGAGATGATCGCCCAGGAACTAGAAGTCAGCCTGCACATGGCGTTTGTGGAAGCACGCCAGAAGCGTCACGAGTTCATCACAGTCGAGCATCTTTTGCTGGCGCTGCTGGACAACCCGTCGGCGGCCGAAGTGCTGCGCGCCTGCGCTGCAAACACCGATGAGCTGCGGCGCGAGCTGACGCAGTTCATCGTTGAGCACACGCCGACCGTAGGGGGCGAGGAAGACATCGACACGCAGCCGACGCTGGGCTTCCAGCGCGTGATCCAGCGCGCGATCCTGCATGTGCAGTCTTCGGGCAAGAAGGAAGTGACCGGCGCCAACGTGCTGGTGGCGATCTTCGGCGAGAAGGAATCGCACGCGGTGTACTTCCTGAACCGCCAAGGCATTACGCGGCTGGATGTGGTGAATTTCATCTCGCACGGCATCACGAAGACGCCGCAGCCCTCGCAAAAACCGCAGTCGGACAAATCCGAGTCCGAACAGGGTGAAGGCGAGCAGGAAACCGCCACCACCAACGGTGCGCTGGAAAACTTCACGCAGAACCTGAACCAGGCCGCGCTGGTGGGCAAGATTGACCCGCTGATCGGTCGCGACAAGGAAATTGAGCGCGTGATCCAGACGCTGTGCCGTCGACGCAAGAACAATCCCCTGTTGGTGGGCGAAGCGGGCGTCGGCAAGACGGCGATTGCCGAGGGCCTCGCACGCCGCATCATCGAAGGCCGCGTGCCCGAGATCCTGGAGAACGCACAGGTGTTCGCGCTGGACATGGGCTCACTGCTGGCCGGCACCAAATACCGCGGTGACTTCGAGCAAAGGCTGAAAGCGGTGCTGAAAGCGCTGGTCGAGACCGACAACGCGATCCTGTTTATCGACGAGATCCATACGCTGATCGGTGCCGGTGCGGCGTCGGGCGGCACACTGGACGCCTCCAACCTGCTCAAGCCGGCGCTTTCCAGCGGCCAGCTCAAATGCATCGGCGCAACCACCTACAACGAGTTCCGCCAGATCTTCGAGAAAGATCACGCGCTGTCACGCCGCTTCCAGAAGGTGGATGTGCATGAGCCTTCGGTGCCGGAAACGATCGAGATCCTCAAGGGCCTCAAGTCGCGCTTCGAACAGCACCACGGCGTGAAGTATTCGCACGCCGCCCTGACCTGTGCGGCCGAGTTGTCAGCGCGCTACATCAACGATCGCCATCTGCCGGACAAGGCGATTGACGTGATCGATGAGGCCGGTGCGGCACAGCGTATCCTGCCGAAGTCGCGCCAGAAGAAAACCATCGGCAAGGGCGAAATCGAGGAGATCGTCGCCAAGATCGCCCGCATCCCGCCGCGCAGCGTGTCGTCAGACGACCAGACCGCGCTGCGCAACCTGGATCGCGATCTCAAGAACGTGGTCTTCGGCCAGAGTGCAGCAATCGACGCGCTCGCCAAGGCGATCAAGATGTCGCGCTCAGGCTTGGGCAATCCGCAGAAGCCGATTGGCGGCTTCCTGTTCAGCGGCCCGACCGGCGTCGGCAAGACTGAGGTTGCGCGCCAGCTGGCCTACACGCTGGGGATCGAACTGGTTCGCTTCGACATGTCGGAGTACATGGAGCGCCATGCCGTCAGCCGCCTGATCGGCGCGCCGCCGGGATACGTCGGTTTTGATCAGGGCGGTCTGCTGACCGAGGCAATCACCAAGAAGCCGCATTGCGTGCTGCTGCTCGACGAAATCGAGAAAGCGCACCCGGACATCTACAACATCCTGCTGCAGGTGCTCGACCACGGCACGCTGACGGACAACAACGGGCGCCAGGCAGATTTCCGCAACGTGATCATCATCATGACCACCAACGCGGGCCAGGAAACGATCCAGAAGGCCACGATGGGCTTCACGCAGACGCGCGAGCTTGGCGACGAAATGGTCGAGATCAAGCGGCTATTCACGCCGGAGTTCCGCAATCGTCTGGACGCAATCATTTCCTTCAAACCGCTCGATCGCGACATCATCCTGCAGGTGGTCGACAAGTTCCTCATGCAGCTCGAGGGGCAGCTTGCCGAGAAGAAAGTCGAAGCGAGCTTCACCGATGCGCTGCGGGAGTGGCTGGCGAACAAGGGCTTCGACCCCTTGATGGGCGCTCGACCGATGGCCCGACTGATTCAGGACACGATCCGCGCGGCGCTGGCCGACGAGTTGCTGTTTGGCCGTCTGGTCGACGGCGGACACGTCACGATCGACGTCAGCGATGGCAAGGTCGCCCTTGCATTCGAAGAGGAAAAGGAATCCGCGCACGTGTAGCGCCCAAGGTCCTCGCTTTTCGAGGCCGCCAGCAGGCGGCCTTTTTCTTTTCGGCACACCCGGGGTTATGCTGATCGCAATTTCATCGAGCAAGCTGGGGAGGTTCAGATGAGTTTTCAGACCACGGATCTGTGCGATGCAAATGAAGAGGCGATCAGCGCTGGGCGGTTGCGCGTGCTGGCGCCGATGCTGCGCCACTACGGCGGCCGCAAGCGCTTCGCAGGCCCCGCAACGACCCTCAAGCTGTTCGAAGACAATAGCTTCGTGCGCAAGATGCTGGAGCAACCCGGTTACGGCCGCGTACTGGTGGTTGAAGGCGCAGGCTCGCTCCGCTGCGCCCTGCTCGGCGATCAGCTCGCCGAAATGGCGGTACGCAACACCTGGGCCGGTGTGATCGTGCACGGCTGCATCCGCGATTCGCTGGCCATCGGTGCGCTCGATCTCGGCGTGATGGCGCTGGCGACACATCCTCAAAAGAGCGTCAAACGCAACGTGGGCGAGATCGATGTCGCTGTGAGCTTCGGTGGCGTGCGCATTCTTCCTGGCGAATGGATCTACGCCGACGAGGACGGGGTGTTGATCAGCGACTCAGCGCTCGACTGAACCCACCCAGCTTTCATCCGCAAGGGCGCGTACGGCGCCCTTCTTCTTTTGTGTCGCGCCCGCGCGCGCGCGCCCAACAAATCAAACGTCCGTTTCATTTTACGCCAGACGATTCCGCAATGCGGCACAAGAATCGTAAGTCACTGTTTTTATGGCGTAACATATTTTCTTATATCTTATATAAGACATATTGCTACTGACCATTAAGCTGCCTATACTGCTCATCAACGGGAACAGCAAACCCTCGTTCGAGGCGGGCGCTGAAATTGGACGACGTAAGTTCTGTAGGGGGAACACCATGAACCGCGACATGCAAGTTGAGATGCTCAAGAAGGAATGGGCCGAGAATCCGCGCTGGAAAGGCATCAAGCGCGGTTACACCGCAGAGGACGTCGTGCGCCTGCGCGGTTCGGTCCAGGTGGAGCACACGCTCGCCCGCCGCGGCGCTGAAAAGCTGTGGACCCTGATCAATAACGAGCCTTTCGTGAATGCGCTGGGCGCCCTAACCGGCAACCAGGCGATGCAGCAGGTCAAGGCTGGCCTGAAGGCGATCTACCTGTCCGGCTGGCAAGTCGCAGGCGACGCCAACCTCGCCGGCGAGATGTATCCCGACCAGTCGCTCTACCCGGCCAACTCGGTGCCGATGGTGGTCAAGCGCATCAACAACACCTTCACGCGTGCCGACCAGATCCAGTGGTCCGAAGGCAAGAACGTTGGTGACGAGGGCTACACCGATTTCTTCGCGCCGATCGTAGCCGACGCGGAAGCTGGTTTCGGCGGCGTGCTGAACGCCTTCGAACTGATGAAGTCGATGATCGAAGCCGGTGCTGCCGGTGTGCACTTCGAAGACCAGCTCGCGTCTGTGAAGAAGTGCGGCCACATGGGTGGCAAGGTGTTGGTGCCGACGCGTGAAGCCGTCGCCAAGCTGGTTGCGGCCCGCCTCGCAGCCGACGTGATGGGTGTGCCGACCGTCTTGGTCGCGCGTACCGATGCAGAGGCCGCCGACCTGATCACCAGCGATGTCGACGAGACCGACAAGCCCTTCTGCACCGGCGAGCGCACCATCGAAGGTTTCTACCGTACCAAGCCGGGTCTGGAGCAGGCGATCTCGCGTGGCCTGGCTTACGCACCGTACGCCGACCTGATCTGGTGCGAAACCGGCAAGCCGGATCTGGCCTACGCCAAGGCCTTCGCCGAAGCGATCCACGCCAAGTTCCCGGGCAAGATGCTGGCCTACAACTGCTCGCCGTCGTTCAACTGGAAGAAGAACCTCGACGACGCAACGATCGCGAAGTTCCAGAAGGAACTCGGCGCGATGGGCTACAAGTTCCAGTTCATCACGCTGGCCGGTTTCCACAGCCTGAACTACTCGATGTTCAACCTGGCCTACGGCTATGCCCGCGAACAGATGAAGGCCTTCGTCGAACTGCAGGAAAACGAGTTCGCCGCTGCCGAGCGCGGCTTCACCGCGGTCAAGCACCAACGCGAAGTCGGCACTGGCTACTTCGACGCGGTGACCACCACGATCGAGCGCGACGCTTCAACCGCAGCGCTGAAGGGCTCGACCGAGGATGAACAGTTCTTTGATAAGAAGGACCACTGAACCCCTGGGAGCCACCCGGTCACAGAAGCCAACTGTGTAGAAGGTCCAAGAAGCCACTTCCCGGGTCCCTGACCCGGGGGCTAGCGCCGCATCGCGTGGGGGGACGCAGCGGCGCTCTTTTTTTTGCAGAAGCGGAACACAAACGCGATGACCTTTCGATCACCGCCCACGAATACGACGCGACGCGGCAGTGCTTTACTTGCCGGTCTGCCCGGTATCCCAGCAGGAATACTGGTTGCCCGTCCAACGCTTGAAGCGGTAGATGCGGCGATCCGGGCCTTCGTCCTGGTACACCAGCTCATCGACGTAGGGCGTTGGCGCCTTCAGCGTCCATCGATCGCCCTTACGCGTCAGCGAATGCTTGCCGCCATCCAGCTTTACGACGCTCGGCAAGGCGGCGCACGGGTCGGCCTTTTTCTCATCCTTGTCGCCCGCTGCCAACGCAGCGCCGGACATCATCAAACACGCCGCAGCGGTAGCCGCGATCAAGGTCGAAACGCTTGCATGGGTCATGCGCATCAGGGTCTCCTTGTCATTCACGTCGTTACACGAACAACAGCCATAGCCTTCACTATAGTCGCCGCGCGCAGGGTCTCTGGCGCGGCGACAGGTACCACTACTTCGCTGCAGCCTTGAAATCGCCCGCAAACACCTGCACCAGTTTCGCCGGATCGAAGTACTTGCGGATCGCCGCGTTCACCTGATCCAGCGTCACCGCGTTGAGGCGATCTTCACGTTGGCGCTCAAAACTCATCGTGCGCCCGAGATCGAGCTGGCCTGCAAGCAAACCGGCCAAGCCACCATCCTGCGTGCGGCCGAGCGAAATCTGCTGCAACAGCCCTGCCCTTGCCTCACTCAGCTCTTCCTCGCTAACGCCGTCACGCACAAAGCGCTGCAACTCTTCATCCAAGGCGCTGCGCAGGCGTTGCAGTCCCTGCGGTGCATAGATTGCATACAGCACGAGGCCAGTATTCTCCTCGCGCGCATTAGCACGCAAGGCGGAACCTGCACCGTAACTGAGGCCCTCCTTCTGACGCAGGCGATCCGCCAGACGGCTCTTCAGGCCCGCACCACCACCAAGAATCTGGTTCGCCAGCACCACGGCCGGATAGTCCGCAGAGTCATCGCGCAAGGGCATCGTCAGACCGCCGATGAAGAAGGCATTCGCCTTGTCCGGCGTCTCAAGCGAGATCTCGGTCGGCTTCTTCTGGCGGAACGGCTGCGGCACTCGCGCGTAGGCTTCGTTGGACTTCCAGGCCCCCAAGAAGCGGGTCAACTGGGCCTTGGTCGCCGCCTCATCGAAGTCACCAACCAGCGCTGCCTGCGCGTTACCTGCGCCGTAGAAGCGCCGATGAAATGCGGCGAGCGCCTTCGGCGTCACTGCCTTAATGTCGGCAATCTCTTCGTCCACCGTACCCACATAGCGCACGTCACCCTTCGGCCAGGGGTTGTCGTAACGGCCGATCGCGCGCATCGCGACCGACTGCGGCTCCCTGCGGCCACTTTCCAACCCGGCGATCGACTCGGTGCGCAACTGCTCAAGCTCGGCCGCCGGGAAGTCCGGCTTGCGCAACACCCGCTCAAGCAGGTCGAGGAAGGCAGCAAGCTTGTCGCGGCGCGTCTCGAAACTGATCAAGACCGCATTGCCGTCCTGCGTCGAGATCGACAGCTGCGCCTTCATCGCGTCGAGTGCATCGGCAATCTGCTGACGCGTCAGCCCCCCGGCACCGCGGGTCAACATCGCCGCGGTAAGGCCCGCAACGGTGTCCTGCCCCACCAAGCTCTTTTCGTTGCCCATTCGGAGCACGATCTGCCCATGTACCGTGTTGCCACGGGTACGCTTGGGCAACAGGGCAATCTTTGCGCCGTTCGGCAGGCTACTGCGATGTAAGCGGGCCTCGATATTCTCGGGTGAAGGATCGAACGCCTCGCCAGCGGCCTGCGCCGCCTTGCCCTGGTAGCCCTCCAGCACGCCCGGCAATACAGTCGCTTCTGGCACTTCGACGCGTACAGGCTTGTCCGTCGGGATGAACTCGCCAAAGGTGCGATTTGAGGCCTTGAAGTACAGGTTGGCGACCCGTTGCACGTCTGCCAGCGTCGCCTGCTCAATGCGATCACGACCGAGGAAGAACAAGCGCCAATCGCCGAGCGCGATCGCCTCGGACAAACCAACGCCGAAATGCGCCGGATCATTGAGCGTCTTCTCAAAACCGTTAAGCAGCGCCACACGAGCGCGATCAACCTCGGCTTGCGTGATCGGCTTGCGCGCGAGGTTCTCAACCACATCGATCAGGATCTTGCGCGCCTCGCTGCGGGACTGCTGCTTCGTCAGCTGCACGAAGAAGGTCATGTAACCTGGCTCGGCCAACTCGAAGTTCCAGGCACTGACGCTTGCAGCCTTGCCACGTTCGACCAGCGCCTTATGCAAGCGCCCGCTCGGCGCATCGCCGAGCACATACGACAACAGCGACAGCGCCGCCGTATCGGGGTGCGAGCCAGCCGGCACATGGTAAAGCGTGCCCACAAGCTGAATATCCCCCACCCGCGCCAAGGCGACTTCGCGCTCGCCATCCTGCACCGGCTCACGCGTCCAGGTTGGTGTCAGCACACGCTCTGGTCGTGGAATCGGGGCGAAGTAGGCGGCAATCTTCTGCAGCGTGGCGGTCGCGTCGAACTTGCCCGTTACCGTCAGCACCGCGTTGTCGGGCTGGTAGTAGCGACGGTAGAACGCCTGCAGATTCTCGATGCGTACGCCTTCGACGTCAGCGCGAGCTCCGATCGTGGATTTGCCATAGTTGTGCCACTGATAGGCGGCGGCGGCCATCTTCTCCCACAGCACTTGGCCCGGATTGTTCTCGCCGGACTCCATCTCATTGCGCACGACCGTCATCTCGGAATCGAGATCCGCTTTCGCAATGAAGGAATTGACCATGCGGTCGGCCTCCATGCGCAGCGCCCAGTCGAGGTTGTCGTCGGACGCGGTGAAGGTCTCGTAGTAGTTGGTGCGATCGAACCACGTCGTGCCGTTCATCTGCATGCCGCGGCGCTTGAACTCGGAGTCGATCGTATTGCCCGGGAAGTTCTTCGAGCCCTTGAACATCAAATGCTCAAGCAGATGCGCCATGCCGGTCTCACCGTAGTGCTCATGGCGGGAGCCAACCAGATAGGTGATGTTCACCGTGGTGCTGGGCTTGGTTTCGTCTGGCGCGAGTAACACCCGCAGGCCGTTTGACAGGCGATACTCGGTGATGCCTTCGACGCTTGTGATGCGCTGTAAGCCCTGCGGCAGAGAGACCGCCGCGGGCGCCGATTCGGCCCAAGCGATTGCAGGTGTGATGACAAGCCAAAGCCCCAGCACGAGGGCGCGCGAAAAGCCGCTTCTGACGTGCATGCATACTCCCGGGTTGTTCGGCACCAAGTGCCGTGAATGAATGACGGCCGCATCGCGGCCGCCCGTTTGTCTATGACCCGCCGAGCCCAAACGGGTTCTGTGCGGGAATCAAATCACTTGCAACGGATGACGAACTCGAACTCCTTCGCCGCGGTCTCCGCATGCGATACGAGTTCGTGTCCGGTCTGGCGGCAGAAGGCCTGGAAATCCCGCACCGAGCCCGGGTCGGTTGCAACCACCCTCAATGTTTCCCCGGTGTTCATTTCGGCAAGTGCCTTCTTCGCCCGCAGGATCGGAAGGGGGCAATTAAGTCCACGCACATCCAGATCGCGATTCACGTCCATCCAAGACTCCCGATACAGGTAAAGGCTGAAGTTTCATTCTAGCGCGCGGCGCGCCCGGCCCCGCGGGCGCTCAGCGTTGCTGCTTCTCCAGTTCGCGGCGCCGATCCTGCAACTCTGCGAGCCGCGCTTCGGCAGCCGCCTTCTCGTAGTAATCGCCATCGCGTGCACGCAAGCCGAGCGTGAGCTGCTCGATCGCTGAATACAGCGAACCGCGCAGGAAGTAGACCTCCGCTTGGGCACGGTGCTGCGACAAGCGTTTGCCCTGCGCTGCGCTCGCTTTGGCAAGTCGGCTATACAGGCGCTCGTCGGCATTATCGAAACGAAGCTGATCGTTCGCCAGCGCAGCAGCGTCGCGCGGCTTGCCCGCCGCCATCAAGGCATCGATCTCGCCATAGACCAACGCGCTGCTCTGCGGAAAGCGTTGCCGCGCCGCGCGAAGGATGCGCACCGCTTCCATGTTGGCACCGGCGGCGCGATGCACATCGGCATCGAGCAGATCGACCATCGCGCTACTCAGATCCAGCTTGCGCAGGGCAGCTACATCCTTCTCCGCATCGGCAACCTGATTCAGGCGCAGATGCGCCCTGCCCCGAGCGTACCAATGCACCGCGGCGGCATTCACGCGTTGCGGCGGCTCGCCGGAAAAGCGCGCCAGTATGTCTTGCGGGATCTGCTCAAGGCTTTCGATCTTCGCCTTCACCAGCGAGAAGTCGATCGAATCCACCACCTGTCGGTAAGGCAGTTGTTGCACCCGGTTTGCGACATCGCCGATCCGTTCGCTGGTCAGCGGGTGCGAACGCAAGTAGGCGAAGGAACCGCTATCGAAGAGCCGCGTCGCGCGATCCAAGCGCTCGAAAAAGCTCACCATGCCGCGGGTATCGAAGCCCGCTGCATCAAGCACCTGCAGGCCGATACGGTCGGCCTCGCGCTCGTAGTCGCGTGAGTAGGCAAGTTGGGCACTCGCCATTGCCGCCTGCCCTGCCGAGAGCGCCGCACCCGCCGCATCGCCGCTCGATCGCGACGCGAGGATCGCCAGCACCAGCGAGGCGATCATCATGTAGCCCATGTTCTGCTGCTGCGCAACCATGCGCGCCATGTGGCGCTGCTGCACGTGCGAGATTTCGTGCGCCATCACCGAAGCGAGCTCGGACTCCGACTGCGCAGCGACAAAGAGGCCGGTGTGGAAATAGAGCACGCCGCCGAGCGTCGCGGCGGCGTTGATCGACTTGTCGTGCAGCACGAAGTAGCGGTACTGCTGGCTGGGCGTGGCGCTCACCGCAACCAGCCGCGAGCCAACGCGTTCGAGGTAATCCTCCAGCTCCGGATCGTCCACATAGCGCGCATCACCAAAGCGGATTTCACGCACGATCGCAGCGCCGATCTGGCGTTCCATCTGCGGCGAGATATCGGCCTGCGCCGAGTCACCCAGATCGGGCAAGCCGTCGGCCAACACGCGCACGGAGAACAGGAAGGCGAGCAGGCCCGCCAGCAGTCGCTTTTTCATGAGGGTATGATACCGGGCGGCCTTCGCAGCCCTTGTGCCGGGGTACAGAAGGTAACAAATCTTCCTCTTCCGGTCGCCCGACACCGTCACACGCCCGCCCACCATGCCCGATACGCCAGACTCCCCGCTCACCCACTTCAATGCGCGCGGCGAGGCGCACATGGTCGATATCGGCGCAAAGGGTGAAACCACCCGTGTGGCGCGCGTGCGCGGCCGGATCACGATGCAAGCCGAAACACTTGCCTTGATCCTGCGTGGCGACGCAAAAAAAGGCGACGTGCTCGGCATCGCCCGCATTGCAGGCATCCAGGCGTCCAAGCGCACGGCCGAGCTGATCCCGCTTTGCCACCCGATTCCGCTGACGCGGGTTGCGGTGGATCTGAAGCCGGACACGGCGGCTTCGGCGGTTGAAGTTGAAGTCACCGCCGAAACGGTCGGTCGTACCGGCGTCGAGATGGAAGCCCTGACCGCCGCCTCGGTCGCCCTGCTGACGATCTACGACATGTGCAAGGCGGTCGACCGCGGCATGCAGATCGAGGCGATCCGGCTCGTCGAAAAGCTCGGCGGTAAATCCGGCCACTGGCAGGCTGACTGACGCCTGGCCCCGCACGCGGAATCACCCAAGACAATGAGTAAGGAAGTCGAACTCAAACTCGCGCTGCCACCAGAGGCCCTGCCGGCCCTGCGCGCACACCCGCTGATCGCCGCCGCACCGATGGAAGGTGCCGACGGCGTGCTGCTGAACACCTACTTCGATACGCCGGGCCTCGAACTGCGCTCACGCAAGATCGCGGTCCGGATTCGCAAGGACGGTGCGCGCTGGCTGCAAACGGTGAAATGCGCCGCGGCGTCGCTCGGCGGCCTCGCCAGTCGCCCCGAATGGGAGCAACCCTACCGCGACGATCGCTTCGACTTCAGCGCGGTCGACGCGCCGGAGGTGCAGCAGCAGCTCGAAAGCGTACGCAGCCGGCTCGCACCGGTGTTCACGACGACCTTCGAACGCCAGACGCGGCGGCTGATGCCCGCGCCGGGCATCGTGATCCTCGCCATGATCGACGAAGGCACGATCGAAGCCGGCGGCCGCAGCAGCCCGATTTGTGAGCTTGAGCTTGAACTCGTCAGTGGCGACGGCAAGGATCTGTATGCGCTCGCCTGTCAGCTTGCCGCCGATCTACCCTTGCGCCCAGAAGACGCCAGCAAGGCCCAGCGTGGCTATGAGCTCTATCAGAATCTGAAACCCGCTCCACGGCGTGCGCGACCGGTGGCGCTCACCACCAAGACCGAAGCGCGTGAAGCTTTCCGCCTGCTCGCCTACGAACTGCTCGCGGTGTGGCAGGCAAACGAAGCACTCGCGCTGCGCCTCGACGATCCGGAGTATGTGCACCAGTCGCGCGTCGCACTGCGCCGCCTGCGTACGCTGCTGGGGCTCTTCCGCCGCGCGCTGCCGAAGCCGTTCACGCAGGTATGGCGTGCCCGCTTCGCGGCGCTCGCCAACGGCCTGGGTGCCGCTCGCGATGCCGACGTCGTGCTGGATACCCTGCTCGCGCCAATCACCACGCAAGGCCCGGTGGGCGCAGACATGCAACGCCTGGTGGCTGCACTCGAAGCGCGTCGCGACGCCGAGCGCGTATCGCTACGCCATGTCGAGGCATCGGCTGATCGGGGTCGCGCCCAACTGGAATTCGCCGCAGCGCTCCATGTGCTGAAACCCGACGCCGAGTTGCTGGTTGCGCATGTTGCGCGCGACGCCATGAAGCGGGTGCGACGCGATGCGCGTGACAGCCTCGCCGAAGCCGCGGCCGGCGACGTGGCACAGCTGCACCGCTTACGCATCGTGCTCAAACGCCTGCGTTACGGGCTCGATTTCTTTGCCTCGCTGTGGCCGCAGAAAGCGAGTGAATACAGCCACGCACTCGCCGAACTGCAGGAAAGCCTCGGCGCGATCAACGACGCCGCGATGGGCAACCGCCTGCTGGGCGAGGTCGCCGGCGACGACCCCGGACTTGCTGCGGCGCGTGCTTTCACCGCAGGCTGGCATGCGCCGCGCATCGCCCAATTGCGTGCGCGAGCACTCACCGATGCCGACTCCCTGCTCGGCAGCCCGGCCCCATGGAAGAAAGGCAGTGCCAAATGAGTGAATCAGGCACGCTGGATCTGCTGCTATGGCGCCACGCCGAAGCCGAAGACGGCTCCCCGGACGCGCAGCGCAAGCTGACCGAACGCGGGCAGCGCCAGGCCGAACGCATGGCCGCCTGGCTAAAGACCCACGCTCCGGATGAATTGAAGATCGTCGTCAGCCCGGCCACCCGCACGCGCCAGACGGTCGCACCGTTGGGCCGCGATCACGTCATCAGCGCAGAGGTTGGCACCGATGCCGGCCCGGATGATGTGCTACGCGCCGCCGGCTGGCCCGATGCGCACGGTGCGGTACTGATCGTGGGGCACCAGCCGACACTCGGGCAGGTGGCGGCGGAGCTGCTCGGCCAGCCGGGCGGCGAACTCTCGTTCAAGAAAGGCGCGCTGTGGTGGTTCCGCGTGCGCCAGCGCTACGGCGTGGCCGAGACCGTGTTGCGGGCGGTGATCCCGGCGGAGCTGACCTGATCAGGGTCTTTGGCAGTTGATCGCCACGCGCGAGCGCACTGACGTGGCGACGATCGCAAACCGACACCACATTCGCCACAAATGAAAAAGGGCGCACCAAAGTGCGCCCTTTTTTATCGCAGACTCGCCGCTTACTCGGTTGAGCGCGCAACACGGCGCTGGCGCACGGCAGCGGCCAGCGTTTCCAGTACGCCAAGGCTGTCTTCCCAGCCAATGCAGGCGTCGGTGATGCTCTTGCCGTATTCCAGCGGCTTGCCCGGCACCAGATCCTGGCGACCGTCCTTGATATGCGATTCAACCATCACGCCGATGATGCGGTCTTCGCCTGCAGCCATCTGGTCGGCAACGTCCTGCGCCACGACGATCTGACGCTCGTACTTCTTGCTGCTGTTGGCGTGCGAGAAGTCCACCATCACCTTCGCCGCAACGCTGGAGGCGGCCAGTTCCTTGCAGGCGGCGTCAACGCTGGCTGCGTCATAGTTGGTGGTCTTGCCGCCGCGCAGGATGACGTGGCAATCCTCGTTACCGCCGGTCGACACGATCGCCGAGTGGCCCGCCTTGGTCACCGACAGGAAGTGGTGCGGCGCAGCGGCCGCCTTGATCGCATCCACCGCGATCTTGACGTTGCCATCGGTGCCGTTCTTAAAGCCCACCGGGCACGACAGGCCGGAGGCCAGCTCGCGGTGTACCTGCGACTCGGTGGTGCGAGCGCCGATCGCGCCCCACGAGATCAGATCTGCGATGTACTGCGGCGTGATCATGTCGAGGAACTCGGTCGCGCAGGGCAGGCCCATCTCGTTGATCTCCCACAGCAGCTCGCGGGCGATACGGATGCCGTCGTTGATGCGGAAGCTGCCGTCGAGCATCGGGTCGTTGATCAAGCCCTTCCAGCCCACCGTGGTACGCGGCTTCTCGAAGTACACCCGCATCACGACGAGCAGGTCTTCGTTCAGGCGATCGGCCTCGGCCTTGAGGCGGCGGGCGTAGTCCTTGGCGGCTTCGGTGTCGTGGATCGAGCACGGGCCGATCACCACCAGCAGGCGATCGTCCTGGCCATGCAGGATGCGATGGATGCCGCTGCGTGCGTCATACGCTGTCTGGGCCGCCTGCGGCGTGGCCGGAAACTCGCGCAGGACATGGGAGGGCGGCACCAGTTCCTTGATTTCTCGGATGCGGACGTCGTCGATGTGCAGGCGGGTTGAGGCGTTCATAATTTCCGTTTCCAGGTCAGACGGCCGGGAGATGGGGTGCGACAGCGTGCGCAATTTTTTTAACCACATCCCGAATTGAGCGCACGATTATAGCTCAATATTTTCTCGAACGCCGCAGCGCAACATGACGGACGACACGCCCTACCCACCGCGAAGCAGCCCGATACACGGGCGCGGTGCGGCGTCGCGCCCTGATGGCCGCTTCGAGCAGTGGCAACGTGCGCGCTTCGACGACGGCTGGACGGCCGAAGAAGAAGCCAACCTGCCGAAGACCGAGCTGATCGTTGATACGACCAAGAGTGTGATCGTCGAGGCGCGCTCACCCGACATCCCGTTCGAACTCTCGATCAACCCCTACCGCGGCTGCGAGCATGGCTGCAGCTACTGCTTCGCGCGCCCAACCCACAGCTACCTTGGCTACTCGGCCGGCCTCGACTTTGAAACCAAGATCCTCTGGAAGCCGGACGCCCCGGAGATCCTTCGCAGTGAGCTCGCCCGCCCGCACTACCGCTGCCGGCCGATTGCACTGGGCATCAACACCGACGCCTGGCAGCCGATCGAACGCAAGCTCGGGCTCACACGGCGCCTGCTCGAAGTGTTGTGTGAAACGCGGCACCCGGTGAGCATCGTCACCAAGGGCGCGCTGATCGAGCGCGACGTCGATCTGCTGGCCGACATGGCGCGCGACTCCCTCGTGCAGGTGATGTTCTCGATCACCACGCTGGAGCGCGAACTCGCGCGCAGCATGGAGCCGCGCGCGGCCACCCCTGCCCGCCGCCTTGAAGCAATGCGCACCCTGCATGAGGCCGGCGTGCCGGTCGGCGTGCTGTTCGCGCCACTCATCCCGGCCCTCAACGACCATGAGATGGAGGTGGTGCTGCAAGCCAGCCAGCAAGCCGGCGCGACCAGTGCCGGCTATGTTCTGCTGCGTCTGCCCCACGAATTGGCAGCGTTGTTTCCGGAATGGTTGCAGCAACATGTACCGGGTCGCGCCGAGCATGTGCTCAGCGTGCTGCGGCAGATGCACGGCGGCCAAGTGTACGACAGCCGTTTCGGACAACGCATGAAAGGCAGTGGCGTTTTCGCCGAGTTCTATCGTAAGCGCTTCGCGCTTGCCGTGGAGCGCCTCGGCTTGAACCTCGACCGCGAATCACTAAACTGTGCAGCGTTTCGTCCCCCGCGCAGCGCGAGCCCGCAAGCCGATCTGTTCGACTAGCGGCTACGGCTCGGCAGCGCCGACCGCTGGTTCAATGCCGGCACAACATCGCAAAGCCGCCGCGCCGCGTCTTCCGAAGGCCCGAACTGATGCTCCGACCTCTTGCACTCGCCTTTCTCTGTTTGAGCTGCACCGCCTGCATGCCACGCATGTTCAACGAACTTCAGCGCAACGTGCGGGATCTCGAGAGCCTTGCAGGCCTCTACGGCGAGGTCAGTGGCGGCGCCGAAGAAAGCGCGCCGATCATTGTCGCCGCGCTCGCAGGGCCGGGCGCCGTTGAGTCGGTGCTCAACTACACCGAGGCGGGCACGAATGGTCGATTCCTGCTTCGGGTGCAAGCCGGCCAACGCTATCGGTTGGTGGCGTTTGCCGACCGCAACGGCAACCGGCGCCTGGATGCCGGTGAGCCCTTCGGCCAACTCGATCGCATCGTCACGGCGCAGGGCGGGCGCAGCACCGGGCGCCTTGATTTCGCGCTCGACAACGCCGCGTCGCTATCGGCCGCGGATCGCACCGCGCTCGCGGGCCTCGCCGAGGTCAAACGGATCGAGTTGCCGATCGCACTCGGTGACGAGGTGGCGCTGGACGATCCAGTGTTCTCGCCGGACGGGGGCCGCAAAGGCCTATGGACACCAACCGACTTCCTGAGTGAAATCGGCGGCGGTATCTATTTCCTGCAGCCCTTCGACCCAAAGAAGACGCCCGTTCTCTTCGTGCACGGTGCGGGCGGAAATCCGCGCGAGTTCGAATCACTGATCGCCGGGCTGGATCGCGAACGCTTCCAGCCCTGGGTGTTCTACTACCCTTCCGGGCTGCGGCTTGGAACCGTCGTGCAGTTGCTCGATGGCGTAATGACCAACCTTCGGCGCGAGCACCCGTTCCAGGAGGTCATGGTGACCGCCCACAGCATGGGCGGCCTTGTCGCCATGAGCTATCTGAAGTTGCTTGCCGCGCGCGGCGACGCTCGTCAGGTACCGCTGCTCGTCACACTCTCCACGCCGTGGCGCGGGCACGACGCCGCCGAGCTTGGCGTGAAGTACGCGCCAGTGGCGATTCCGTCGTGGATCGACATGCAGGTGGACAGCGACTTCCAGCGCGCGCTGTTCGCTACGCCGATGCCCACGAACACCCGTTTCGGCCTCTTCTTCGGCTATCACGGCGATTCAAGCGACGGCACGATCAGTCTGGTGAGCCAGCTGCGCCCCGAGGCGCAACTTCAAGCGCTGCGCGTGCTCGGCTTCGACGAGACCCACACTTCAATTCTGCATGCGAGCGCCGTCACGCAGGCGTGGCGCAGCCTTGTTGAAACGGCGGCACCCCAGCGTTGACGTCGCCGGGGCGCCGCATGCTCACTTGCGCACGCGGTGCGGGCGGCGCGAGAAGCCCAGCATTGCAACACCCAGCACACTCAACGCAAGGGCCGACGGCTCGGGCACGACGGCGTCGTAAAGCCCATCGGCGATCAGCTCATGCCCGCGCGTGGTCGGGTGCTGCGCGTCCCAGAACAGGTAGCTGTTCCACTCTGACGGGGTCGCCGCGCATGCGGTGAACAGGCAGGCCTGTGAAACATCGCCGAGGCCCTCGCCGGCTGCGTTGCTGACGATCTTGTCAAGGAAGCCGTAGGTGTCGAAGCGGATGACACGCCCCGGCGCGGCAAGGTCGATCGAGTCCAGCACGCCATTCAGCGCGGTATTGAAGATGCCTGCCAGTGCGGAAGATTGCACAGCCACATCGGCACCCGCCGCGCGCGCCGACGGCGTTAGCCCCAGGTTGGGCATGCCGGCAACCAGCACATGCTGCGCACCGCCAAGAATCAGTTGCTGCGTAATGGTGCCAAGGTTGGTGACCGCCTCGGCAATCGCCGCGCCCAGCGTGGCGGGCGTCGCAAGCGGGTTGCTCGCGGCGGCGGACAGATCGTTGGCGCCCCCCCAGACCACGTACAACGCGTGCGGGTCGATCGGTGATGTGGACGTGTAGCGATCGACCTGGCTGCGCATGCCGGGCAGGTCAGCCGCATCGATGATGCCCTTCAGAACCGGATCGCTGGCGAGCGCTGGGTCATGCTTGGCAAGGTTATCGTAACCAGTCAGCGCGCCACCGGTCGCGTAGTCATGGACTTGCGACGAGGCAAGGCCGAGACGGCCGGCGAGATATTCCACCGCCACCTGGCCATTGCTGAACCGGCCGCCGGGGTAGACCGTGGCCGGGGGCAGGATCCCGCCTGTGGCCGCAGCGAAGTTGCCGTTATCCGACAGGGAATCGCCGAACACCACCATCTGGCTGAACAACGCCGAGGCGTGTGCCGGAAGCGGCACCGCCGCGATAAGGGATGCTGCCGCCAGCAACGCACGCAGCAGGCCAAGTCTGCAAGTCATGACTGTTCTCCATCAACAAGGGGCCACGGCTCACACCCGTTCAGCTGGTGGCTTCCGGGCTGCCGCTATGGAGAATGTAGACCTGCTACGACAGCCTTAAAGGCGACAGCGTCGTGTTTTCGCGACGTGCCGTGACATGCTTATCGGATAATGCCAAACGCATTACCGCGAGCACCAACGCAGGGCGCCGCGCACCGGGGCGGGGCTGCCGAGCGCGCGAACCTGCACCCGTCAGATCACCCAGTCCGGCACCCAGCGGCGCGGTTCGCTGCCGGCGGCGTCGAACACCGTGACGCTCTTCGGCAACAGCCACACCGCATCGCCGTTCGCCAGACCAAGTTGCTGGTGGCGCTCGCGCGAGAGTTCGACCTCGATCACTTCGGACTGATGCGTGAGTTCGACGCGCACGGCGGGGCCGATAGCCTGCACATGCGCGACTTCGGCAGCGATCGCACCATTTACCGATTCGCGCAGGATCTCGATGTCGTGCGGCCGCACGAAGGCGGTTGCCTGCGAACTCGACTCACGCGCGACCTCGGCCCAGGGGCCGTGGAGGCGGCTGTGGAACACGTTCACGTTGCCGAGAAACTGGTACACGAAGGGCGTCGCCGGGTTGGAGTAGACCTCGTCCGGCGAGCCAACCTGCTCGATCCGACCCTGGTTCATCACGACGACGCGGTCGGCGACTTCGAGCGCTTCTTCCTGGTCGTGCGTGACAAACACGCTGGAGATGTGCATCTCGTCGTGCAGGCGACGCAGCCAGCGGCGCAGTTCCTTGCGCACCTGGGTGTCGAGCGCGCCGAACGGCTCGTCGAGCAGCAGCACGCGCGGCTCCACCGCCAGCGCACGGGCCAGCGCAATACGCTGGCGCTGGCCGCCCGAGAGCTGGCTCGGGTAGCGCTCGGCGAGCCAGTCGAGCTGCACCAGTTTCAGCAGCTCCATCACCTTCTCGCGGATCTTCGCTTCCGATGGCCGCTCGCCGCGCGGCTTCACGCGCAGCCCGAAAGCCACGTTCTCGAACACCGTCATGTGGCGGAACAGCGCGTAGTGCTGGAACACGAAACCGACCTGCCGCTCGCGCGTGTGCAGATGCGTCGCCTCCTCGCCCGAGAAGGTGATCTGCCCCGCGTCGGCGACCTCCATGCCGGCGATGATGCGCAGCAGCGTGGTCTTGCCGCAGCCCGATGGGCCGAGCAGCGCGACCAGTTCGCCCGTCGGAATTTCGAGCGAGACGTTGTCGAGCGCGACGAAACTGCCAAAGCGCTTGCCGATGTTGCGAATGCCGATGCTCATGTTTGGTTTCCGTTAATGCGCGGCGTGGCACCGCCCGCGTTACGCTCGGGCGGCAGCGCCGCTGACAGCACCTCGGTCTCGCGCCGCATGCGCCACTCGACGAAGGTTTTTGCCACGAGGGTGACGAGTGCCAGCAGGGCAAGGATGCTCGCAGCGGCAAACGCACCAATCGCGTTGTATTCGTTGTAGAGAATCTCCACATGCAGCGGCAGCGTGTTCGTCTCGCCGCGGATATGGCCGGAAACCACGCTGACGGCGCCGAACTCACCCATCGCCCGCGCGTTCGCGAGAATCACGCCGTACAGCAGGCCCCACTTGATGTTGGGCAGCGTGACACGCCAGAACATCTGGAAGCCGGAGGCGCCTAGCGACACAGCGGCCTCCTCTTCCTCCCTGCCCTGCGCCTGCATCAGCGGAATCAGTTCGCGCGCAATGTAAGGCACGGTGATGAAGAGAGTCGCGATCACCATGCCAGGCACCGCAAAGATGATCTTGATGTCGCGCGCTGCGAGCCAGGGGCCGAACCAGCCTTGCGCCCCGAATATCAGGATGAACAACAGGCCGGCGACGACCGGGCTCACCGCGAACGGCAGATCGATCAGCGTCGTCAGCAGGCTCTTGCCGCGGAAGTCGAACTTCGCGATCGCCCACGCCGTGGCCACGCCAAAGGCAATGTTCAGCGGCAGCACCGCCATGGCGATCAGTATCGTCAGTTGCGCCGCCTTGAGGGTATCCGGCTCCTTCAGGGCTTCGAGATAGGCGCCCCAGCCCTTCGCAAGCGCCTCGCTGAACACCGCAGCCAACGGCAGCACGAGGAACAGGAAGAGGAACAGGAAAGCGATGCCGCACAGCAGCCAGCGCACGCCGCGGGACTCGGTGTTTGCGATCCGGCCGCTCATGCGCTCACCCCCTCGACGCGCGCCCCCGGCGCCAAGGCCTCGACCGGGCTACGCCCGCTATGCCGGTTTGCGGCCCACCACTGCAACAGGTTAATCGACAGCAGCAGCACGAAGGAAATCACCAGCATCACCACCGCCAGCACCGTTGCACCGACCAGGTCGTACTGCTCCAGCTTGGAAATGATCAGCAGCGGCGTGATCTCCGACACCATCGGCATGTTGCCGGCAATGAAGATCACCGAGCCGTACTCGCCGACCGCGCGCGAGAAGGCCAGCGCAAAGCCGGTCAGCCACGCGGGGAAGAGCTGCGGCAACACCACGCGCCACAGCGTCTGCGCGCGGCTCGCACCGAGCGTGGCGGCAGCTTCTTCGACCTCCGGTTCGATGTCCTCGATCACCGGCTGCAGCGTGCGCACGACGAAGGGCAAGGTCACGAAGGTCAGCGCCACCATGATGCCCAGCGGCGTAAAGGCCACCTTGATACCGAGCGGTTCGATCAGTTGCCCGAGCCAGCCGTTGCCCGCATACAGCGTGGTCAGCGTGATGCCCGCCACCGCCGTCGGCAGCGCAAAAGGCAGGTCGACCAGCGCATCGACAAAGCGCTTGCCCGGGAAGGGGTAACGCACCAGCACCCAGGCGACGATCAGGCCGAACACCGCGTTGATCAGCGCCGCCACCAGCGAGGCGCCGAAGGTCACGCGGTAGGCCGCCAGCGCGCGTTCGTTGGTCGCTACGGACCAGAACTCAGCGGGGCTCAGCGCCGTGCTCTTCGCGATCAGGGCACCGAGCGGAATCAGCACCAGCAGCGAGAGATAGGTGATCGCGTAGCCGAGCGAAAGGCGGAAGCCCGGCAACACGTTGTGTGAGAGTTTGCTGCTCATGAAGCACCTTGGCGCCGCAGATCGCTCTGCGGCGCCAGATCTGGTTATTTGTTCACGTACAGCTGGTCGAAGCTGCCGCCGTCTTTGAAGTGCGTCGTGGCCGCCTTGGTCCAGCCGCCAAAGACTTCATCCACCGTGAAGGTCTTGGTCGCCGGGAACTGGGCGGCGTACTTCTTCAGCACCACCGGGTCACGCGGGCGCAGGTAGTTCTGCGCGGCGTTCTCCTGCCCCGCGGGCGACCACAGGTATTCGAGGTAGGCCTGCGCCTGCTTGCGGGTGTTGCGCTTGTCGACCGTCTTCTCCACCAGTGCGACCGGGAATTCAGCGAGGATGGATTCGCTCGGATAGACCACTTCGAATTCGCCCCGGCCGAATTCCTTGGCGATCAGCTCTGCTTCGGATTCGAAGGTCAGCAGCACGTCGCCCAGGCGGCGCTGCATGAAGGTGGTCGTCGCATCGCGCCCACCCGACGCAAACAAGGGTGCATTGCGCAGCAGCGCGGCCACGAAGCCCTTGGCGCTTGCCTCGGTCGCGGCCGGCTGCCGTTGCGCCCAGCCCCAGGCGGCGAGGTAGCTGTAGCGGCCGTTCCCGGTGTTCTTCGGGTGCGGCAAAATCACGCTGATGCCGCTCTTGGCCAGATCAGGCCAGTTGCGGATCTGCTTCGGATTGCCCTTGCGCACGATGAACACCATCGTCGAGGTGTAGGGCGAGGCGTTGTTCGGGAATTTCTTCGCCCAGTCCGCGGCAACGAGACCCTTGTCGGCAAGGAACTGGATGTCGGTCGCCTGGTTCATCGTCACGACATCGGCCTCCAGCCCGTCGGCCACCGCGCGCACCTGCTTGGTGGAGCCGGCGTGTGACTGTTTGAGTTCCAGCGCCTCGCCCGCCTTCGCCTTCCATGCGGCGGCGAACAGCGGGTTGTAGTCCTTGTAGAAGTCGCGCGCGACGTCGTACGAGACATTCAGCAGCGAGGTCTGTGCTTGAGCGCCGAACGCGGCGAGCGCGAGCGCCGCGGTGAAAAGCGTGCGTTTCATTGTCGGATTCGATCAGCGATGCGAGGCCGCCATTCTCGGCGAACGCTTTAGACCGACAAACCACTTAAAACATATTTCAAAAGAGAGAATTTGAATAAGGCGGGCTGCGCGCGCTCACATCACCGCGCCGCGTCAGCAGCCCGCGTACTCAACCGAGGTGTTCGCAGAAGCTATCCAGCAGTTCGCGCTCACGCTCGGCAAGGTTGACGGCCTGGGTGGTCGCCTTCAGATCGTCCTTGGCAGCCAGCGCCTGATCGAGGAAGGCCCACTGCTGGCGCGCCAACTGCAGGTCGCCCTTCGCAACGTCGGGCAAGCCCACGTCGGCGTTCAGTGCGTCGAGTCGTGCCGAGAAGGTCTTGCGCATCTGATCCAGCTGCAGCGAAGCGTCCGGCGTCGCCTGGCTCCACTGGCGCATCAGTGCAATGCGGGCCATGCGCTGCGTCAGCATGCGTGCCTCGCTCCCATCCGCGAGGCGACGCGCTTCGTCGCCCGCCTGCGCCTTGGCGAGTTGGGCGACGAGCTTCATGCCCTGCTCGCCCAGGTCCTGCGCCAGCGACGCAACACGGCGCACGCCCTCAGGCGCCGGCTTAGCGCCCCAAGCCATGCGATAGACGCGCCAGCGCTGCTCAATCAGCAGCATCAGCTCACCATGCACGCTGCGCGAAAGCGCGGCGAACAGCTGATCGAAGGCGCGGGTCGATTCCTGCAAGTGCAGGCCGGCGCGTTGCACGTCGATGCCCACGCCCATCTGCATCCAGTATTTGCCGATGCGCTCGGCGTGCATCGCGAGCTGCCCGGCCTGGTTGATCAGCACGCGCGGCGAGACTTGCGGTGCGGCCTTTTTGGCCGCCAGCACCGGGCCGGCGACCACGGCCGAGACGCCCAACAACAGGAAGTTGCGTCGAAGCATGAATGTCCCCTGACTCGCTCTGGTCGCGCCGTAGGCTCAGGCGGTGCCGCCGACGGTCAGCCCGTCGAGCCGTATCGTCGGTTGGCCGACGCCCACCGGCACGCTCTGCCCTTCCTTGCCGCAGGTGCCGACACCTGGGTCCAGCGCCAGGTCGTTGCCGATCATCGACACCCGCGTCAGCGCGTCGGGGCCGTTGCCGATCAGCGTCGCGCCCTTGACCGGGTACGCCAGTTTGCCATTCTCGATCATCCACGCCTCGGCGGCGGAGAAGACGAATTTGCCAGAGGTGATATCGACCTGGCCGCCGCCGAAATTCACGGCGTAGAGTCCGCGCTCCACCGACGCGATGATCTCCTGCGGATCATGCTGGCCGGCCAGCATGATGGTGTTGGTCATGCGCGGCAGCGGCAGGTGCGAGAAGGATTCGCGGCGGCCGTTGCCGGTTGGCGCCACGCCCATCAGGCGCGCGTTGGTCATGTCCTGCATGTAGCCGGTGAGGATGCCGTCTTCGATGAGCACGGTGCGCTGGGTCGGGTTGCCTTCATCGTCGACCGTCAGCGATCCGCGTCGGCCCGGCAGGGTGCCGTCATCCACCACGGTCACGCCTTTCGCGGCAACGCGTTCGCCGATGCGGCCGGCAAAGGCCGAACTGCCCTTGCGGTTGAAGTCACCTTCGAGGCCGTGGCCGATCGCCTCGTGCAGCAGGATGCCGGGCCAGCCGTTGCCCAACACCACCGTCATCATGCCGGCTGGCGCGGGCCGTGCCGCGAGGTTGGTGCTGGCCTGGTGCACTGCCTTCTGCGCGAAGTCACGCAGCACTTCGTCGGTGAACGCGGCGTAGTCGTGACGGCCGCCGCCGCCAGCGGAGCCCTGCTCACGGCGCCCGCCCTCTTCCATGATCACCACCACCGACAGGCGCGACAGCGGCCGCACGTCGGCCGCCATGTGGCCGTCGGCGCGCGCCACCATCACCACTTCCCAGGTCGCCGCAAGCGAGGCCATCACCTGGCTCACGCGGGGGTCGAGCCCGCGCGCGATCTGCTCGATGCGTTCGAGCAGGCGCACCTTCTCGGCGTCCGGCAGCGAGCCGATCGGGTCGTGCGCCGGATACAGCGCCGGCCGCGGTTTGGCCGCGCGCACCGGCACCACGGCGCTCGCCCCCGCCGCAGCGATCGCACGCGTGGTCTTCGCGGCGGCTTCGAGCGCGGCAACACTGATGTCGTCGGAGTAGGCGAAGGCTGTCTTCTCGCCGCTCACCGCACGCACGCCAACGCCCTGCTCGATGTTAAAGGTGCCGGATTTGACGATGCCTTCCTCCAGGCTCCAGCCTTCGGCGCGCTGGTACTGGAAGTACAGGTCGGCGTAGTCGAGGCGGTGCGCCATCAGCGTGCCGAAGCAGCGTTCGATCGAGGCGAGGTTCAGGCGCCCGGGGGCCAGCAGCAGGCGCTCGGCGGTGTCCAGTGCGCGCTCGGTTGTCATCGTCGTCATGTCGTTCCAGTCAAAGTCGGCGGTGCTGCAGGGCCGGCAGGCTCTCGCGCAGCGTGCGCTGGTGTTCGGTATCGATATCGCCCAGCACCACACCGGCGCCGCGCGGAAGATGGGCCAGCACGGTGCCCCAGGGGTCAATCAGCATGCTATCGCCCCAGGTGCGGCGGCCACCGGGGTGCTCGCCGCCTTGCGCGCTCGCCAGCATGTAGCAGAGGTTTTCCACCGCGCGTGCGCGCAGCAGCACTTCCCAGTGCGCGCGGCCGGTGGTCTCGGTAAACGCGGCGGGCAACACGATCAAAGCCAGATCGCCCATCGCGCGGAAAAGCTCCGGGAAGCGCAGGTCGTAGCACACGGCAAGCCCGACGCGGCCGAACGGCGCATCGAAGGTGACCACTTCGGCGCCAGGTTCGATCGTGCGCGATTCATCATAGGCTTCGGCGCCCTTGCGAAAGCCGAACAGGTGCAACTTGTCGTAACGCGCAACGCGGTGCCCGGTGTCGTCATACACCAGGATCGCGTTACGCACCTTGTCGTCGGCCTCGGCCGTCAGCGGAATCGTGCCGCCGACAAGCCACACGCGGTGGCGCGCCGCGGTGTCGGCCAGGAAGCGCTGCAGCGGGCCGTCGCCATCGGGTTCGCGCAACGCGAGCTTGGCGGTCTCGTCGGGCGAGATCAGCGCGAAGTACTCCGGCAGCACGACCAACTGGGCACCGCCGGCCGCGGCCTCGGCGATCAGGCGTTCGGCCTCCTGCAGATTGGCCGCGACATCAGGGCCGGACACCATCTGCACGGCGGCAACACGGTATGCCTCGCTCACTGCTCACCTCCGTTGTTGTCGGCGTGTGCGGCACCGCCCGAGAGCTTGCGCACGCGCGGTTCGTCCCAGCTGCCGTCGACGGCGTATTCGTAGGTAAAGATCTTTTCGATCGGATCGCGCAACACCTTCTGCGCAAGATACGCCACCAGGCCAACGGCCGGGTTGAGCGTACCGATCGCCGGCCCCAGCGCCGCCCCCAACGCCACGGTTTCGGACAGCGTCGGCTGCACCTGAACCTGCAGGCGTTGCGTCTCGGCCGTCAGGTCGACGCTGCCACGCATTGCCACTTGCGCCGCGGGCCCGCGGATCGCGAGATCGTCGGTGCGCATCACACCGTGGCTGATTTTCATGCTACCGGAAACGCTGTCGAAGGCGAATCCTTCGGAAAACACATCGCGAAAGTCCAGCGTAGCCCGCCGCGGCAAAGCCTGGAGGCTGAACACACCGAGCAGACGCCCCATGCCCGGATCGATCTTGCTGAACTGGCCCGATTCGGCCTTGATATCAAAACCGCCAGACAGCGACGCCAGCTGCGGCGATTCCGGCGGCCCCTGCCAATCGAGGAAACCCTTGGCGGCGACCTCGCCGCGCCGCAGCAGACCGGCGTGCCCCAGCCGGCCAAGCAGCGCGCCGGCATCGCGCGCGTCGAGCTCGAAACGCACGCGCGTGTGGCCATTCAGATAGGCGCCGGTCATCGACACCTTGCCGTCGTCGTTGCTGAGCAGCAGTTCATCGAGTAACCAGTCGTTACCATCCGGCGTGCCGCGCAGGGTCAGGGCACCCAGTTCGCGTGCCGCGTGCGCGAACGAGGCGACCTTGATGTCCAGCCGCGGCATCTGTCGCTCGCCGCCATTCACCTGCTCGACCAGCGGCAGCGCGCTGCGTTGCGCAGGCAGCAGCGCCAGGCGCGATAGCCGCGCCTGCACACGCCCGGCACCACTCATGTCGATCGCGACATCGCCCTCGGCCGCCGGCCCCTTCAGCTGGCCCTGCCACAGGGTACCGGCGCGCTGGGCGCTGAACGCCTGATCGTGGAAGCGCAAGCCCTTGAGCACGAGATCCCCCGCGCGTACATCGATGCTGTCAAAGGGCGGCGCGCCCTCGTCGTAACCGGAGCGGCCGATCGCGCTGCGCCAGGCATCAAGATCGAGGCGATCGAGTCGCGCACGCAGCGCCAGCCCATGTGCGGGCAGGCCCGGTTCGGCGCTGCCCAGCGCCAGCACACCCTGTTCGATCTGCAAGCCGTCGGGTCGATCGGCGAGTTCGAACTTCGCCCGCGCGCGGCCGGCCAGCCCGCCCTCGACATGCTGCCGGCCCTGTTGCCCACTCCCCGACCAGCGCCAATCCAGATGCAGCGGCTGCACCTGATTCGCCGGCTTGTTGAAGGGCTCTGGCAAGCTGGAGGCAATGCCGAGCAGGCTGCTGTCCAGCGCAAGGCTGACATCGTGCTCGCGCGTCACAACACGCGCCGTGACCGGCGTTTCGCCCGCGAGGTGATCCCATACCGGCGACGGGAACTGGCTCGCCAGATGGCGCACCGCGACGCTGCCGCGCGCTTCGATCTCGATGGCGCCATCGCGCCGGGTGTCGCCCTTCACCTTCACCGGCGTACCGAGGAATACGCCGGTCGCTTCGGGGATCGCAAAACGCGATTCGGTAAAGCTGAAGCGGCCGGCTGCGGCGAACAGCTCGGGCAGGCCTGGCAGCAAGCGCAGCCGGTTGTCGGCAAAGCGGAATTCGCCCTCGGTCGTCGTTTTCTCGGGTTCGGCCAATGGCACCGCAAGGTGCAGGCTCAGCGCCCCATCGCCCACCGCGTCGACACCGCGCGTGAAATAGCCGACGCTCGTAGCGATCGGGCTGGCATTGAGAAACTGCAGGAACTCCCGCGTCGGCCCGGAAGCGTGGCCATCCACCACCAGATGCCCCTCGTTCAGATCGGCGACCACCGCTTTCACCTTCGACACATTCGCGCCGAAAACCTTGCCACGGTCGGCGTTGATCTCCATACGCGCCCGGTTGAAGTGCAGCGAGCCGTCGATGTCGTCAATCGCCGGCCAAGCAGGCGCATAAGCCAGGCGGGACCCACGCACCCGCGCATCGACAGTGAATACGCCTTTCGGATCATCCCTGAACGGAAAGTGCGACAGGTCGCCGCGCAACACCAGGCGCGCGTCCTCGGCCACGCCGCCGGTGATCGCGTCGCGCAGCCAGTGCCGCACGTCGGCCGCCACCACCAGAGGCATGTAGCGCCACACCGCACGCCCGTCGGCGCGCGAGAGCTGGGCCGTAATGTCGATCGCGCCCGGGCCGGCCCCCTTGGTTCGCCACATCCCGCTCGCACTGCCTGCCGCATCGGCGTTACGGAAGCGGCCATCGGTCAGGCGCACGCTGGCCTCACCTTTACGCAGCGTCCAGTCGCCCACGAAGGCGCCTTCTTCGATCGCGATCTCGCCTTGCTCGAAAACCGCCGGGAGCGCGATCTGGCCCTTCGCGACAGTCAGGTCATAGCGCCCGCCACGCTCATTCGCCTCCAGCGAACCCGACCATCCATCGCCGCCAGGCCAAAGCTCATGCGCCGCCAGTCCGAGCCCCTTGAAACGCGTGCTGACTTGGTATTGTGGCGGCACCCCATCCTCGCCGGTCCACGCTAGTTTGATCTGCTCAAACACCCCGTGCGGGGCGAGCACTTGCAGGCGTTCGCGCCACGCCGACGGTAGCGGCAGATGCGCGGCCATTGCTGCGAGCGCGCCGACATTGAGCTGCGTCGCAGAGAACTCGCCACGCGCCGGCTTGCCGGCCTCGGCCGCGCTGCGCTCAAGATGAAAGCTGGCTGGCGCGAGCGCCTGCCCAGCGGCCGTATGAAGCGCCAGCTCGCGCCCGCTGATTACCCAGGTTGCACCCCGCCGTGCAGCTTCGATGTGACCCGTCAAACGACGTAGCGACAGCTCGCCTAGCCGTTCGCCAAACACCAGCTTCACGTCGCGCAGTGCCACATCGGTGGCAGCGGCCACCGGCGTACCGGTCTCGATCGTCAGCCACAGCCGCGTGCCGCCGACCCCGCTTGCAACTTGCATCGGCCAGTCGAACCAGGGGCGCCAGGCGGCGAAATCGGCACGATCCACACTCGCGTAAAGCTGGCCGGACCAGCGATCGATCGTGCTGCCACGCACACCCTCCAGGCGACCGCGCAGATCGATCGGCGATGCCAGCGCCACGGGCGGCTGCGCGGTAAGACCGAAACGGTGCTCACGACCATCGTTTTCGAGTCGCAGATTGAGGTGTGCGAGCGTCAGCGGCGGCGCATCGCGTTGCAGATCAACCCAGCTCAGCTGCGCATCGCGAATCACGATGCTGCGCTGCGCGAACACCCACTCGCTCAACGCATTGCCCTGCGCGTCGCGCGTTGCCGGCAGGCCAAGCATGTGCACCGCGCCGTCCGCATCGCGCTGCAGGCTCAGCACCGGCCGATCGATGCTCAACTGATGCAGGCGCAGTTCGCCCACAAATATCGAACGCCACGACATCGAGGCGTCGACCGAGGCCAGGCGCAGCGCCTCGGCCCCCTTCGCGTCATGCAGGCGCAGGTCGTGCAGCCGCAGCCGCGGGTGCAGGCCGTCCCAATCGGCATCGAGGCGCGCCAGCTTCACGGGCAGACCGACCGCCTGTGACAGGCGCTGTTCGATCTCGGGCCGCCATTCGCCAACACGCGGCAGCACCGCGTAACGCAGTACCAGCAGCCCAACGCCAGCAACAAAAAAGGCTGCCACCGCCAGCCGCACGGCAAGGCGCACCCAGGGCGTCTGCGCGCCGGCCGGGGCATAGCGGGAAAGCTGAAAGAGGAAATACGAAGGCAGCATCAGGGGCGACGAATACAATCGAGGTACAGACGCACCCCACGCAGGCCTGTTCCGCGCTGCCACATCGGCACCGCTTCGAACAGGCTATTGCACCGATGCGAACCCGAATTCTATTGGAAACCCGACCCGAGGCCCCATGGAAACCGTCGGCACACTGACTGAACGGCTCGCGCCCGCGCTTGCGGCGAGCCCTTACCTGCAACGCGAGCTCGGCGCCCGCCCGTGGCTGGCGCCCTTGCTGGAGACATCAATCGACGCACCGCTCAGCGCCGATTCGATGCGCGACTTCCTCGCCCGCGAGGCGCCGGACGAAGCGCAGCTCAAGCGTGGCCTGCGTCGCCTGCGCACCTGGGTGATCTGCCATACGGCCGTGCGCGACCTGCTGGGCCTTGCACCGCTCGCCGAAGTCACCGAAACGATGACGCTGCTGGCGGAGGTGTGCATCGCGCATGCGCACGACCAGCTCCATGCCTTGCTTGCCGAACGCCACGGCGCGCCGGCCTGCGCTGATGGCACGCCGATGCGCATGGTGATCATCGGCATGGGCAAGCTGGGCGGGCGCGAACTGAACGTGTCGTCCGACATCGACCTGATCTTCGCCTATCCGGAAGACGGCGACACCGCTGGCCCGCGGCCGCTGTCGCACTTTGACTTCTTCACGCGGCTCGGGCGCCAGATCATCGCCGCGATCGCCGAGGTCACAGAAGATGGCTTCGTGTTCCGCGTCGACATGCGCCTGCGTCCAAATGGCGATTCGGGCCCGCTGGTGTCGAGCTTCGACGCGCTGGAACACTACTTCATCGCGCAAGGCCGCGAGTGGGAACGTTTCGCTTGGATCAAGGCGCGGCCGCTGTGCGGCGAACGGCTTGACGAGCTGGCCGACATCGTGCGCCCCTTCGTGTTCCGAAAGTACCTCGACTTCGGCGCGATCAACGCGATGCGCGCGCTGCATGCGCAGATCCGCGCGCAGGTCGCGCGGCGCGAGATGGCGACCAACATCAAGCTCGGGCCTGGTGGCATCCGCGAGATCGAATTCACCGCGCAGGTGTTCCAGATCATCCGCGGCGGTCGCGATGCGGGCTTGCAGATCAAGCCGACCATGCAGGTGCTCGAAGCGCTCGCCGACCGTGGCGTGCTCGACTACGGCGCCGTCACCGCGATGGGCGATGCCTACGTCTTCCTGCGCCGGCTCGAACACCGGCTGCAGTACCTCGACGACGCGCAGACGCATGATCTGCCCGCCACGCCGGAAGACCGCGCGCGCATCGCCGTTGCGATGGGCTTTGCCGATGAAGCAGCGATGGGCGCCGAACTGGAGCGCCACCGTGCAATCGTGAGCGCCAGCTTCCAGGCCGCGTGCGGCGACCCGAACGAAGCCGACCACGCCCTCGACGAACTGTGGGACGCAACGATCACACCGGAACATGTCGCCAACCGCTTTGAGGCGATGCAATTCCGCAATCCGACTGCGGCGGCAGACCGCCTCGCGCAGATGCGTGAAGGCCACCGCTATCGGCAACTGCCCGAGAGCATCCGCGGCCGCGTCGACGCGTTGATCCCTCGCATCATCGAGGGCTGCGCCGCGCAGCCCAATCCGGACGACACGCTGGCGCGCATACTCACGCTGCTCGATGCCATCAACCGCCGCGGCGCCTACCTCGCGCTGCTGCAGCAATACCCGCAAGCCCTGCGTCGCCTGATCGAACTGATGTCCGCATCGAGCTGGGCAGCGGATTACCTCACGACGCACCCGATCCTGCTCGACGAACTGCTCGACGCGCGTCAGCTCGAAGAGGCGCCTGACTGGCCCGCCTTCGCCCGCCATCTGCGCGAGCAACTCGACGCCGCCGAACCGGATATCGAGCGACAGATGGATCTGATGCGCGAGCAACACCATGCGCAGGTGTTCCGCATCCTGCACCAGGACATCGCCGGCAAATGGGAAGTGGAGGCGATCGGCGACCACCTCTCGGCGCTGGCCGACGTGGTGCTGGAGGAAACGCTGCGCCAGTGCTGGCGCAAGCTCAAGCAACGCCACCGCGACACGCCACGCTTCGCGGTGATCGGCTACGGCAAGCTGGGCGGCAAGGAACTCGGCTACGCGTCCGATCTCGACATCGTGTTCCTCTACGACGACGAAGATCAGTCCGCCTCCGAGAACTACGCCCGCCTCGCCCAGCGCTTGCTGACCTGGCTGTCGGCGCGCACCTCTGCCGGCACGCTGTTCGACACCGACACACGCCTGCGCCCCAACGGCGAATCCGGCCTGCTGGTCAGCGGCATCGACGCCTTCCGCAAGTATCAGGACGAATCGGCGTGGCTATGGGAACACCAGGCGCTGACGCGCGCGCGCTTTGTTGCCGGTGACGCCGAAGTCGGCGCCAAGTTCGAACAGGCGCGTGAAGCATTGCTGCGCCGCCCGCGCGACCTTACCAAGCTGGCGGACGAAGTGATCGCGATGCGCCGCAAGATGCTCGATCAGCACGCAAGCCGCGACGCGAGCTTCAAGGTGAAGGACGACATCGGAGGTCTGATCGACTTCGAATTCATCATCCAGTACCTCGTGCTGGGCCACGCCCACACGCATCCGAAACTGGTCGCCAACCTCGGCAACATCGCGCTCGCGCGCATCTCGGGCGAACTCGGTCTGGTGGATGCCGCGCATGCCAAGGCCGCAGCAGATGCGTATCGCACACTGCGCCGCATGCAGCATCGACTGAGACTGAACGGAGAAAAAGCGCGGCTGCCGGAAGGTGCCGCGGAGAGCGAGCGGGAAGCGATTCGCACGCTGTGGATGGAGGTGTTCGGGCGCCCAGCCTGAACACCTCCGCACCGGGCGGCGCAGCACGCGCCGCCCGCCACACAATTACTTCAGCTTCACATAGCGGCCGCGCAGCGCAACGCCCGCCACAAAGCCACCAGCGTGGCACTCGAACTCGGTGTCGCTGACGAAGGGTTCCTTCTTGTAGTAGCTCTCAATGTCGACGACTGCGTCGGCACCCAGCTTCTTCGCCTTCTCTTGCAGCTTGATCATCGCCGACAGGAAGGTCCAGTAGCAGGCTTCCTCGTCGCTCTTGTTGAAGGCGTTGGTCTTCGTGTTGGCGACGTCATCACCGAAGCTCTTGTCGACCTTGCCGTACTTCTGCTTGCCAAAGTAGAACTTCACACCGTCGTTCAGCTTGGCCTGCGCGTCGGCACGGTTCATCGCATCCTGGATCGGCAGGTGCAACTCGGTATCGCGGGCACACACCGGCGCAGCAAGGCTCACGGCCATTGCGGCCAGCATCAGTTGTCGTTTCATCGTTTTCCTTTCCATGCGGGAAGCTGAGCCTCCCTTGTTCCAGATTCTTGCCTGCACGCCGGGCAGCGCACACCCCGCGTGCTGCAGCCCGGCAAGCTTATACGCGCCCGCGGGTCGGTAAGGCGCGGCAATCCGTCGCGAATCGCGCCGTTCAAATCGCCCCACCCGCCAGCAAAGCCCAGTCCGACTGCCCAGTATCGGCATCGACCAGGCCAAGCAGCGTGTATTCGACGCCATCCCGCGCCCAGTCGTCCGCCAGTTGCGCGGCGTAGCGCTCGAAACCCTCGTCGCGGACCACGCACGTCGAGCGCACGATCTGCGGCCATTGCGCAGCGATCACCGACAGGCTGATTGCGGGCTGCGACTGCATGAAGCCGAACGGCATCGTTGGCGCGGCGCTCAGAACATCGTGCAACACGCCGATCGTCTCGTTCACCGGGCCCAGGGCACTGCCCAGAATCAATCCGGCCGGACCCGCGGGCATGTCGATCGACAGCGCGCCAGCCAACGCCAGTTCAGTCCAGCCACCCAGCCGACGCGGCACGCTGCCGAGCCGTTCGCGCAAGCGGGCGCGCGCGCCGGCGTCGTCGAAGGTGTTGCGACATTGTTGAAGGATGTGGCTCATGCTTGCCGCTCCAGCACACCGGCCCACACCTGCCCGCCAAAACCCATCGCCAGCACAAGCGCAGGGCGGCCGTCCCAACGCTGATTTGTGGTGGTCGGCGTCACCGCCAGCGCCGGGTCCGGCACGTCGAAGCCAATCGTCGCCGGTATCCAGCCTTCGTCGAGGCAGGCCGTCAGCAAAGCGATTTCGGCGGGGCCGCTGGCGCCCAGAGTGTGGCCGAGCAGACTCTTGAACGAAACGCAGGGTGGCACTTCGCCGAACACCTTGCACAGGCCCGCCGCCTCGGCGGGTTCGGTCATCGGGCTGCCCGCGCCATGCAGTTTGACGACACCGATATCGGAGGGCGCACGCCCTGCCCGGCGCAGTGCAGCGCGGATCGCCGCCGCCACCGGTTCGCCCGAGGCATCCGCGGACGTCGGCCCGCTGCGGTCCAGCGCGGTGCCGCTGCCCGTCAGATGCCAGCCCACGCCGCCGTCCGCGTCGCAGTCCAGCACCGCAATCGCTTCGCCCAGCATCAGGCCATCGCGTTGCAGATCAAACGGCTTGCACGGCTCGGACGACAGCAGCTGCAGCGCGGCGAAACCCTGCCGGGTGTAGGCGTTGTCGAGTTCAAGGCCGATTACGCGCACTTGCTGTGACCGATTGGCGGCGAGTTCGCCCTGTGCGGCGTCGAGTGCGGCAAGGCCCGACACGCAAGCCACCGAAAAACAGCGCGGCACCGCGGTCATGCCAAACCGCCGGCCCAAGCCCGCGGCAAAGCTGGATGGCGATTCGGCCAGCACACCGATACGCTCGGCGCGCTGAGCCCCGCCGATCTGCCACGAAGAAGATCCGATATGGAGTACCGCATCGACGGGTGCGGCTTGCGCGTTGGCCAGCAGCCCCAGAACCTGCGACAGTCGCCCGGCCCAATCGCCCGTCAACGGCATCGCGGCAAAGGGCAGGCCTTCGCGATGCGTGATGGCTCGCTCGCCAGCCAGCGCTTGGCGCACGGCATCAGCGAGGCTTAAGCCAGCGGCGGAGACCAGCGCGCGGCCGGTGATCCTCATGTTGCGCCGGGCACCTTGTCCTGCAGATAGTCGGCGAGCGAGGCCACGCTGGCCAGAATCCGCCGCGTCTCCTTGCTGTCGGTCAGCCGCACGCCGTAGCGCTTCTGGAGGGCCATCGAGAGCTGCAGCGCGTCGAGCGAGTCGAGCGCCAGCCTCGCATCAGGGCCGAACAGCGGCTCGTCGTCGCTCAAGGCTTCAGGCGGAAAGTCCTTCTCGCAGCTGTCGACAATCAGGCGCTTGAGCGCCATGGTCAGGTCAGTCGTACTCATGTTTGGATTCAGGCAATCACGCGCGAACGCCGTAGCGCCCACGCAGCAAGCGTCAGACAGGTGGCGCCGAAGCCCAGCAAGGCCAGCATTGGCAGCGCCAGATCGGCGAGCGGTGCATCGCGCAACAGCACCGCGTGAAAGGCATCCAGCGCCCAGGCCATCGGCGACACCTGCGTGAGCGGCTGCATCGCAGCGGGCATCACGAAGCGCGGCACCATCACGCCGCCGATCGCCGCCATCAGGATGTTGCCGACACCGCCGATCACCGTGGCCTGTTCGGAGGTTCTCGCGATCGACGCGACCAGGAAGGCCCAGCCAATCGCGGCCGCAGAGACTGCAACCGACACCATCGCCAGCGCGGTCAGCCCGCCGGCACCCGGCAGGCGCAGCGCTTCGCCGCCGAGCGCCGGTACGAGCCAGGCTCCCACAGCCAACATCAGGCAAGCCTGAAGCAGATTGAGTAGCACGAAAGGTGGCAACTTGCCGGCGATCAGCAAGCCGGGTGACGCGCCCATCGCGCGCAGGCGCACCAGGGTGCCGAACTGCCGCTCCGCAATGAAAACCGGCGCGAGCGGAATCACGACGAAGAACAGGCCAAAGATCAACCACGCGGGCACGCTTTGCTGCACCGCACTCGGCTGCTGACTGCGGCCGTCGGCACGCTGCATGGCGGGCAACGCCACAGCATCCATCGGCACCGGCAGCGGCACACCCATCAGGGCCTGCACGCGACGCGACATCTCGCCGGCCTGCACCTGCCCGAGTACCGCGCCAACCTGCTGACGCATCGCTTGCTGCGCGACGACGGCGACGGTCGGGTCCACCAGAATCTGCACCTTGCTCGCCGCAGCGCCGGGCTCCGGCCCCAGGATCGCGGCGCCAACGCCGCCTTGCAGCACCACGGCGAACGCCGCCTCGCCGCGACCGACGGCGCGGCGTGCCTCCGCGAGCGGCACCGCACGCGCTTGGTCGAAGCCCGCCACCGAACGCCGCAACGCGGCGACCAGCGTGCGCACGGCGGGGCTGTCGTCCTGCTGCACGAGCAGGCTGCGCGGCTTGAGTGCCGCGGGGTCAAACGCGTCGCGCAGCGCGAAGGACATGATCAGGATGAACACCGCCGGCATCGCGAAGAGCGCGGCGAGCGCATGCGGATCGCGCAGCAGCGCAAGGGCTTCCTTGCGCCACAAGGCGGAGAGGCGGATCAGCACGGCGCTCATGCGTCGTCCCTCAATGCGCGTTGCGTCAATTGCAGGAACACGTCTTCCAGCGTGGCGCGGCCGCACTGCGCGCTGCGCAGCGGCACGTTGTGGCGCCTGAGCGCTTCGAGCACGCCAGCAAGGTCTTCCGGCGCGCCAAGCTGCAGCGACCAGGTTTGCGGGCCGATCGCGGCGAGCGTGAAGTGCTTCTGCCAGTCCTGCGCAAGCGGCGCAGGCAAAGGGCCACCGACGGCGATGCGCGCATGCGTGCCGGCCATGGCGCACACTGCATCCAGCGTACCCTCCGCGAGCACGCGCCCGTGGTCGAGAATCGCGACGCGGTCGGCCACCGCTTCGATCTCTTCCATGTAGTGGCTGGTGTAGATCACAGCGCGGCCCTCATCGCGCAGGGCACGGACCGTGTCGAGCAGAAAGGCGCGTGATTGCGGATCAACGCCGGCGGTCGGTTCGTCCAGCAGCAGGACTGCCGGGTCGCCGAGCAAGGCGAGCGCAAGGTTCAGGCGCCGTTTCATGCCGCCGGAAAGCGTGCGCGCCCCGCGGTCGACAAACGCAGCAAGCTGGCCGTACGCGATCGCGCGTTCGATGCGCGCGGCGCACGCCGCACCATGCAGCCCGAGCACGCCTGCGAACACTGCGAGGTTCTCGCGTGCGGTGAGCATCGGATAGAACGCAAAGTCCTGCGGCACCCATGCGACCCGGCCCGCGCCGCTCAGCGTGGCATCGCGCTGCACGCGGCCGGTGCTCGGCACGATCACGCCCGCCAGCAACGCGATCAGCGTCGACTTGCCGGCGCCGTTCGGCCCCAGCAGGCCCAGCACCTCGCCGGCCGACACGCCCAGCGATACCGAATCGAGCGCCGCGCTGGCGGCCTTCGGGTAGCGGAAGCCCAAGGCCTCGGCAGCCAGCATCACAGGCTGCGCTCCAGCGCCTGAAAGAAAGAACGCTCCCGCCCGGCCATCGCATCGAGTGCATCGGCAAGGCGCGCCGGATTCAGCGGTTCGCGATCGCGGCACATGCGCGCCGCGGTCAGTGCGAACTCGCGCCAGGCATCGCCGATCGCGATCAATTGTTCGGCGTGTTCGGCAAACACGGGGCGGTTCAACAGCGCCGCCGCTTCCTGCAGGAATGCGGCCTCGATGAAGCGAAAACCGGCGCCGCCGGTGCCGATCTCTTCCTGCATGCGGACGATGTGGCCAACGAAGAGCTTGCTCGCGCGCGCATCCTCGACCGACAGGCGGCGCACCGTGCGCGCAAGCCAGTGGATGCCACGTACGCCGATCAAGGGCAGCGGCGTCTTCAGCATGATGCGGCAGGTGCGTCGCATCGCTGCCGGCAGTGCTGTATTCCAATCCGGCACCTGTGCCGGCGTCTCGGCGTAGTACAGCAGACCCTTGGGCGCAAGCACGCCACGCGCAAACCGCGCGCGCTCCAGCGCATCCGCCTCGCAGACTACCGGCTCCTCGAAAACCGGATCACTGATCCGGTAGCCATCCCCTTCGCGGCCGAACACCAGCAGGTTGTGCGCGTTGAAGTGGAAGCGCAGATCCTGCGGGAAGTACGGCAGCCAAAACACCGAGGTTTGAAGGCCGACCACACGACCTGCGTCGAGCAACTGATCGAGTCGCTCGCGCCCGGCCTTCGGCGAGCGGAAGGTCTCGAAGCGGATCTTCCAGCCCAGCGGTTTGCGCAGCCCGCGCAGGATCGACTTGGGTGGCATGCGGTACGCGATCAGCGGCAAGCCGTTGAGCTTGATGAAGGGCAGATACGCGAACGACAGGGCGGACGAAAGCCCGAAGGCCATCGGCTCGGACATATCTACACCGCTATGCCGCACCAGCGCCGACACCACGCCGCTCTCGCAATGGCTTGCCTGTCGGTGCTCAAACATGGGCGCGTTCATTCGCCCTCCACGCTGCGAAGTTGCTCTACGCTGCAGCCGAGCACCGCGGCGTAACGCTGCAGCACACGCGACGACAAACGCGCGAACACTGCAGGGCGGAAATGGCGCCGGATGCGCCAGCGCCAGATCCCGGACGTCTGCGCGAGCAGGTCGAGATCCATCCGTGCGCGGTACATATGGAATTCCAGCGGCGACACGAGTCCCGCGCGGGCGCGCTCACGCGCCTCATCCGCGAGCCGCTTGAGCTCATCCACTGCCAACAGATTGACGATTTCCTCCGCCCCCCAGCCGCTTGAAGCCACGACATGCAAGCGGCCGTCGGCCCCCTGCGCGTAGACCGCCTTGCGGTGGCCGGCGAGGACGCGGCCATTGTCCTGTGGAACCTGTTCGTCGCGCATCACACCACCGTCAGATGGAAGTAGCCGCTGGAGAAGCGCCCGCTCTCCGGCACCGCGCACAGGATGCGGTGGCCGCGCTTCAGCCGCCCGCTCTTCAGCAGCCCGTCGAGCATGATGTAGATCGAAGCGGCGCCCGTGTTGCCGCATTCGGCAAGGTTGGTGAACCAGCGCGACTGCGGGATCTCGAAGCCTATGTCGCGCAGGCCTTGCGCGATGCCCTCGCGGAAAAACTCGGACGACATGTGCGGCAGCAGCCAGTCGATGTCGTCGGCGCGCAAACCGTGGCGTTCGATGATGCGCGGAAGCGGGCGGCGCAGCGTGTGCTCGATGATGTTGTCGTTGAGCAGGCGGACGTCCTGCTTCACCGCCATCACCGAATCGCGGTCGCGCGACGCCGGGTCGTAGGCGAGCCAGCCATGGAAGTTGCCCGCCTCGTCCTTGTCGCCGCCGGCATACATGCAAACCGGCACTTCGTGCGCGGCGGAGGACAGCTCCATCCAGTCGATCCGCAGGTTCAGTGCGCCCGCGCGGGGCTTGCGTTCCACCAGAATCGCACCGGCGCCGTCGGACAGCATCCAGCGCAGGAAATCCTTCTCGAACGCGATCTCCGGCCGGGCCTCGAGTTCGGCGACGCGCGCGTCGCGCTCCGGCGTGAAGTTGCGCCCACGCATCATCATCGACGCGACCTCGCTGCCGGTCGCCACCGCATGCGCGGCCTGGCCCGAAATCACCGACATCCATGCGTACTTCAGCGCCGAGGTGCCTGCCAGGCAGATCCCGGCGGTCGCCACCACTTCACAAGCCGGGATACCAAGCTCGCCGTGCACCATCACGGCGTGGTTGGGCATCAGTTGATCGGGCAGCGAAGTGCCGCATGCCAGGCAGTCAATCGTCGCCGGGTCGAAATCCGCGGACGCCAGCGCGCGTACCGCATCAGCAGTGAGTTGCGCATTGCTCTGGCGCGGCTCGCCGGTCTCCGGGTCGAGCACATAGTGGCGCGAACGGATGCCGTTACTGCGCAGCACCACGCGGCGTGCGCGCGAACGCTCGGGGCCGACCTGGCCGAGCACGTCTTCCATATGCTCGTTGTCGATCGGCGCATTGGGCAGCACGCTGGCAATGCGGGTGATGTACGCGTAGGACGGTTCAAACATGAGACTGGATACGCTCTGTGCCACTGCCCGACGGCGCCTCGAACTCCGCTCGAATGCGTTCGAAGCGCTTGCGCAGCAGCGGCGCGAGCAAAGATTGCAGTGCCAGGCTCAAGGGCACGATCGTGACGATGGCCAGCACCAGATAAGTTAGGAACAACAACAGCACCGGGCGGCGGCGGCGTTGCCCCGCCTTACCAACTACGCGGACAATACGCGACCACACGCCAAACGCCCGCGCACCGGCGCGCTCCGACAGCGCCAGACGCGGCTCCACCGTGACCGTGCCCAGGCCCGCCAGCAAGGGCGAAGAACCCCGTTCGCAATCATCACGCAGGGCCAAACGCAGCGCTTCACCGAAGCGCCCAGCGCCGGCAATTTGCGCGTCTGACACGCCAGCGGCAGGCATGCCCCACATCGGGTCGCGACGCCCAGTCAGAAGCCAGCGCGGCGTGGTAATAAAGGTTGCCAACGTCGGCCCCTGATCGACCAGCACGACATGGTCGACGACGCGCGCCCCGATTACCTCCAGGCGCGCGCGCAGCTTCTGCCACGCCCCCATCCACATGTTGCGACAGGCCACAACGGCGACGACCGGCTTCCCGGCGAGCAAGCGCCGCGCCGCAGGGTGATCGAGAAACGCAGTGACCGGCAAGGAGGGCGACAGGAACCAGACCTGGTAGCCGAGCACGATCAGATCGTAGTCGTCGGCCAGCGGCGGCACCGACCGCAGTGGCGGCGCATCCTGCTGCACCGATTCCGGGAAGGCGTCGAGGAAAGCCCAGAACCCCCACGGAAACGGGAAACGCTCAAAGCCATCAAGCTGCCAGCGGTCGACGCTCACCGCCCCGTCAGCACCAAGCGGCGCGACGATGCGATCGAGAATCCGGTCGAGCTGGCCGCTCTGCGACCCGCCGACCACCAGCACCCGCTTCATTCGGGCGAAAAGCTCAACAAGGAGTGCGAGAGGCCAAGGCCGTCTCGCACATCGGTCAGGCGCAGGCCGACGTCACGCGCACAATCGATGAAGGCACGCGATTCGTACATCTTGCTGTTGCCGCTCGCAATCGCGGTGAAGTACGGCGAGGTGTTGATCAAGCAATACGCGGCGACCTCGTGCCGCTGCCGATCCCAGAAGGTATCGAGCACCAGCACGCGCCCGCCTTCGGCCAGCGCGGCACGGGCCCGCGCAAGAATGCTGCGGATATTGGCTTCCGAGAAGCAGCAGAGGAACTGGCTCATCCACACCACGTCCTGGCCCCCCGGGAAGGGCGCTGACTCATCGAGCAGATCGATCTCATGCGGAATCGCGCGATCGATCACTCCGGCATCAGTCAAAGTCTTTCGGGCGACGTTGAGCTGCACGGGAAGGTCGAGCATCGTCACCTGAAGCGAGTTGTCGTGCAGCAGACACATGCGCGAGAACTTGCCGGTGTTCGCGCCGATGTCCATCAAGCGCTTCGGCTTCGTCGCGAAGACCTGCGGCAAGACATCCGGGAACGCCGAGTCCGAATAGTGATGGTCGAAATTGAACCAGCTCGTCTTGGCCGGTTCGGGCAGGATCGACAGGCCTTCGTAAAGCGTGGGCCAGTCGCCCAGCGTCTTGAGGCCGATCGGTTTCTCCTGTTCCAGGCTGGCTTCGAGATCCGCCAGCCCCACGTAGCAGACGTCGTGCACGAAATCGGCATTCACGCGGAACAAGGGGTCCGTCGCGACAAAGTGGCCAGTCTTGGTCAGCACCCAACGGTCGCCGTCGCGGCTCACAACGCCAGCCGACAGGGCCGTTTCCAGCAACACGCTGATCGCGTAGCGCGACAGCTTCCCTACCTCAGCGAGTTGCTCATCGATGAGCCCGTGCTTGCCGGCCGCCGCCAGTGCATCGAGCAGCCCGCGCTTCCATGCCACGCGCACGCATTGAAATACCACCGGCGCGAACGCAATCCGCTGCGCCTCATACTGGGCGGAGACGGCCGAGCGCTTGGTCTCTGCGAACAGACTCTGCGAGTTCATTGGCTATCGGCTTGCGCTGCGGCGATCTGACTGTTGATGGCGCGCGTCAGGTTTTCAAGCCAACGACCGTAACCCGAATGAATCGTCGCGCCCTCAATCGACTGGGCAGGTCCGCTGGCGCCGGCCCCGGGACCTTCGTAGTTGAGGTTCTCGCTGCGCACATACTCGATCCGGTAACCGTCCGCGGAGTACGGGAGGTTGAGCTCAACGTAGTACTTGCCCTTTTCCAGCTTCAGAACGAGCTTGCCAGTGTCCTCATTCTTTAACATCCAGCCATGTATCGCGCCACCGGCAATGATCGCAGCCCTCACTTGCCGAGCGGTCAGCTTGGTGGCGTTGAGCGAGGAAACGGCGACCGGCTGCGGGTTGACGATAGGCACCTGGCGGGCGGCGATCGCAGCGCTCGAAACAGAGAGAGCAAGCGCCAGCGGTGCAACCCAGGAGAGTCTCTTCAGCATCATTTGGCTCACAAATATAAGGACTGGACAGGATCAAACGCGCCGGAAGATCAACGAAGTGTTGATGCCGCCGAACGCGAAGTTGTTGGACATGACATAGCCGGTGTCGATTGCGCGGATGCCGTCACGGATGTAGTCGAGTTCGCCGCAGCGCGGGTCGATCTCGGTGAGGTTGAGCGTCGGGGAGAACCAGCCTTCGTTCATCATGCGTACCGACATCCAGGCCTCCAGCGCACCGCAGGCGCCCAGCGTGTGGCCCATGTAGCTCTTGAGCGAACTGAAGGGCACCGCACGGCCGAAAACTCGCGCGGTCGCCTGCGATTCGGCGATGTCGCCCTGCTCGGTGGCGGTGCCGTGCGCGTTGACGTAGCCGATCTCGTCGGGCGACAAGCCTGCACTTTCCAGTGCCAGTTGCATCGCGCGGCCCATGGTTTCGGAACGCGGATTCGTTACATGCGAGCCGTCGCAGTTCGTGCCGAAACCGACGATCTCGGCGTAGATCTTCGCGCCGCGCGCCTTCGCGTGCTCGTATTCTTCCAGCACAAGCGTGCCGGCCCCCTCACCCAGCACCAGGCCATCGCGCTTCGCATCGAAGGGGCGCGGCACAAGTTGCGGCGTGTCGTTCGAAATACAGGTCGCGAACAAGGTGTCGAACACGGCCGCTTCGGTGGCGCAGAGTTCTTCTGACCCGCCCGCCAGCATCGCCACCTGGGCGCCGCTTCGGATCGCCTCGAAGGCATAACCGACACCCTGGCTGCCCGAGGTGCAGGCGCTGGAGGTGGTGATGACACGGCCCGTCATGCCGAAGAACACGGCGATGTTCACCGGCGCGGTGTGCGCCATCATCTTGATGTAGGTGGTCGCGTTGATGCCTTCGACCGTCTTGTTGTTGAGCATGTTGCCGAAGTCACCCATCGAATTCGGCGTGCCGGCGGACGAGCCATAGGAAATGCCCATGCGGCCGCTCTGCACCAACGGGTCGCCAAGCAGGCCGGCATTACCCAGCGCGACTTCGCTGGCACGCACCGCCATCAGCGCATTGCGCCCCATGCTGCGAGTCGTTTTGCGGTTGTAGTGGGCCGGCAATTCGAAGGGCGCGGCTGGTGCACCAAGACGCGTGTTGAGGCCCTCGTACTTGGCCCAGTCGTCCATCACCTGGATCGCGTTCTGCGAACCCTTCAGGCGCGCCGACACCGTTTCCCAGTCGTGGCCTAGCGGGCTGATTGCCCCCACGCCGGTAATCACGACGCGCTTCATCCTGCCAATCCTCCGTCTACCACGATCACTTGCCGCGTGATGTAGGCCGCCGCCTCGCTCATCAGGAATGCCACCGTGCCGGCGACTTCAGCCACCGTGCCAGCGCGGCGCAGCGGGATCATGTCGCGAATCTCGGCCGGCATGTCGCTCGTCAGATCCGTCTCGATCAAGCCGGGCGCGACGCAATTCACCGTGATGCGACGCTTCGCAAGTTCCAGCGACAGCGCCTTGGTCGCGCCGATCAGGCCGGCTTTCGATGCGCTGTAGTTCACCTGACCACGGTTGCCGATCACGCCGGACACCGAAGCCAGCGTAACGATGCGCCCGCCCTGGCGAAGTTGCACCATCGGCATCACCAGCGGATGCAGCACGTTATAGAAACCGTCGAGATTGGTCCGCAGCACGGCATCCCAATCGTGTTCCGCCATCGCAGGGAAGGCCGTGTCGCGCGTGATGCCGGCGTTGAGTACGACGCCCCAATAGGCACCATTCGCACCAACGTCGGTTTCCAGTGCGGCGCGCGCAGCAGCGCGATCCGATACATCGAACTGCAGCACGCGTGCAGCGCGCCCGAGCGCTTCGACTTCGGCCGCGACCGCAAGCGCTTCATCGCGCCGGCTACGGCAATGCAACACCAGGTCGAAGCCATCGCGCGCCAGTTGCAGCGCAACGCCTCGCCCGATTCCACGGCTGGAGCCTGTGACCAGAACCGTCCGCTTCATGCTTCGGAACCCTTCAGAAAAACGTTTACATCATCCGGCTGGAACGCCGACAGCGTGGCTTCGGCCAGCACCATGTCATCGCGCGTGATGCGCGCATCGAACGCAGCGAGGCCGTTGTCGCCCTGGAATACCTGCGAGGCGGCAATCTGTAGCACCTCGCCCGGCGCGAAGCCGGGTACATGGGCCACGTAACGGCGCGCACCCAGCAACAGACCAACCTTCACCGGCGTACCTGCCGTCTGCGCCCGAATACCGATCAGCGCCGCGACCGTCTGCGCCATGTATTCGATACCGACCCATGCGCCGACACAGCCGTCGTGGCAGAACAGGGGATCGTCGCGAACCGTCAGCTCACACACCACTGCGTCGCCCTCGTGCGAAACGAGGCGATCCACCAGCCGCATGCGGCCACGGTGCGGCAGCAACGATTCAATCGCCGGCATCATGGCTGCGCCCCGAGAATCAGCGTCGCATTGTTGCCGCCGAACGCAAAGGAATTCGACAACACATGGCGCGGGCGACGGCCCAGCCGCAACCCCGACGTGGCAAGGCACAGCGCCGGCAAGGCCGGATCCGGCTCGCCATCCCACAGATGCGGCGGCAGCCAGCCTTCGACGTTGTCTGGTTGCAGCGCGAGCCACGCGAGCGCAGCCTCGATCGCACCCGCCGCACCCAGCGTATGGCCGGTGAGCGGCTTGGTCGAACTGACGGGCACCGAAGTCCCGAGCACACGTACAATTGCCGGGGCTTCCATGGCGTCATTGTGCGGGGTCGCGGTGCCATGCACATTGACGTAGTCGATGTTCTCGGGAGCCAGGCCCGCACGGCGCAACGCCTCGCGCATCGAGGTTTCGGCGCCCCGCCCGTCGGGGTCTGGTGCCGACATGTGGTGCGCATCGGCGCTCTCGCCCCAGCCCGCCAGACTCACCGCAGCAGGCTCGCGCGACACGATGAACAGCGCGGCGCCTTCGCCGATGTTGATGCCGTGGCGGTTGCGAGAGAACGGGTTGCAGCGTTCTGCGCTGACCGATTCGAGCGCCGCGAAGCCGCTGACGGTGAACGCGCAGAGGCTATCGACACCGCCCGCGATCACCACATCGGCGAGATCCGCCCGCAACAGGCGTGCCGCCGAAATCAGCGCCCGCGCACTGGATGAGCAGGCGGTGGAGATGGTGTAAGCCGGGCCGGAGACGCCCAGGGTATCCGCCAGACAACGCGCGGGTGAGCCGAGCTCCTGCTGGCCGTAGTGGTAGCCCGACGGGAATTCGCCCTGCGCCACGCGCACCCGCATCGCTTGCTCGCCCTCGGCGATCCCCGAAGTGCTGGTGCCCAGCACCACCGCGACGCGGTGCGCGCCGACGCGCGCGATCGCGGCATCGACTTGCACGCGGATCTGCGCCAGCGCCGCGAGCATCAGCGCGTTGTTGCGGCTGCGCTGGCGCTGCGGCAGATGCGCCACCGACGGTAGCGCTGCCTGAACTTCGCCGACCATCACATCGCGCCCGGCGAGGTAGCCCGCGCGCATCTGCATGCCGGGCGCTTCACCGGCGCGCAGCGCAGTGGCCACTGCCGTCGGGCTATCGCCCAGCGCACACAGCAGCCCCAGATGGTTCAGATAGATCGTGCTCATGCTTCGTCGGATTCAATCGTCAGGCGGTAACCGAAACGGCGGTGTTCAAGTGTCGTGCGCCCGCGCCAGCGCGGCTCACCGGAATACTCGATGTGCAGGATGCTCGCACCGTTGAGCAACACGTCGCGGCTGCGCTCACCCTCTTCCACCGTCCAGCCCGCCGGCAGCGCGGCCGCGAGCGCCTCGCGCGGCCAATAGGCCAGTTGCAGGTCGCGCAGGATACGCGCGCCGGACACCGCGTCGGGCAGCAGCGGGCTGCGGTCCTCGCGCAGGCCGCTAGCATCGAGATGCACCGCGATCATGCGGCGCCCCATCGCCAGCGCCGCCAGGTCAACGCGCTCCGGATCGATCGCCACTACAGCTTCGAAACTGCGCGTCTCACCCATCGCCGCAACGGTGATCTGCTGCGTCAGCGTCAGCGTGCGGCCAAAGGCTGCCGGCGCGACATAACCCAGCGGCACTTCGTTGGAGGACGGCCCGGCGCATGCCACGAGCAGCGTCAACAGGAGCGGCAGCCAGCGCCTCATGCAAGCTCCTTGCGCGCGAAGGCCGGCGCCAAGAGCCAGGACGCCCCCACGCCGACCAGGCACACCAGGCCGAAGACCCGCAGCGCCGATGTGTGCGACAAGGCCAGCAAGCCGAAGGACAGCAGCGTGCTGAAGGCCGACAAGGTGACCGCGAGCCACGGGTTGCCATCGTCGTTGCGCGGATGTTCGAGCAGGAAGATGCCGTAATCGATGCCCATGCCCAGCACGATGAACAGCCCCAGCACCGCGAACAACTGGAACGGCAGACCGGCGATGCCCAGCGCCGCAGCAGCCAGCAGGCTCGCCAGCACGGTCGGCACCACCGCACGCCAGGTCTCGCGGCCATATCGGCGCCACAGCAACCAGAAAGAGCCGAGATAGCCCAGCACGATCACGCCGCTCATCAGGCCGCGGTAGCGCGCGATGACGCTCGATATACGGCCCGGCTTGTCGACCCAACTCACGCCGGGAATGCCATCGCCCAGGGTGTGCAAACGCGCCAGCGCCGCCGCGCCGGACACGCCACTCAACAGCACTACGCCAGCGTACTGCGTGCCGAGTCGACCCAGCCACAGACTTTGGAAGGGCTCCGATACCGGGTGCTTGAGCCAGTCATCGAAAGCCAGCGCTTTGCAGCTCAGGCGATCGGCCATCACGGCAGCGTCGACGCCAGTGGTCGCCTCGATACGTTCGCGCCACTGCGGCGCACGGTAAGCCGCTTGCAGCGCCGCGCAGTCGGCCACCTGCCGCGCTTGTGAAGGGATATGCCGCGCCAGCATGTCGTAGCCCGTCAGCGTGCCGTCCGCCACGCGAGTCGCCAGGCGCGCGGCCAGCGCCTCCTGCGCCTGCAGCACCGCTTCCGCGCTGTCCGCCTGCACAACAAAGAACTGCGCCGGGCTTGGCACACCGGCGAGTTGCGCCACGCGCCCCTGCTCTGCCAGCAAGGCCGCCGGGGCCGACTGCAGCGCGCGCACGTCGTCTTGCAACTTGATCTGCGCAAGGCCGAGCACAAGCACTGCCAAGGTTGCGAGCGCCATCGCGACGCCCAAGGGCCCGCGCCCGAAGGTCGGCCAGATCGCGCGCAGATGCCCCATCCACGCACCTACGCCGGTGCCGTGCGTGGCACGCCGCTGCAGGTAGGGAAACCACAGGATCACGGTGAGCCACGCGGCCACCAGCCCGGCGCCGGAGAACAGCGCCATCTGCCGCAGGCCCGGGAACGGCGCCAGCGCAAGCGCCACGTAGGCCAGCACCGTCGTGACCATGGCGAGCCACAGGCCGGGGTTGAGCTGGTCGCGACGACGCTTCGGATCGAAGGGCCGCTCGCCAATGCCGGCGGCGAGAAAGTGCACGCCGTAGTCGACGCCGACGCCGATCAGGCTGGCGCCGAACACCAGGGTCAGCACATGCACCCGCTCGAACACCAGCCAGGTCGCGCTCATGGCACACAGCGTGCCGATCAGCAACGGCAACAGCGACAGCACCAGCGCACCGGGACGGCGGAAGATCAGGAACACCAGCAGCGTCACGCCGATCGTCGAACCAAGACCGATCGCCGCGAATTCATTACGCGCCTCGCGCGCGATCACCGCAGCAATCGGCGCCACGCCGGCGGTGAGGATTTCGGCATCCGGCGCAGCACTCGCAGCGCGCTGCCGTGCCAGATCGAGGTGCTCCATCAAACTCTGCTGCGCATCGAGCGAAAAGGCGCCTTCCTTCAGTGTCAACAGCACGACGCCCCACTCGCGCCCGTCCGCTGCGACCCACAACCGGCCATCGACAGTGCGCACGCGCTGGCCGCTCGCCTGATCCATCATCCAGTCGCCGAACAAGCCCAGCGGATCCTCGCGCCACGCCAGACCACCGCCGCCTGCGGGCGAGAAGAGTCGCGCCAGCGCGTGGTCGGCCTGTTTGTCGGCGCCAAGCGCGAGCAAGGCACGCCCCGATTCGCCGATCAGACCGCCGCGATACGGCGCCAGAAACGCGCGCCATGCGGCCAGGTCGCCACCGCTGACGCGGTGCCGCACCGACGCTGGCACGCCATCGAGCCCGCTCAGCCAAGCATCCACTGCCTTGCGCGTCGTCGTCGCGTCGCGTGCGCCAATCATCACCACCACGCGCCGCTCTGCGGATGAGGCCATGCGCGCAAACGCTGCCTCGGCGACCGGATCGCGGTCGTCCTGCGGCAACAGCGCCATCACGTCGGAATCAGGCCGCGGCCGCTCTACCTGCCACAGCCAGCCGAGGTGCGCGCACGCAGCGAGCACCAGCATCAGCCACAGGCAGGCGAGCGCGCGCCAGCCGCGCTCCGGCAGCCACGAGACTTCGTTGCGGACGTGAAGGGCGATCGACGAATCAGTCAAACTGCGCGGCCTCGGCCTTGCCTAGCGCCGCCGCAGGCGTAATGTCGAGCAAGCGGATACGGGTGCGGTCGCCGTTGGCATCCAGCATGTCCACCGATTCGACGAAACGCTGCCCCGCCAGATCGATCTTCGACAGCACCTGCGCCATCGACGCTTCTCGCGGCACCAGGCTCAGCGCCCAGCGGTTGCCGTCCACCTTGCCGCTCACCGTGAAGCGCTGTTCCAGTTGCGCGATGTCGCCGGACAGCAGCGCGAACATCACGCCGTTGATTGCACGCACCGCCGGCTCCTTGTCGGCCGACATGCGCATCGTCACGGTATCGCCTGCCTTCTGCAGGATCTCGCCCTTGGTCAGCCGCACGCTGCTCACGAATGGCGCTTCCGTCTGCCACAGCACACCGCGTTCGCGCGCGACGATGAAGTGTCCGCGCGAAGCCACCGGCTTCGGGAAACCACTCAGCTCGCGTACCTGCTCAAAGCGGCCACTCACCACCGGCGGCTGCTGCAACAGCCCGCGCACCTTGTCGACCAGCGGGTCGGCCGCATGCGCCACCGCGGCGAGCCACAGCAGGCAGCATGCACACAGCAGGCGGATCACAGGCTCACCCCCAATTTTTCAAACAGGATCGGCGGCGAGACGAAACACATCTCGCCGTTGGCAATCTCCACCGCAACCTGGATCGTCTCGCCCTTGGTCAGGCGCTCGCCACTCGCCGCGTCACGCACTTCGTAGCGGATGCGCAGGCGGTTTTCCCATTCGACGATGCGGGCGCTCACGCGCAAACGCTGCGCGAAACGCGCCGGGCGTGCGTAGCGAACCGACATGTCAATCACCGGCCAGGCATAGCCCGAATCGCGCATCTGCGGATAGTCGTAGTCCAGGCCCTGCAACAGGGCGTGGCGAGCGCGCTCGAAGTAGCGCACATAGTTGCCGTGCCACACGACTTCCATCGGATCGAGGTCATGGAACGGTACCTCGATCTCGATCTCGGCCTGCCAGTTATCACGCATACAGCCCCCAGCGCTGGCTGCGCAGTGCGGCGAGCACACGATGCAGGTCAGCATCGAGTGCACGGTCTTCGGCCACAAACGGAATCAGTTGATCGAGGTCGGCGATGAACTCGCCAAGCTCGTCGGTCAGTTCGACGGCCTGTAGCGCGCGCCGCAGCGCGACGCCCTGGCGCACCGCGATAAGGTGCCCGGCCGCGACCTGCTCCACCAGTTCCAGCACGCGCAGCGCATCGCGCGCGGCGATCGTGCCCATGCTGACCTTGTCCTGGTTATGGCATTCGGTCGAGCGCGAAAACACCGAGGCGGGCATCGTCAGCTTCAGCGCTTCCGCAGTCCATGCCGACAGCGAGATCTGCAGCGCCTTGAGGCCGTGGTTGATCGGTGCACGCTCACCGCTGGCGCCCGACAGGTTGGACGGCAGGCCATGGTTGAAGCGGGTATCCACCAGCAAGGCCATCTGTCGATCCATCAGATCAGCGAGGTTCGCGACGAGGTTCTTCAGGCTGTCCATCGCGAAGGCGACATGGCCGCCGTAGAAGTGGCCGCCGTGCAGCACCTGTTCGCCATCCGGGTCGATGATCGGATTGTCGTTGGCGCTGTTGAGCTCGTTCTCCAGCGTGTTGCGCAGGAAGGGCAGCGCGTCTTCCAGCACGCCGATCACATGCGGCGCGCAGCGGATCGAGTAGCGATCCTGCAGGCGTTTTTCATTGCGCGGCGGGCGATCGGAATGCAGATCAGCGCGCAGCCGTGCCGCCACGCCTTGCTGGCCGGCATGCGGCTTCACCGAGAACAGCGTTTCGTCGAAGTGGTGGGCGTTGCCGTCCAACGCAAGGCAGGCCAGCCCGGTCATGCGCGTGGCAAGCCGCGCGAGGTAGTCGGCACGCTCGATCGCCAGGCAGGCCAGGCCGGTCATCACCGCGGTGCCGTTCATGATCGCCAGCCCTTCCTTCGGGCGCAGGCGCAGCGGCGTGATGCCCCGCTCCGCGAACACATCGGCGGTATTGCGGATCGCGCCATCGACCCACACCTGGCGCTCGCCACACAGCACCGCGGCGAGGTAGGACAGCGGCGTCAGATCGCCGCTCGCGCCGACCGAGCCTTCAGCCGGAATCAGCGGCAGGATGTCCTGCGCCAACAGCGTTTCGATCTGCTGCAGCAAGCCCCAGCTGACACCGGAGAACCCCTGCGCCAGCGAAGTCAGGCGCGCCACCAGCACCGCGCGCGTTTCTTCCGGCGTGAGCCAGCGGCCCAAGCCGCAGCCGTGGTAGGTGAATAGGTGATGCGGCAACTCCGCCACCAATGCGGGCGGAATTGTCACGGTGCAGGAATCGCCGTAGCCGGTCGTCACGCCGTAGATCACGCCATCTTCCGCCAGCAGGCGGTCGAGGAAGGCAGCGCCGCGTTCGATGCGATCGCGGAAGGCCGGCGCAGTGTCGAGCGCCACCGCGGCGCGGCGCTGGCTGGCTGCGACGACATCGTTGCTACGGATACGGGTGCCACCGACCTGGATGGCTGAATCAGGCTTGCGAGTCATGTGTCACGCGCACGGGGCGCGCCCAGAAATCGAAAAAGTTGAACCACTGCAACGGCGTGCGTCGCGTTTCCGCTTCGAGCCGCGCCGCAAACTCCTGCACCAGCGGCTGCAGCGCCGCTTCGCGGTTGCGCCGCGGCAGCACGATGCGATCACGAAAGCGCTCGAAGCGCACGCGAAAGCCCTTGCCCTCGGCGGTCGGCCACATCAGGAAGACCGGCACGCCGAGCACGGCCGCCAGCACCCACGGACCGATCGGGAACGGCGCTGCCTTGCCCAAGAAAGGCGCGTCGAGTACGCCGGCATCCTGCGTCACCGGCACTCGGTCCCCAGTCATCACGATGAAGTCGCCATCGGCAACGCGCTCGGCAAGGAACATCGCCATCGCCGGGTCCAGCTCGGTGACCTGGATCAGGTTGAGCTGGCTGTCCGGGTTGAGCTCCGCCATCAGCCGGTTGAAGCGCGCCGCGTGCCGCGTGTGTACCAGCACATGGATCTTGCGGGCGTCATGGTAGCTCGACGCAAGTGCCCGGCTGGCCTCGAAGTTCCCGAGGTGGGCGGTCACGATGAGTCCGCCACGCTTTGCCCGAAACGCTTCGGCGCACAGCTCGGCGCCCTCGACGATGCAACGTGCGGGGTCAAGCCCGCCATTCCAGACCATCAACTTGTCGAGAATGCATTCGGCGAAGGCCACGAAGTGGCGCAGCGATGCCCAGCGCCCAGGCTCGACACCGCTTTCCCGCAGTCGGGCGATGTACGCAAGTGATGCCTCGCGCGCTCTGCTCGCGCTGAGCCAATAGACGAACACGACCGGGTAGAGCGCAAGCTGGAACGGCAGACGCCCCAGGGTGCGATGCACGCGATACAGCAAGCGCATGCCCAAAATGAAACCGACTTCGTCGATCTGCGCCCAGTGCCGCGCGCCTTGCACAGGCGCAGTCGCCTCATCCGCCCCCGACCGGGGGCTCGCCTGCGAGCGCCTCATGCCGCACTCCGGAAGTGGCGCAGCAGCAACCGCGGCATCCGCGGCAACATGCCGAAGAACAGCCGCGTGTGCATCCACGAAATGGCGAGGTTGTCCGCCAACGGACGGAAATGCGACACCCCGTCCTCCGGATAGCGCACCCGCGTCGGCAGGTTGCAGATCCGCAAGCCCGCCCAATCCAGCCGCACCAGCACCTCAACATCGAAATCCATGCGGCGACCGATGCGCGTGCGCCGAAGCAGCGGCACAACCACGTCCAGCGGATAAACCCGGAAACCACACATCGAATCGGCAATCCGGAACGACAGCGTGTTGATCCACACCCACACATGGGTCGCATAGCGCCCGTAAAGCCGCCCTTTGGGCACGCTGGCGTCGTAGAGCGGGCAGCCAATGATCGCGCGATCCGGCGTCGCCCTGGCCGCGGCCAGAAAGCGTGGCACGTCGGCGGTGTCGTGCTGGCCGTCGGCGTCGATCTGCAAGGCGTGCGTATAGCCCGCCGCCAGCACCGCACAAAGTCCGTCGGACACCGCAGCACCCTTGCCACCGTTCTGCGCGCGACGCAGCAAAGTTACCCCGGCATCAGCCGCCGCCAGCCTGTCGAGTACGGCGGCGCATTCGGCGCGACTGCCGTCATCCACCATCAAAACGGGCAAGCCGTGGGCGCGCAGAGCTGCGACGACTGCGCCGACGGCGTGCTCGTGGTTGTAGACCGGAACCACCGCACAGCACTTCACCGCGCTGCTCCAAACATCAAACGGCCGCTCGCGCAGGTACGCTCGCCGTCGGTGACCCGGAACGCCACAGCCGATTTGGCCGGCAGATGTTCCAGCGACAGCTGCAAGCGGCAACCTGGTCGCACCACATGCTGGAACTTCAACGCATCAACGCCGCGAAACGGCGCCGCAATGCCGAACATGTCCTGCGCCCAGCGCATCGCCCAGTCGAGCTGCGCGACGCCGGGCAGGATGGGTGTATCGGGAAAATGCCCCTCGAACGCAGCGAGCGTCGGCGCCACCTCCAAGGCAATCACCGCCTGCGTGTCGCTCACCGATACCACATGCGCTTCCGGCTGCTCGGATGAGGCACCGAAGAGCGCGCACAGCAGTGCCTGAGGTGTCTTCCCGAGCGCGTTGAGCGGCATCGAATCGACATGCCGCCAACGTCGCGGCAGAGCCAGCGCTTCGACATCGCCGACAACCGCGCTGCGCAACTTGGCGTGGAATGCGGCACGGCCAAGGCCGGCAAACGCGGCCTTGCCCGCATCGCTAAGCACCAGCACGGCACCGAGGCGGCCTTCCGGCAGCAGGCAGCAACGTACATCGCTGATTTCGGACTGGCGCGCCAGCGCCCGCTCGACGGCATCCAGCGACACCCGTTTTTCTTCGACCTTGACGATACGGTCAGCACGGCCCAGCAGGCGAAACCCGCCGCCAATCGCTTGCGCGCGATCGGCCGTGTCGTACCACGCGGCGGCATCCGGCATGAAGGGCGACCGCAAGCGCAGGCCGGTTTCCGCGAAATCGAGTTCGACACAGGCGTGGGGCTGCCACGCCGCATCGACTGCGTGATCGGATTGGGTGCGCCAGGCCACGCCGCCGCTTTCCGAACTGCCATAGACCTCCACCACCGGAGCTCCAAGCGCTTCGCGCACCGCCAGCGAAGCCTCGCGCGCGAGCGGCCCTCCGGACGAAAACACGATCCGCGGTGCCGGCGGCAACGCATGCAGCGCCAGCGCTTCGGGCCAGCGGCGCAGGAAGGCTGGGCTGGAGACCAGCACGGCGTCGCCTTCCGCCAATGCCGCCGCGACGGTTTCGGGATACAGCAACTGTTGCGCGAGCATGGTGCGGCCGCTACACACCGGCCACAGCAGGCGGAACAGCAGGCCGTAGAGGTGCTGGTGCGATACGGTGCCGAGAATGCCCGCCCCCGCTGCAGCCTCCCCCCATACCGATTCGATGACGGTGAGTTCGGTCGCCAACTGGCGCAGCTGCTTCTCGATGGCGACAGGCATGCCACTGGTGCCAGACGTGAAAACGATCAGCGCCGGCAGTTCATCGTCCAGCGCAGTCAGCGTGAAATCGGCCGGCGCCGGCTCGACCAGCGCGTGCGGCGGGCCGGCCAGCCAGCCGTCGACTTCGCCTTGCAGGCGCTGCAGCGTCGCAGGCAGCAAATCGCCGGGCAGCAGCACCGTCTTGCCGGCCGCCCAAGCGCCAAAAAGCCGCACGGCGGCCTCGTCCGCGTCGTCGCAGAACAGCCCCCAGCGCTGACCCGGCTCGGTGCGCAGGCGCGCCGCCCACGCGCGTACACGCGCGAGGAATTGCCCCCAGGAAACGGGCTTGCCGTGGGTGAGCGCGAACGGCGCATCCGGCGCGCGCGCTTGCAGCAGCGCGCTCGACAAACGATCAGACACCGGCGAGCCTCCGCTTGACGCGCTGACGCACCAGCCATTCGACTGCGAACAGCAGCCCCATCGCGAGGTAGGACAAACAGCCGTTGTAGAGCGCCCATGCAGCGTCCGAACCCCACAGCACGGTTGCCAGCGAGATGCTGCCGTTCAGTACGAAGAACCCGCACCAGACTTGCGTCACGCGCCGCACGTAGGGCAAGGCGGCATCCGGCAGATCCGGCTCCTGCAGGCGGGCAAAGCGTTCGATGACGGTCGGCGGATGCAGCAGGCTCCAGCCGAAAACCGCCAGCAAGCCGAGGTTGATCGCAAGCGGGTAGTAGCGCAGCGGCAGCGCGTCGTTCGCGAACAGCGCATACGCCGCAAGCAGCGTCGCCGCCGCCACCCACATCCACGCGAGGCGGTCACGCGGCCCCACCGCGAGACGGGTCAGCGCCGCCACCACCAGGGCAGCCGCCAGCCAGCGCGGCGACACCCAGCGCTGGCCGAACGCCACCGCAAGCGGATACAGGATCGCGAAGAGCGCCAGCACGCCGTTGGGCATTACGCGTCAGGCGGCTTCGGCCATCACGCCGTAGAGCGCTTCCACAACGTCCTGCACGGTGCGCACGGTCTTGAACACGTCCGGTTGCATGCGCTTGCCCGTCAGTTCCTTGGCGCGGAGCATGAGGTCGACCGCGTCGATCGAATCGATGTCGAGATCGGTGTAGAGGTTCGACTCCGGCTTCACATCGGCCGGGTCGATCTCGAACGTCTCATGCAGCACGCCTACGATCCAGGCGTAGATCTGTTCGCGGTTCATACAGCCTCCTGCGTACGACGGCGCGCCTGCACCAGTTCGGCGAGCGCGGCAACGCTGGCAAAGTGCGCGCGCGTCTCGTTCGAATCGGCCGACAGCGTGATGCCGTAGTGTTTCTGCAACGCGACACCGAGTTCAAGCGCATCGATCGAGTCGAGGCCCAAGCCGTCGCCGAACAGCGGTGCATCGGCTTCGATGTCATCGACCGAGATGTCCTCAAGATCGAGGCAATCGATGATCATCTGTTTGATTTCCTTGTACAACTCATCCATGGCGCAACAACTCCTGGGCGAAATGCCGTTCGAGGTCCTGCGTCAGATGCCGGGCGGCAAGCGCCAGGGGCAGATCGGAACGCAGGTAGGGGGCGACCGGGATGTCCTCCCCCACGGTAAACACAAAATGCGGCGGCCGAAGCGGCACGCGATACCACTTCTCCCCCTTGGTCAGCATGATCGGGCTGCACTCGATATAGACCGGCGTCAGCGCGAGCGCACCCCTCACCGCAAGATTGCCGGCGCCACGCTGGAACGACAGCGGGCATCCCGGCACGGTGCGCGTGCCTTCGGGGAAGATGATCAGGTTGCTGCCCTTCCGCACTGACGCGATGCACGCATCCACGACCTCAGGGCCAGACCCATTGCTCATGTAGTCCGCCGCCTGAACCGGCCCACGCGTGAATGGGTTGCGCCACAAGGCCGCCTTCACCACACAATCAGCATTACGCACCAGCGACATCAAGAACACGACGTCGATCAAGGTGGGATGGTTCGCGACGATCAGGAGTCCGTCGCGCTGCAGGCGCTCGACGTTGCGCAACTCGTAGGTATAGATGCCCATCACGCGCATCTGCGCGACGAAGGCCTGGAACGCGAAGCGGATCACGTTGCGTGAAATGCGTCTGCGCGCGGAGCGCTCCCGCACCGTAAGACGAATCAGCGGAAAGACCACGAGCCCGAGCAACAGCCCACCGAGGCCAAAGCTGGTGAAACAGAATCCGGTGGCAAAAATCCGCCAAGCGCGGTTAAACGGGCTAGACACGTCGCACCTGCCACGCCTGCGCACAGTCGAACCCGGGCTCGTTACCGAGCAGCCAACGCACCCATGCCAGGATTTCAGCCTCGGTACGCACCGGATCTGCCGCGGCGACCTGAGACAAGGCCAGGCCCGAAGCGGTATCAAGCCGGAAGACGCCAGCCCAGGCCATCGCGAATTCGGGCTCGGTCACGTAGGCGGAATAGCAGGCAGGCACCGGCTCGTCGCTCAGAATCGCGAGCACCTCGTCGTGGCCATCGGACAGAAAAGCCTGCACTTCGGCAAGCATCGCGAGAACGCCGCCTGTCTCCGCAGCCAGCGCCGTGTAGGGCGCCGGGTCCTTTCGGACAATCCCGAGCAAACCCGGCGCGGCGTTATGCACCGATGCGGCAAACCCGGCCGGCGACAGGGCGTCGCCGCGCGCAAGCGCTTCGAGCAACTCGGCGGAACGCCCTACTGAGCCATGCCGCGAGACATACACAACCGGCAAACCGGAGCGCTCGCCCAAGACGTCGAGCGCAGCACGCAAGGTCATGCGCGCCAATCGATCCGCGCGCCGGCGCATCATCGCCGGAATTTCGGGCAAGGCCGGCTCGCCCGAGGCATCGGCCGCGCGAAGCCCATCAACCCACGCCTGCCATGCGGCGCGATCCTGCAAGCCGGGCGCCCAGGCTGCCCAAGAGGACAGGCTCAACACACCCGACATCACCAGCCGCCCGTGAACGCCCTGTTCGCACCAAACGCTGCGAGCGTGCGCATCGGCGAACAAACGGAAGCAGGAATCGAAGCGGGTACGCCCATCGTGATGTCAGTGCGCCGCGAGTCGGCGCAAAAAAGTTCGGATTGTTTGCGAAGAGCGCCAGACGGAGCGATGCAATCGCTCACGGAAAGCTGAATCATCTGTCGATCCAGCCGTTCTCACTCGCCAGTTGCAAGCGCGTCGCCAGCAATATCAAAGCGCAACCAGACAAGCACCGCCTGCGATACAGGCAAACAAATTCAACAAATTTGTCAAAAAATATAAATATTTTTGCACAAACGAAAAAACGCCGGCATAAAGCCGGCGTTTTTCATGAAACCTGGTCGGGGTGAGAGGATTCGAACCTCCGGCCTCTACGTCCCGAACGTAGCGCTCTACCAGGCTAAGCTACACCCCGTTTTTCTTGCTGCGACCGATCAGTGATCTCTCGCAACTGCAAAGTCCGACAATTGTAGCAGCGAATCTTTGAAATGTGAAGGGGGTAATGCAAGAAGACCCGCTTTTGCCAACGCAACCTCTTCCACAGCCGCTTGGCGCGTACGTTCCAGCGCATCTGTCGCGCGGATCGCGGCCATCACCGCGGGGTAGGAATCGCGGCCACCTTCGGTAATCGCATGGCGTACGGCGTCAGCGTGCTCCTGCGAGCCGTGACGCATCACGTGGATCAGCGGCAGCGTCGGTTTGCCTTCGGCCAGGTCGTCGCCGACATGCTTGCCGGTATGCGCCTCGTCGCCCGAGTAATCAAGCACATCATCGACCAACTGGAACGCGGTGCCGATGTGGCGGCCAAAACTCGCCAACGAATCCTGCCCCGCTTCGTCCAGCCCGCCAAGGATCGCGCCCAGCCGCGCAGCCGCTTCGAACAGCATCGCCGTCTTGTAGCGAATCACGCGCAGATAATCGTCGACGGTCACGTCGACATTGCGAACATTGAGCAGCTGCAGCACCTCGCCTTCGGCGATGACGTTGGTTGCATCGGCCAACACGCGCATCACGCGCATGTCGTCGACACCCACCATCATCTGGAAGGCCCGCGAGTACAGAAAGTCGCCCACCAGCACGGCGGCGGCATTGCCAAACATCGCATTTGCTGTGCTGTTGCCGCGACGCAGCGCAGACTCATCGACAACATCGTCGTGCAGCAGGGTCGCGGTATGGATGAATTCCACCACCGCCGCCAGTTCGTGGTGGTGCGAACCGCGATAGCCCAGCGCATTGGCAACAAACAGCAACAAGGCAGGGCGCAAACGCTTGCCGCCGGCGGCGATGATGTACTCGGCGACCTGACGGATGAGCACGACATCGGAATGAAGGCGCTGGCGGATCACGCCATCAACCGCAGCCATGTCGGCGGCAATCGGCGCGTAAAGTTCTTGGGTCGACAAGGTGCGGCCGTGCGTGACAAAAGACGCAATGCTAGGAAGCAGCGGCCGGCGAGTCAAGGCGCGCACTTCTGCAAAATCGGGAAAACCCGATAAGAAACCTTGACTTAGGCTTCGCAAAAAGTTAGAGTCGCGGGCTTTTCCACGTAGTTGTTCGTAAAGAACGGAGTCAACATGTACGCGGTCGTAAAAACCGGGGGCAAGCAGTATCGCGTGTCCACCGGCCAAAAGATCAAGGTAGAACAGATACCTGCGGACGTTGGCGCTGAGATCACCCTGGACCAGGTTCTGGCCGTGGGTGAAGGCGAGTCGGTCAAGATCGGCACGCCTGTGGTTGCTGGTGCTGCCGTGAAGGCCACCGTGATCGCTCAAGGCCGTCACGACAAGGTCACGATTTTCAAGATGCGCCGTCGCAAGCACTACCAGAAGCACCAGGGGCATCGTCAGAACTACACCGAGCTTCGCATCGAAGCGATCTCGGCCTGATAACGGGGAGTCACGCACATGGCACACAAAAAAGCCGGCGGCAGTTCACGTAACGGCCGCGACTCAGAATCGAAACGCCTCGGCGTCAAGCGCTACGGCGGTCAATTCGTGCTGGCTGGCAACATCCTCGTTCGTCAGCGCGGTACCGAATACCACCCGGGCGACAACGTCGGCATCGGCAAGGACCACACCCTCTTCGCGAAGATCGACGGCGTCGTTCAGTTCGTGATCAAGGGCGCGAGCCGCCGCCGCACCATCACCGTGGTGCCCGCCCAGCAGTAATCATCGCTGTCGGGACGCAAAAGCCCTATCCGCGTGATAGGGCTTTTTCATTTCTGATGGCGCACAGCCACTGCAGAGAGGCGGTCGCATCCCCCCGGGTGCCACCACCTGTCTGCGGTGCAAGGAGAATCACATGAAATTTTTCGACGAAGCCCGCATTGATGTGCTCGCCGGCGATGGTGGCAACGGCATGGCCTCGTTCCGCCGCGAGAAGTACATCCCCAAAGGCGGCCCGGATGGCGGCGATGGCGGCCACGGCGGCCATGTGATCGTCGTTGCGGACCGTAACGTCAACACGCTGATCGACTACCGCTTCACCCGCACCTTCCGCGCCGAGCGCGGCGAAAACGGCGGCAGCAAGGATTGCTTCGGCAAGGGCGGCAAGGACATCGTGCTGCGCATGCCGGTCGGCACGATCATCTCCGACCTAGAAACCGGCGAACGGATCGCCGACTTGAACCGCGACGGCAAGCGCGTGGTGATCGCCCGCGGTGGCCGCGGCGGCTTGGGTAACCTCCACTTCAAGACCGCGACCAATCGCGCCCCGCGCAAGAAGACGATGGGCATCCCGGGGGAACGGCGCAGCCTGCACCTCGAACTCAAGGTGCTTGCCGACGTAGGCCTGCTGGGCATGCCGAACGCCGGCAAGTCGACCTTCATCCGTGCCGTATCCGCAGCGAAGCCCAAGGTCGCGGACTATCCGTTCACCACGCTGCATCCGAACCTTGGCGTCGTACGGACCGACGAAGGCCGCAGCTTCGTAATCGCCGACGTACCGGGGCTGATCGAAGGTGCCGCCGACGGCGCCGGCCTGGGGCACCGCTTCCTGCGCCACCTGGCACGCACCAATGTGCTGCTGCATCTGGTCGACATCGCGCCCTTCTCGCCGGAGACCGACCCGGTACGCGAAGCCAAGGCGATCGTTGCCGAGCTTGAGAAGTACGACCCGGCCCTCGCCGCCAAGCCGCGCTGGCTGATCATCAACAAGATCGATCTGCTCGAAGAAGACGAACGCGATGCGCGCGTCAAGGCCTTCCTGGAGGCCTACGGCCAGGTCGAGCGCTGGTTTGCGATCGCCGCAATCAACGGCGAGAACTGTCGTTCGCTGGTGCTGGCAATTCAGGAGTTCCTAGACGCGCAGCCCAAGCCCGAGTTCGTCGAGGACGAAGAGGAAGGCCTGCCGGCCGAGCCGGTCGGCCCGTCCGAGGAAGAAATCATCGCCGCGGCCGCCGCCGAAGGCGATGACGACGACGAGCAAGACGACGAAACGGACTCCAACGAGGACAAGTAAGCGATGCGCGAGCAGATCCGCGAAGCACGCCGACTGGTGGTGAAAGTCGGCAGCGCACTGGTTACCGACAACGGGCGCGGCCTCGCGCTCGCCGCACTTGAAGACTGGGCACGCCAGATCGCTGCGTTGCGCCGCGAGGGAAGGCAGATCGTGCTGGTGTCATCCGGCGCGATTGCGGCCGGCATGCAGCGCCTCGGCTGGACCACGCGGCCGCACGAAACCCACACGCTGCAAGCCGCCGCCGCGGTAGGACAGATGGGGCTAGCACAGGCTTACGAAGGCATCTTTTCGGCCCACGGCCTGAAGACCGCCCAGGTACTGCTGACGCATGAAGATCTGGCCGACCGCACCCGCTACCTCAACGCACGCTCGACCCTGCTGACGCTGCTCGATCTGGGCGTGATTCCGATCATCAACGAGAACGACACCGTCGTGACCGACGAGATCAAGTTCGGCGACAACGACACTTTGGGTGCCCTGGTCGCCAACCTGATCGAAGCCGACACGCTGATCATCCTGACCGATCAGCAAGGCCTCTATACCGCCGACCCGCGCAAGGATCCGGACGCAACCTTGGTGACTGAAGCCCGTGCCGAAGACACCTCGCTGGAGGCGATGGCCGGCGGCGCCGGCACTGGCATTTCGCGCGGTGGCATGATCACCAAGATCCGTGCCGCGCAACGTGGCGCCCGCAGCGGCACGCACACCTGCATCGCCAGCGGCCGCGAGCCGGATGCGCTGTTGCGTCTCGCCAAGGGCGAATCGCTCGGCACACTGCTCTTCGCCTCCAGCTCGCCGCTTGCAGCCCGCAAGCAATGGCTGGCAGACCACCTACAGCTCGCCGGCACCATGCACCTCGACGCAGGCGCGGTGCGCGCACTGGAAACCGGCCGCAGCCTGCTGCCAGTCGGCGTCGTGTCGGTCGAAGGGGAATTCGGCCGTGGCGCTGTGGTCGCCTGCGTGGGCCCGGACGGCCGCGCACTGGCCCGCGGACTGACGAACTACGCCAGCCGTGAGGCAGCCCGCATTGCTCGCCACGCCAGCCATGAAATCGAAAGCATCCTCGGCTACGTCGACGAGCCGGAACTGATTCACCGCGACAACCTCGTTCTGCTCTGAGCGCAAGCAGTCACGCGGCTTTCGGGCACATAGGGGCGGCCGATGCGTCAATCATGAAATTCGATTGTCGCCCCTAGCCCATTGCCGCTAGAGTCGCCGGTCCTTCCGCAGCACCGGAGACTCAAACGTGACACAGGCTGACACGGCAGCGCGCCATCGCATCATCATCGTCGGCGGCGGCGCCGGCGGGCTCGAACTCGCAGTCAAGCTCGGCGACCAGTTCGGCAAGCCCGGCAAGGCCGACATCACACTGGTCGATCGCGGCCGCACCCACGTCTGGAAACCGCTGCTGCATCAGGTGGCGGCCGGCACGCTGGACAGCCATGCCGACGAAATCGAGTACCTCGCACTCGGTCGTCGCCACCACTTCCGTTTTCGCCAGGGCGAATTCACCGGACTGGATCGGGCGAAGAAAGAGATCCGGCTCGCGCCGGTGCGCTCGCTGGAAGGAGAGGTGCTACTACCGGAATCCACCCTCCCCTACGACACGCTGGTGTTCGCGCTGGGCAGCCAGACCAACGACTTCGGCACGCCCGGTGCGCGTGAGCACAGCATCATGCTGGACTCGCCCGCGGCCGCGCTGCACTTCCACCGCAAACTGATCGACGCCTCGATTCGCGCACAGGCGGGCGGCCCCGCTGCGGGTCAAGGGCGCTTCACCGTGGCAATCATCGGCGGCGGTGCGACGGGCGTTGAACTCGCGGCCGAACTGCATATGACCGCCCGCATCATGGCGAGCTTCGGGCTTGAGAACCTTCACCCGGAACGCGACCTGAAGATCTCGATCGTCGACGCCGCGCCGCGCATCCTGCCGCTGCTGCCGGAGCGCGTGTCGTCGGCGGTGTCGCGCGAACTGCGCAAGCTCGACATTGATCTGCACACGAACGAGAAGGTCGTCGAGGTCAGCGCCGAAGGCGTGCGCATGGGCAGCGGCAAGTTCATTCCGAGCGGGCTGACGGTGTGGGCCGCCGGCATCAAGGCGCCGGATTTCCTGCGCGATATCGACGGGCTGGAGACGAACCGGATCAACCAGCTGGTGGTCGATCGCAGCTTGCGCAGCACGCGCGATGCGTCGATCTACGCGATGGGTGACTGCGCCGCGTGCCCGATGGACGACAGCGGCAAGGCAATGGTGCCGCCTCGTGCGCAGGCCGCACATCAGCAGGCGCTACTGCTCGCCAGGACGATTCCACGCGTGCTGGCTGGTAAATCCGGTCTGCCCTTCCGCTATCACGACCACGGCTCACTGGTCTCGCTCGGCGAATACAGCACCGTAGGTAGCCTCATGGGGCGCGTCGCCAGCGGCGGCGTATTCATCGAGGGCATGTTTGCGAAGTGGATGTACTGGTCGCTGTACAAGAAGCACCAGGTCGCGATCAACGGCATGTTCCGCACCTGGCTGGCGACCTGGGTCGAGGCGATCGACCGCATGCGCAATCCGCGTATCAAGTTGCACTGACGAACAACGGTGGCGGCCACACGCCGCCCCTTCGCACAAAAAGAAAACGGCCCGCAAAGCGGGCCGTTTCACATGCAGCAGCGGGTTCGGCTTAGTTCTCGCCGAGCACCGACACCGTCACGTTGACCAGCACGTCGGTGTGCAGCGCGACTTGCAGCGCGTTGTCACCGATCGCCTTGATCGGGCCGAGCGGCATGCGAACCGCGGCCTTTTCGACCGAGAAGCCTTGCGCGTTAAGCGCTTCAGCGACGTCGGCGTTGGTCACGGAACCGAACAGACGACCATCGACACCGGCCTTGCGGACGATCTGAACGGTGGTGCCATCCAGCTTGCCAGCCAGTTCCTGAGCGGCAGCCAGCTTCTCGGCGGCAACGCGCTCGAGCTCGGCGCGCTTGGCTTCGAAAGCAGCCAGGTTGTCAGCAGTGGCGCGCTTGGCCTTGCCATTCGGGATCAGGAAGTTACGGGCGTAACCGTCCTTGACCTTGACGACATCGCCGAGGTTGCCGAGGTTGATGACCTTTTCGAGCAGAATGATTTGCATGGTGATTCCTCTCCGGCCCGATTAGTCGTGCAGGTCGCAGAACGGCAGCAGGGCCAGGAAGCGGGCGCGCTTGATCGCAGCCTGCAGCTGACGCTGATAGCCGGCCTTGGTGCCGGTGATACGGGCCGGCATGATCTTGCCGGTTTCGGTCACGAATTCCTTGAGGACGTCGACGTCCTTGTAGTCGATCAGCTCGACTTTTTCAGCCGTGAAACGGCAGAACTTGCGACGCTTGAAGAGCCCACCGCGGCGGTTGCCGCCCTTCTTGTCGTCTTTCTTTTTCGGTCTGAAAGCCATTTTCAGTTCCCTTCCAAAATTTCGATCGTATTCACATGCATCACCAGGCCTTTATGCCGCGCGCTACGCGCTGCGAGAAACCCGGTGAGCGTCACCTTGTCGCCCGGACGGTGAGCCTGCGCAGACAGCGCGACGTCACCCAAAGCCAGCACAGCAACCTCGCACCGCACTTCCCGCTCGATTCCGGCTTCGACCTGTCGTGAGACATGTTCAAGGCTGAATTCAAGGACCGGCATCCCTGCCGGCGTTCTGCGGAGCACGCCGCATTCGGCGATTACTCCATCCAGAACCAGTGCGTTACGTATCACCTCCTGGCGGCCCGGGAGTCAGGCGACTCAGGCTTCGGCGGTCTTCGTTTCTTCGGCAGCAGGTGCCGGGGTCAGCGACTTGGCCTTCTCTTCCTTCATCATCGGAGACGGCGCAGTGACAGCCTTCTTCATCTTGATGGTGAGGTGGCGCAGGACGGCGTCGTTGAACTTGAACGCGTGTTCGAGTTCGGTGAGCGCTTCCTGATCCGTCTCGATGTTCATCAGGACGTAGTGAGCCTTGTGAACCTTCTGGATCGGGTAAGCCAGCTGACGACGACCCCAGTCTTCAAGACGATGGATCTGGCCGCCACGCTGGGTCACGAGCGCCTTGTAGCGCTCGATCATCGCCGGCACCTGTTCGGACTGGTCCGGGTGGACGATGAATACAACTTCGTAATGTCGCATGGATACTCCTTGCGGTTGCGTCAATCACAGCCCCCCGGCATGCGAAACCGGTGGAGCAAGGGAACCCGCGATTTTATACAAGCCCATGTATTTATTCAAGTTGACCAACCAGGGCACGGATAGCGCGCGGGAGACGATTAGCTTTGCACGATTTCGCAATAGCGTGCAGAGGCGCGCCCTCTATACTCGCGTGCTTGTTTTGGTGACCCGGAGACGAAACAGATGAAGCTCGAAACGCTTGCGGTACATGCGGGCTACTCGCCCGACCCGACGACGCGCGCAGTCGCGGTGCCGCTCTACCAGACGGTGGCCTATGCCTTTGATGACACCCAGCACGGCGCCGATCTGTTTGATCTGAAGGTGCCGGGCAACATCTACACCCGCATCATGAATCCAACGCAGGATGTACTGGAGAAGCGTGTCGCCGCACTCGAAGGCGGTATTGCCGCGCTGGCACTGGCTTCCGGCCAGGCGGCGATCACCTACGCGATCCAGACCATCGCCGAAGCGGGCGACAACATCGTCTCGGCGGCGACACTGTACGGCGGCACCTACAACCTGTTCGCCCACACGCTGCCGCAATACGGCATCAACGTGCGCTTCGCGGACTACCGCGACCCGGCGAGCTTTGAAGCACTGATCGATGATCGGACCAAGGCGGTCTACGTTGAATCAATCGGCAACCCGCTCGGCAACATCACCGATATCGAGGCCATCGCCGCCATCGCGCACCGCCATGGCGTGCCACTGATCGTCGACAACACCGTGCCCTCGCCCTACCTGTTGCGTCCGATCGAATTCGGCGCGGACATCGTGGTGCATTCGCTGACCAAATACCTCGGCGGCCACGGCAACTCGATCGGCGGCGCGATCGTCGACTCGGGCAAGTTCCCGTGGGCGGATCACAAGGCGCGCTTCCGCCGCCTGAACGAACCGGATGTCTCCTACCACGGCGTGGTCTACACCGAAGCCCTCGGCCCGGCTGCCTACATCGGCCGTGCGCGTGTGGTGCCGCTGCGCAACATGGGTGCTGCGATCTCGCCCTTCAACGCCTTCATGATCCTGCAAGGCATCGAGACGCTGGCGCTGCGAATGGACCGTATCACCGCAAACACTCGCAAGATTGCGGAATACCTGAAGGCCCACGCGAAGGTGAAGTGGGTGAATTACGCTGGGCTTTCGGATCACCGCGACCATGCGCTGGCACAAAAGTACATGGGCGGCCGTCCGTCCGGCATTCTGACCTTTGGTGTGGAAGGCGGGCTGGAAGGCGGCGCGCGCTTCCAGGACGCATTGAAGCTCTTCACCCGGCTGGTGAACATCGGCGACGCGAAATCGCTCGCCTGCCACCCTGCATCCACGACCCATCGCCAACTGTCACCGGCGGAGCTGGAAAAGGCCGGCGTGACGCTCGATACCGTGCGCCTGTCGATCGGCATCGAGCACATCGACGACCTGATCGCCGATCTGGATCAGGCGCTCGACGCGGCCTGATATTGGGTCGAGCACCACAGAAAAACGGGCACCCTTGGGTGCCCGTTTTTCGTTTGCGGTCAACGAGGCTCACAAGGCGTCGATCGCTTTCGCCATCGCCACATCGCGCGCCGACAGCCCGCCCGCATCGTGCGTGGTCAGCAAAATCTCAACGCGGTTGTAGACGTTGCTCCACTCCGGGTGGTGGTCGTGCTTCTCAGCAAGCAGCGCCACGCGATTCATGAAGCCCCAGGCCTCGCTGAAATCGCGGAACTTGAAGTGTTTCACCAACACGTCGCGACCCGCTTCATGCGCCCAGCCCTTGAGCGCAGCAAGTGCAGCGTGGCGCTCAACGTCAGTCAGTTTCGCAATCGCCATGGCTCACCTCAGACGATGCTGCAAGCCTGGTTAAAGGCGAAGCGCGGGCTGCGCGCATACAGCGCGCTGCGGTCGCCGTAACCGAGGTTGCAGAGAAAGTTGCTCTTGATCGCTGTGCCGGCAAAGAACTCGGCATCGACCATCGCGTTGTTGAAACCGGACATCGGCCCGCAATCCAGCCCCAGCGCGCGTGCGGCAAGAATCAGGTAGGCCCCTTGCAGGCTGCCGTTGCGGAAAGCGGTGGTCTGGATCTTGACGTCGTTGCCGGCGAACCACGCACGCGCATCACTATGCGGAAACAGGTCGCTGAGCTGGTCATGGAACTGCAGGTCGTAGCCGATGATCGCCGTCACCGGCGCAGCCATGGTCTTCGCGCGGTTACCCTCATCGAGTGCCGGCGCGAGGCGCGCCTTGGCATCTGGGGAGGTCACGAAAACAATCCGTGCAGGCGAGCAATTGGCTGAAGTAGGCGCCATCTTCAGCAGATCGTAGAGTTGATGCAGCAACGCGGGCTCGACCGTTTTGTCGAGCCAGACGCTGTGCGTACGGGCGCTGTTGAAGAGTTGGTCCAGCGCTTCCGCAGCGAGTGCGTGGGTCATGGGTTGGGTATGCTCCGTCAGCCAGAATTCGCGCCAGCCTGGTCGGGTCAGCGCAGCGAAAAATCGACGCGGCTGGCGCTTGTGGCAGCCTTCGCGTCGCTCTTGTCCTTGTCTTCGCCCAGCTTGGGCGCCAGCACGAACACGCGCTCGACCGGCACCTTTCCGGTTTCGACCAACCAGGTCTTGACCTGGTTCGCGCGCTCCTGCGCCAGCGCTCGCACATCGGCATCGCCCACGTTCGCAACGCTCATCAGCATCCGCTCCATGTCGGCGACCGGTACATCCTTCTGCATGCCCACGACGTTGCGCGGCTTGTTGGGGATCTTCTCGTCGGCGTAAACGCGCTTGAGCAGTGCCGGATACTCGGCTGGATCGATGCGCACCTCGTCAATGCCGCCGCCGGACTCGCCCACCTTGGCCATGTCCTGCAGCTTCAGGCTGCGAACCTTGCGTTGGTAGCTCTCGCGTTTGAGCCCCTCGGCGTCCACCAGCGGATCGGCGCGCCCGGTCAGGTCCAGCGTCAGTGACGGGCGATCCTTCAGGGTCTTGGCGATGAGCTCGAGTCGCTTGGCGCCGTCGGCATCGATCCGCGCCAAGCCGGCCGTGAAGGCGAGCTGCGAGACATCCGCACCACCATCACCCCCCGCGAGGAAGGAGAACGGCGACGACACGATCTTGCCGAAGAAGTTGAGGATCATCTTCCAGACGATGCCGCCAACCGAAAACTCCGGATCGTCCAGCGTGCCGCCCACCGGCAGGTTCACATCGATCTCACCTCGGCTGTTCTTCAACAGATTCACCGCGAAGCGAACCGGCAGCGATGTCGCATCAGGGCTCTCGACCTTGTCACCGAAAGTCAGCTGATCCAGGAAAACGTGGTTCTCGGCGCTGAGCTTGCGGTCCTCGATGCGGTAACGCAGATCCATCGAGAGTTTGCCCTTCTCGATGCCGTAGCCGACGTATTTGCTGGCATAGGCTGACAGCGCAGTGAGCTCGTACCCTTTCACCGAGGTCTTCACGTCGAGGAAGCGGTCGTTGCGGAACGGCGCCAGCTGGCCGCTGATTTCGAGCGGCGCCAGTCCATCCACCGCACCGCGCAGATCAAGCGCCGCCACCTTTGCCGGATCGGTGCCAAGGTTCTCGATACGGCCGGCAACACCCGACAGGCGTGCATCGAAATTCGGCCGCACGAAGCGATCGCTGTAATTGATCGACGCGCCGCTGAGCACGATACGGTCGATACGGATCGGCGGCATCGGCTTCGCCGGCGGCACGGTCGCCGTGCTGGCCGCGGCGGCCGGCTTCTTCGCTTCGGGCGTCGCACTCGCGGGGGTGTCGTCGTCCGCATGCCGCCGCTGCGTGACTTCGCGCAGGTTCAGCTCCCCCTCCTTGCTCAGGATCAGGCGCGTCTGCAGATCGCGTAACGCAATTTCCCCAACACCAATCGACAACGGCGACAAGCGCAGATCAATGCCACTGAACGAGAAATTGCCCCAGCGCACGAAGTCGGCGTCGTTGATCAGATCCAGCGAGGAAAAGTCCGCCACCGCCACCCGGCCCTTGTAGCTGCCCGCGGGGGCATCAGGTTTACTCAGATCAAGGCTCAGTGCGCCCTGCGCAGAGACCTTGGCGCGCGTGACCGAGACCTCATAGTCGCGCGTCACCTGCGCCAGCAGCGGCACTACATCGAGCCCGCTGCCGTCAATCTTCAGATCGGTGCGAAGCGGTTGCGGCGACACACGGCCATTCACCGACAGACGGCCTTTCTGATTCCAACCTGTTGTCAGCTTGAACTGCGCATAGCTGCCCGGACTGCTCTCGACATCGCTGACCGCCAAGGTCAACGGCGAGAGGTTCAGACGCAGCGGCGTCGGCCGCGAGACGTCGTCGTAGCGCAGCGTCGCCCCGTTGAGCGTCAGCTCGCCCAGGGCATAGTGCCAGTCGGTATCCGCTTTGTTAGCTTGGGTGGCTTTGGGCGCCTCGCCCGCCTTGGCTGCGGGTTTGTTGCCCGTAAGGCGCGCGAGGTTGAAGCGGCCGTCCTTATCGCGCTGCAGGGCGAACTCCGGCGCATCAATGCTCGCCGCGCCCAGTTTGATCGTCCGTTGCGGCAAATCGAGCGTCAGCCCACTCAACGCGAGCTTCGGCACCTTCAGGAACGGGGTCTTCTCGCCACGCAGGCGCAGCGCCATGTCGGCGGCACCAAGTTCAGCATCGGTGAGCACAACACCAACACCCTGCTCGCCCACCTGCAGATCCAGCGGCACGCGGCCGGTCAGGCGCGCGCCATCAACAATGAGGCCCGGTATCGTGCCCGCGACGTAGGACGCCCCTCGCGCTGGCTGCAGCTCGGCGAAATCGAGCACGCCCGCCAGGTGCAGCGGCTTGATCGTGAGCTTGGCCTCCAGCCCGATCGATTCGCCTGCGTCGCCCTTGGCTGCGAGCTTGAGGCCCGCCGGCTTGTCGAGCGCAGACGAAAGCCCCTTGAGCTCGATATCCAGCGTTTCCACCGCCATTTTCACGGGCGGGTCGGTTGTGACGTTCGATATGCCGACATGGCCGTGCTCCAGCGCAATACGGTCGAGCTGCCATTGCCAGCCAGCCCCGGCATCCGGCTTTGCGGGTGTCACCTCTTCAGCCGGCCCGGTATAGGCCAGCAGCTCGCGCTGGATCGCCAGTACCGCCTTGATGCGATTGCTGCGATCGAACTCGACCGCCACCTCCGGTTTCACCAGTTCCACCGCCTGCACATGTGCCTTGCGCGCGAGCGGCTGGACGTCGGCGAGCGCGATTCGCAAGGCGTCGAAATGCGCGATGTCACTGCCATCGGAATCACGTACCAGCCAGTCCAGCAGGCTGGCCTGGCCCGATAGCGAGATGCTCGGTGCTTTGCCGAGCAGTTGCTCGAAGCGCAGATGCAGGTCGGCCGCGAGCTTGCCCTTCTCCAGCGACACCCCCGGTTTCTTCGGCAGATAAGCCAAGTAGGGCGCAAGCTCCACCGGTGCCAGCTTGAGTTGGAGTTCGGCATCGCGCCGCTCGCGCGAGAAGGGACGTGTCTTGCCGCCCAGTTCCACGGCAGTGCCGTTCACCAGCGCCGACAGACGCGGGTTTGCAAACACCTCGACATCTGCCGGGATGCTCGAAATGAAAGGCAAGGCGAAGGCAAGCCGCTCGATCCGGTGCTCGCGGCCGACCGATTTGTCGTTGAAGCGCAGCAGACCTTCGGTGACTTCGATGTTGTAGAGCGCAAAGCGGGTATCGCCGCCGCCCTCTTTCTTCGGCTGCTTCGCGAGGCGCTCGAGAATATCGCTGATCGAGTAGCGGTTCGCCGCTTCGCGGGCGATGTAGACCTGCGGCCGCTCAACCCGCAGCGAGCGCACCACCACCGCACGATGCAGCAGGGAGCTCGCACCTTCAAGGTTGGCCTCGGCACGGCCGATTTCGAGTAACGGAGGTTCGCCCGCCCGGCCACCGATCTTCAGGTCGTCGATGCCGGCCGACAGCCGAAGCAGGTTGATATGCACGGCGCCGACCGTGACCGGCCGGTCGAGCATGGCGCCCAACTCGTTCTGCAGCGCACCGCGCACGAACGGCGGTGCCACGACGGCAACCGCCCCCGCCAGAGCAAGCACCGCGATCATCGCGATCGCCGCACGGCGCCCCCAGCGCCGCACACCCGGATGACTCATCACCGCCGGCAATGCTTTCATCGCAACCCTCGTCTTCTTGTTATGGGCCTGCTTTCAGCTTAGCAGTGGCCCTGCGCAACGCATCACATTGCGCCGGTCGGCGCGGGTTCCATCGCGAGGAATACCCGGTCCAGCGTCTCCGCTTGTGCCAGCGCATCGTCGAGCGGATAGCGCAGCGGCTCCTCGGCGCGGATCGCACGCTGGAAATGCGACACCATGCGCACATACGCATCGGTGGGCGGAAAGTGCTGCGCGTGGGCGTCGTGCCACAGCACGACCTCCCGCTCCTTGTTCAGGAAGGGCTGGTCGATGCGCAAGGCGCCATGCGCCCCGAGCACCTCGAAACCCTGATGGAAGGGCAAGGAGAAGCCGCAATCCATGTGCGCCGCCGCATCGCCGAAACGCAGCAACGCGCTCAGAGCGTGGTCGACGCCACGATCGGTGTAGCTCGCCTGCGCCGCCAGCACGTCGGGCTGCTCGCCTGTGATCTGACGCATCAGATCGAGTGGATAGCAGCCCACGTCATACAGTGCGCCGCCGCCCATGGCCGGATCCCAACGCACATCCTCGGGCCGGTCGAGCACGAAAGCGAAAGCACCGCGCATCACCCTGGGCTGGCCGATCGCGCCATCGCGCACCAGCGCGTGAAGTTGCTCGATAGCGGGATGGAAGCGGTACATGAAGGCCTCCATCGCAAGGCGGCCGTGAATCCGTTGCGCCGCTTGCAACTGCGCAACCTGGCGCGCATTAAGCGTGAGCGGCTTTTCGCACAGCACATGCTTGCCGGCGGCCAGCGCCGCGAGCGCCCATGGCAAATGGGCTGCGTTGTGCAACGCGATGTACACCGCGTCAATGTCAGCGTGCTGCACCAGATCGAGGTAATCCACGGTGCGCGCAATGCCGTTGCGCTGGGCATAGACCTGGCCACGCTGCAGATCGCGGCAACCCAGCGCGGCAACATGCCCGCCCGCAGCGCGGATGGCAGGAATCACTGCCTGTTCGGCGATCCGTGCTGCACCGAGCACACCCCATTTCACCGTAGCACCCACCGCTGTGTTCATTGCTGCCCTCCCCCGGGCGAACTTATTGCCTGCTCTTCACGCCCTCAACCTGCTGCAGGCGCAACGCAAGAATGATGTTGTCGGCCCGCAGCGAGTGGTTGACCGCCAGGTCAAACCAGCGCGGGTTTCCGGTCGTACATGCCTGCCCCAACGCCACCACCGCATTGCGCCGCGCCTGCACATAGCGCAACAGCAGCTCGCGGTTTGGAGCGCCGGCCGGCAAAGCCGTCACGGCTCGCAGTTGCAGTTCCCTTCCCGGCAGCAGCTCCCCTTCGATCTGTTCCAGCGCTTCCGCACTGGTGATCTTGCCCTGCCGCATCCCGGCGACCAGCGCCGCCGTGTGTTGTGTCAGCTCCTGGTCGGCTTCGGCAAACAACTGCGTCTGGTGCTGTTCGGCGGCCATGCGGCGGAAGCCCTCGCCAGCCGGCTGCGCACCACCCCACATCACCAGCGCGAGACCACTCACCGCCGAAATGCCGGCCAGCCCGCGCAACCACACCGCCAAACCGGGTCGCTGGTCGAGCGGATGCGCAAAGCCAGCGCCCAGGATGAAACCGCCCACGAGGCCACCAACGTGCGCCGCGTTGTCGATGCCCGGCAAGGTGAAGCCCGCGAACAGCGAAAAACCGATGAAGGCGACGGTGCTGGTGCGCAGTTCGCGCAACAGGCCTTCCGGCACCGCGCGGCGCTCGAAGATGAGGTAGGCGAGCAAGGCGCCATAGAGACCGAAGATCGCGCCGGAAGCGCCAACGCTCAGCACGGCAGGCTTCCACCACAGGCTCGCGAGCGAACCCAGCAGCCCGGCCCCGGCGTAGGTCAGCAGATAGTTCCGGTGGCCGAAGAGGCGCTCGGTTACCGCACCGACCTGCCACAGCGCGAACATGTTCATCGCGATGTGCATCAGGCCGCCATGCAGAAACAGTGCCGTGGCGACACGCCAAGTCTGCCCGGTCAGCGCGGCCGGGCCGTACAGCGCCCCGGCGCGGATCAGCACCCGGCTATCGATCTGCAGCAGGCCGTGGCTATGCAGCATCAGCCAAGCAAAGACCAAGCCGTTGGCCAGCAGCAATACCGATGTCACCCAAGGGCGCTTGATACGCCCGAACAGCAAATCGAGAAAGCGTTGTTCGTCCAGCTTGCAGCCCTCAGAGCACGCGACGCTCGACCAGCGCCTGCGCAATTGTTCCGATATCGGTGTGCTCCAGCTCGCCGCCGACCGGCAAGCCGCGGGCAATGCGGCTGACCTTCAGCCCGCGCGCACGCAGCATCTCACCCACGTAATGTGCAGTCGCCTCGCCTTCGTTGGTGAAGTTGGTGGCGAGAATCACTTCCTGCACGGTCCCGTCGGTCGCCCGCGCCAACAAACGATCGAGCCGCAACTCACGCGCGCCGATGCCATCCAGCGGCGACACGCGGCCCATCAGGACGTAGTACATACCGCGGTAGGCGTGGGTCTGCTCCATCATTGCCAGATCGGCCGGCATTTCGACCACGCAGAGCTGCTGCGGATCGCGTGCCGGGTTGACGCAGCGATCGCATACCTCCGCCTCGGTGAAGGTATTGCAGCGATCGCAATGCCGGATGTGCGCGAGCGCCGCATCCAGAGCCCGACCCAGGCGCCCCGCGCCCTGACGATCCCGCTGCAGCAGGTGGTAAGCCATGCGTTGGGCGGACTTCGGCCCAACGCCCGGCAATACGCGCAGGGCGTCAATCAGTTCGTCGAGGGCAGCGGGCATGCGGTCGCGTCAGTCGTGATGCGCGGGCACGTTGCCGTGCCCAACGCATCGATTGCTCAGAAGGGCAGCTTCATGCCCGGCGGCAGGTTCAGGCCGGCAGTGAAGCCGGACATCTTCTCCTGCGTGGTGGCCTCGACCTTGCGCACTGCGTCGTTCATCGCGGCGGCTACGAGGTCTTCGAGCATTTCCTTGTCGTCCATGACAGACGGATCGATCGTCACGCGACGCACATCGTACTTGCAGGTCATCAGCACCTTGACCATGCCGGCGCCGGACCCACCTTCAACTTCGATCAACGCCAGCGCTTCCTGCGCCTTCTTCATGTTTTCCTGCATCTGCTGAGCCTGCTTCATCAGCCCGGCCAGATTGCCCATGCCACCACCCTTGAACATCGCTTGCTCTCCTTCTTAAAACGGTTTTACCGACGCTTCCACAAGCGTCGCATCAAATCGTTCGATCACCTCGCGCACGAAGGGATCGGCCTCCAGCGCCGCCACCGCATCAGCATGCCGGCGCTGCTTTTCAACCTGGTTGCGCTGAGCCGGCGTTTCGCTGGCCACAGCGCCAATCTCGATACCCAGACGCGCGGCACGCCCCAGCAGTGCCGAGAGCGCGTCCTGCAGCTTGTCCCGCGTGCTCTGCATCGCAGCGAGATGTTTGTGCGTTTCCGGCAGGCGCAAGCGCACCAACGAGCCATCAAAACCCAGCAACTCGCATTGTTGTGCGAGCTCGCGAACCAGACCGCCCAGGCGCATCGCCGCGACCATGCCGTGCCAATCGTCCAGCGCGCCGTTCCAGACTTCGGGTTCAGCAGGCTGCGGCATCGCAGCGGCGGGTTTCGGCGCCTGTTCGCGAGCGGCAGGTGTTGCGATGGGCGCCGCCGTCTGCACATAAGGTGGCTCGAAGGGCGGTTCGAAATCCGGCTCCAGCACCGGCTCGTAACGCGCATCGAACCCTGGTTCGAACGGCGGCTCAATATGCGCTGCCGGAACAGCAGCGGCAGGCGCCGCAGGCTCAGGTTCGGGATCGGACGCCGGTTCGCGCGGCGTCGATGCTGCAGCGGGCGCAGCCGCCCTCGGCGCCACGGACTGCGTCATTTGGGCCGATTGCGCGGCTGAGGCCGCCGGCGCCGGGCCCACCGGCAACGCCCTTGCACGCGGGGCTCCGCCTGACGGCGCGCTACCCGCGGTGCCACGCGCCTCACCTGGCGTTTCGGGCCGGAAGGCATGCAAGCGCAGCAGCGTCATCGTGAATCCGGCGTAGGGATCGGGCGCCAGCGCGAGGTCGTCGCGACCATGAATGGCGATCTGGTAAGCGAGCTGCAGGAATTCCGGGTCGAAGCGCGCCGCAAGCGCTTCGAGCTGTGCACGCTCCTGCAGATCCATGATCGCCTGCGGCGCGAACTGCGTCAGCGCAAGCCGGTGCAGCAGGCTCGCGAAGGCTTGCAGTGCGGCCTCGAAGCTGAGGCTGCGCGCCTGCATTTCGTCCGCGACGGCCAGCATTGCCGGCAGATCCTGCGCCGCGAGGCCTTCGACAAGCGCGTAGAGCTGATCTTCGCCGACCGAGCCGAGCATGTCGCGCACACCCTGCTCTTCGACGCGGCCGGCCCCATGCGCGATCGCCTGATCCAGCAGTGACAGCGCGTCACGCATCGAACCGTTCGCACCCCGCGCGAGGTGACGCAGCGCACCCGCCTCGAAGGGCACGTTCTCTTGCTCAAGGATGCGCGACAGGTGGTCGACGATATGCCCCGGGGGCATCTGCTTGAGGTTGAACTGCAGGCAGCGCGACAGCACCGTCACCGGGATCTTCTGCGGATCGGTCGTCGCAAGAATGAACTTCATGTGCGCCGGTGGCTCTTCCAGCGTCTTGAGCATCGCGTTGAACGCGTGTCCGGTGAGCTGGTGCACTTCGTCGATCATGTAGACCTTGTAGCGGCCGCGGGTCGGCGCGTAAGCCGCCTTGTCCAGCAACGAGGCCATGTCATCGACGCCGCGATTCGAGGCCGCGTCCATCTCTACGTAATCGACGAAGCGCCCCGCATCGATTTCCTGACAAGCCGAACAGACCCCGCAGGGTGTTGCGGTCACGCCGGTTTCGCAGTTCAGCGCCTTGGCCAGGATGCGCGAGATGGTCGTCTTGCCAACGCCTCGCGTACCGGTAAAGAGCCAGGCGTGATGCAGGCGGCCGGTGGCGAGCGCATGCGTCAGCGCGCGCACCACATGCTCCTGCCCGACGAGGGTGTCGAAGCTTTTCGGGCGCCATTTGCGCGCCAGCACCAAGTAACTCATGCGAGGGATTCTAGCAGAGGGCCAGAGCACGCCCGCGGGCAGAGGCACACGTGTGCCGATAGCCAATATTGATCGCAGTGGTTGCTTTAATCAATTAGCCCTAAGAGCGCCAAGCAACCAGACTACAAGCCAAGCACACAGTCACCGGGAGGTCACCATGCAAGCACTCACTCGCAGCCATGCCCTGCGCCGCGCCCGCCGCAGCCTCGGGCTCGCGATCTTCATGGCCGGATCGACGGTGCTGGCGATGCAAGGCGCAGCACTGCTCAACTCCGACAACGCACACGCGCCGGATTCCCGAATTCATACGATCAGCCGGCCGGCACACGGCATCGGCAAACACGTCGGCATCGCCACCTGATCGCGAAACTACCGCAGAAAAAGCAAAGGGCGTCGAAGTTTCCTTCGACGCCCTTTTCGTATTCAGGGTGGCGAGCCTGACCCCCGGCACTTGCAGGGAGCGGTTATGGCTGCTTCCTTCCGGACCTGACCAGATTCCCACGCTGCAATGCGAGGAGACCCGCCACGCCGAATCATAACACGGCCGACGCGATCAACCGCCGTTTGAGACCAAGGAGGGCGAGCCAACCGCGAGCCGCCGCCTCAGGCTCCACGCGTCCGCTGCCGCCGCGCCTCGAACAGGCAGATACCGCTGGCGACCGACACGTTGAGGCTTTCGACCGAACCGTACATCGGGATCTTCGCCAATTCGTCGCAGGTATCGCGGGTGAGCCGACGCAGCCCATCGCCCTCCGCCCCGAGGACCCACGCGAGCGAACCGCGCTGGTCGATCGCATACAGATCCTTGTCCGCCTCGCCGGCCGCCCCGACGCACCAGACGCCAAACTCCTGCAGCTCGCGCAAGGTACGCGCGAGGTTGGTGACGGTGATGTAGGGCACGGTGTCTGCAGCGCCGCTGGCAACCTTCATCGCCGTGGCGTTGAGCCCGACCGAGCGGTCCTTCGGCGCAATCACCGCATGCGCCCCAGCGCCGTCTGCCACACGCAACGCAGCGCCAAGGTTGTGCGGATCAGTCACCCCATCGAGCACCAGCAGCAGGGCCGGTTCCGTCAGCCCTTCGAGCACATCGTCGACTTTCAGCGCGCGCTGGCGCGCGTCGATCTTCGCGACGACGCCCTGGTGGCGGTGCGTGCCTGCCATGCCATCAAGCCGCGGGCCGTCAACCGGGTGCAAACGCACCGCGGCCAGCTCGGCGCGCGCGATCAGATCCTTGGCACGGGCATCGGCCCGCTTGGCGTCGAGGTAGATCTCCAGCACCGATTCCGGGTCATGCCGCAGCTTGGCGCCGATTGCGTGAAAGCCGTGGAGGTATCGCGTCTCAGCCACGGCGGCCTCCCTTCTTGCGCGGCCCACCCTTGGGTGCCGGCTTCTTGCCCGCCGGGGCGGGTTTCCCGCCCGTCGCCTTACGTGGCGCTGCGCCCGCTTTCTTGGCGGGTTTGGCGCCGACCCCCTTCACACCCGTCGGCGGCGGGCCGCTGCGTTCGCGCTGCCGCCCGCTTGCCTTGCGGCGGCCTGCAGCAGCGCCAGGCACCTGAGCACCTGCCTTTACACCCTGCAGCTCGCGCCAACTCACGAACTCGCCTTCGTCATCATCCAACGCCGCCACAACCGGTTTCTCGCGCGCTTCACCACGCGCTGCGTCGCGCGCGGTCTTGCCACGACGGGCAGTCGCCGAGGGCGTGGCCTCGACCAAGCGGAAATCGATCTTGCGACTTTCGAGGTCCACGCGCACCAACTGCACCTTCACGCGATCGGACAGGCGGAAGCGCTGCCCCGTGCGCTCACCGACCAGTTCGTGACGCGCATCGTCGAAATGGAAATAGTCCGCGCCAAGATCCGAGATGTGCACCAGGCCCTCGATGAACACATCGTCGAGCGCCACGAAGATGCCGAAGGGCACGGCCGCCGACACGCTGCCCTCGAACTCCTCGCCAATACGATCCTGCATGAAGAAACACTTGAGCCAGGCTTCGACATCCCGCGTGGCTTCGTCCGCCCGGCGCTCGGTGGCCGAGCAATGCGCGCCGACTTCATCGAGGTCCAGCGCGGCAAGGGCTTCTGCCGCCTTGCTCTTCTTGCGCGGCTGCTGGCGCGCGATCACGGCCTTGATTGCGCGATGCACCAGCAGATCGGGGTAACGGCGAATCGGCGAGGTGAAGTGGGTGTAGGCGTCGTAGGCGAGACCGAAGTGGCCGACGTTGTCCGGGCTGTACATCGCCTGACGCAGCGAGCGCAGCATCACCGTCTGCAGCAACTGGCGATCCGGCCGCGTCTTGATGCGGTCGATCAGTCGCGCGAAATCCGATGCGGCGGGGTCGTCGCCACCCCCCAGATCGAAACCGAATTCGCCAAGGAAGGTCCGCAGCTTTTCCAGCTTTTCCGGTTTCGGGCCCTCGTGAATCCGGTAGAGCGCCGGCTGTTCGTTGAATTCGAGGTATTCCGATGCGCACACGTTCGCCGCGAGCATGCACTCCTCGATCAGGCGGTGTGCATCATTGCGGGTCTCCGGCACGATCTTCTCGATCTTGCCCTGGTCGTTGAAGACCATGCGCGTCTCGGCCGTCTCGAAATCGATCGCGCCGCGGCGCGCACGTGCCTTGAGCAGGATCTGAAACACCGCGTCGAGCGACTCCAGATGCGGCAGCAGCGGCGCCAGCTCGGCACGCGTCGCTTCGTCCTTGTCGTACAGCGCTGCAGCGACCTTGGTGTAGGTCAGGCGGGCCTTCGAATGCATCACCGCCGGATAGAAGCGGTAACGCTGGATCTTGCCGGTCACCGAGATCGCCATGTCGCACACCATGCAAAGGCGATCGACATTCGGATTCAGCGAACAAAGTCCGTTCGAGAGCTTCTCCGGCAACATCGGGATGACACGACGCGGGAAGTAAACCGAGTTGCCGCGCTCGTAAGCATCCTTGTCGAGCGCACTGCCCTCGGTGACGTAGTGGCTCACGTCGGCGATCGCGACCACCAGTCGCCACCCCTTGCCAACCGGTTCGGCGAACACGGCGTCATCGAAGTCCTTTGCGGTTTCGCCGTCGATCGTCACCAACGGCAACGCACGCAAGTCCTCACGCCCGCCGCCCAGGTCGCTCTCGCGCACCGTATCCGGGATCCTCGCCGTCTGGGCTTTCGCAGCTTTCGAGAATTCGAACGGGAGATCGTGCTTGCGCAGCGCAATCTCGATTTCCATACCTGGGTCGGCATACGCACCAAGCACCTCGACGACCTTGCCGATTGGCTGGCTGTTCTTGGTCGGTTGCTGTACCAGCTCGACGGTCACGACCTGACCGGCAACCGGCAGCTTCGTGCGCCCTTCGCGGGCAAGCAGGATCTCCTGGTTGATGCGGCGGTTCTCGGCGACCACGTAATGCACGCCGTGCTCGACAACCACGCGGCCAACGACACGCTCGTTGGCGCGTTCGAGCACCTCGACGATCTTCGCCTCGCGCCGCCCCTTCCAGTCGGCACCCGTCACGCGTACCAGCGCGCGGTCGCCGTGCAGCACCGCCTTCATCTCACGCGGGCCGAGGAACAGGTCGTCGCCGCCCTCCTCCGGTTTCAGGAAGCCAAAACCGTCCGGATGGCCCTCGACGCGACCGCGAATCAGATCGGCCTTGTCGGGCAGGATGTAGGCGCCGCGCCGGTTGCGCATCATCTGGCCGTCGCGCTCCATCGCCCCGAGCCGGCGCGCGAACACGTCAGCCTCTTCCAGCGTGATGTCGAGTGCATCCGCGAGGTCTTCGCCGGTCATCGGCACGCCGCGCTCCGTCAGCACCTGCAGGACGTACTCACGACTCGGGAGTGGATACTCGTACTTCTGCAGCTCGCGTTCGAGAAACGGATCTGCACGTCGAAGCTTCGAGAGCGCCGGGCCTGCGGCCTTCTTGCTTGCGCGCCTCTTCGGCTCAGCAGCCGGCGCAATCGCAGCGGCGGTATCAGGTACTTCACTCATCGTCGTCTTGCGTGAGCGCATATTTTTCTTTGGTGTTGTTGACAATTCAATTCCTTCGTTTATACTTCTGTTCTCGCTGCGGAGCAGCGAATGCCCAGGTGGCGAAATTGGTAGACGCGCTAGTTTCAGGTACTAGTGCCGCAAGGTGTGGAGGTTCGAGTCCTCTCCTGGGCACCAAGAATTTCGCAGGAAAAGCCAGTTCTTCGGAACTGGCTTTTTTCTTTTCTGCTTCCCTTCACGCGTTTCCGTCTCGCCTTTGAGTTGATGTGCCGGGCTTTTCCTTTTGGGGCCCGGCCGCGTATTGCCGCCAGACCCCATCCTTTACTGCCTGCGTTCAGCCCTTGAACGGGTGACGCAGAACGATCGTCTCTTCGCGATCCGGCCCGGTCGAAATCATATCGACCGGCACACCGCAAAGCTCTTCAATCCGGCGCAGATAGGCACGCGCATTGGCCGGCAGCGCGTCATACGATTTCACGCCGACGGTCGGCTCGTTCCACCCCGGCATGGTTTCATAGATCGGCTCACAGCGCGCAACGCGGTCCGCGCCGATCGGCAGCAGATCAATGATCTTGCCGTCCAGGCGATAGCCCGCACACAGCTGCAGTTCCTCGATGCCGTCGAGCACATCGAGTTTGGTAATGCAAAGACCCGAGACGCCATTGATCTGGATCGAGCGCTTCAACAACGCCGCATCGAACCAGCCGCAACGACGCACGCGCCCGGTGACCGTGCCGCGCTCATGCCCGATCGTCGACAGGTGATGGCCCACGCAGCCCTCTTCCTCAATCGGCAGCTCGCTCGGGAACGGGCCCGCGCCAACACGCGTCGTGTAAGCCTTGGTGATGCCGAGGATGTAATGCAGCATGTTAGGGCCGACGCCTGCGCCCGGCGATGCGGCACCGGCGACACAGTTGCTCGATGTGACGAACGGATAGGTACCGTGATCAACATCCAGCAGCGTGCCTTGCGCGCCTTCGAACAGCAGGTTCTCACCACGGCGATTCACTGCATGCAGCGCGGCCGACACATCACCCACCAGCGGCAGCACGCGCGCGGCGTTGGCCATCGAAGCGTCATAAACCTGCTGAAAATCGACCGCTTCGCCGCCGAGGTACTTGGTCAGCACGAAGTTGTGATAATCGAGGTTTTCGCGCAGCTTCTCGGCAAAGAGATCCGGATAGAACAGATCCAGCACGCGCAGGGCACGGCGGGCAACCTTGTCCTCATAGGTCGGGCCAATGCCCTTGCCGGTCGTGCCGATCTTGGCTTCGCCGCGGCGCGCTTCGCGCGCGAGATCGAGCTTCTGGTGGTACGGCAGGATCAGCGGACAACCTTCGCTGACCATCAGGCGGGAGCGGACTTCAATGCCGCCCGCTTCCAGCTTGTCGATTTCATACAGCAGGTGCTCGGCGTTCACCACCACACCGTTGCCGATGTAGCAGCGCACGCCGTCGCGCATGATGCCGGACGGAATCAGGTTCAGCGCGTACTTCTGCCCCTTGATCACCAGCGTGTGACCGGCGTTGTGGCCGCCCTGGAAACGCACGACACCGTGCGCGTGGTCGGTCAGCCAATCGACGACCTTGCCTTTGCCCTCGTCACCCCACTGGGTGCCGACGACGACGACGTTTCTTGCCATGCTCAATCTCCCTGAAGCGGAACGACCACCCAACGGTCGCCCTGCAGAACCAATTCCCGATCACATCCCGCCTCGCGCCAAGTGCCAGCGTGGCCCGGCAAAGCACACGTAACGACCTCGCCGGCAGCGCGCAACGCGGCCACGGCCTGCGTCAGCCGCAGATCATCAACGGCGGGCGCCAGCACGGCACCGGGCAGCACCCCATCGTCGTCCGCATTGATCAGGTCGCGCAAATCGTTGACGCTGAACCCAGTGGCCGGCCGCGCGCGTCCAAACGCACGCCCCACTTCGTCGTAGCGACCACCAAAAGCGACTGCGGCGGGCGAGGTACCGCAAAATGCGGCGAACACGAGACCACTGTGATAGTCGTAGCCGCGCAGATCGGCGAGGTCAAACGACAACGGTAAATCCGGCAGGGCCGCCGCAATCGCGCGCAGATCGGCGAGCGCCGTCTGGACTGCCGGGATTGCAGGCAATACAGCGGCTGCGCGATCAAGCACGCTGGCGTCGCCATACAGCACCGGCAACTGACGCAATGCTCCGGCAGCCTCACCCGGCATGCTCGTCGTCATCGCTTCCAGCGTCGGCACATCCTTCGCCTGCAGCACGGCGAACAACTCCCGCTGCTGCTCAGCGCTGAGCTCGGCGAGTTCCGCCAGCGCCCGGAAAAGACCGATATGCCCAAGATCGATTCGAGAAGCCTTCACGCCCGCGACTTCAAGCGTACGCGCCAGCAGACGGATGACTTCAATATCAGCATCGATGCCCGAATGGCCATAGATTTCCGCCCCAAGCTGCATCGGTTGGCGACTCGCCAACAGCGAACGCGGCGTCGTGCGCACGACGCTCGCGGCGTAGCAAAGGCGCGTCACGCCAGCGCGATTCAGCAGGTGTGCGTCGATCCGCGTGACCTGCGGCGTAATGTCTGCACGCAGGCCGAGGACGCGGCCGGTGAACGGATCGGCCATGCGGAAGGTGTGCTCCCCCATCTCCTTGCCGGTACCGGAAAGCAGCGACTCGACGTATTCGATCAGCGGCGGCATCACCAGCTGGTAACCGTGCAGACGGAATTCGTCGAGCAGGCGGCGGCGCATGGCCTCAAGGCGGGCGGCCTCGAGCGGCAAAGCGTCTTCAATATGGTCGGGCAAAGCCCAGCGCGGCGACGACATGAGTATCAGTGCGAAAGGATCAGGAGGATCAGGCCAACCAGCATCGAGGTCAGCCCAATGAATCGGATTTGTCCGTCTGCAAGGCTGGCCACCTGCAGAAAGACCTTGCGCCACACACCGGGCGCCAGAAAGGGCAGCAGGCCTTCGAGCACCAGCATCAGCGCGAAGGCCATGAACAAGGTATCAAACATGGCTTACTTGCCGGCTGCGCCCTTGTTGCTGCCCGCCCCGCGGTAGTACTTGAAGAACTCGGCGCCTGGATCAACCACCAGCACATCGTTACGGCTCTTGAAGCTCTGGCGGTAGGCCTCAAGGCTGCGATAGAAGCTGTAGAACTCCGGGTTGCGGTTGAAAGCCTCAGCGTAGATGGCGGCCGCCTTCGCGTCGCCCTCACCCTTGACCTTCTGCGCATCGCGGTAGGCCTCTGCGATAATCACTTCACGCTGGCGATCGGCGTCGGCCCGAATCTTCTCGGCCTCGGCCGAGCCCTGCGAGCGCAGTTCGTTCGCAACACGCTTGCGCTCGGCTTCCATCCGGCTGAAGACGGCCGCGCTGACTTCGGTCGGCAACTCGACGCGCTTGAGGCGAACATCCACCACCTGCACACCGATCTTGCGCGCATCCTGGTCAGCCTTGCTGCGCATCTCGTTCATGATGCGCTCGCGCTCGCCCGACACGACTTCATGCACCGTACGCTTACCAAACTCTTCGCGCAGGCCAGCGTTCACGGTCTGCTCAAGCCGCGTGCGAGCACGTGCCTCGTCGCCCCCAACGGCGGTGTAGTAGGCCTTCGGATCAACAATACGCCACTTCACAAAAAGATCGACCAGCACGTTTTTCTTTTCGCTGGTGATGAAACGCTCGGGGTCGCTCGTTTCAAAGGTGAGGATGCGCTTGTCGAAATAGCGCACGTTCTGCACCAGCGGCACCTTGAAGAACAGGCCGGGCTCATTCGCAACCCGACGGATCTCGCCAAGCTGGAAGACGATCGCGTACTGGCGCTGGTCCACGGTAAAAACGGCGAGCGACAGCACGGCGATGACCGCGAGAGCCAGGCCCGCGAGCAAAGGCAAACGTTCGCGCATCAGCGCTCTCCCCTTTCGCGCGAGCGCATGGCTTCGCGACTACGATAATCGGCCGGCACCGGCACATCCGCCTTCGGCGGCGCGACCGGATCGGAACCCGCAGAGTTCGACGGGCGGCTCGGCGTCGCGGCAACGTCCGGCGTCGGAGCCGGCGCGCTGGCGCTCTGCCCGGTCGCCTGCATCAGTTTGTCGAGCGGCAGATAGAGCAGATTGCCATTGCCTTTCGCGTCCACCATCACCTTGGTGGTGTTGGCGAAGATCTGCTGCATCGTGTCCAGATACATACGCTGACGCGTTACTTCCGGCGCCTTGGCATATTCGGTGACGATGCTCTTGAAGCGCGACGCATCACCTTCTGCGTTGGCGATGACGCGCGCCTGATAGCCGGCCGCCTCTTCGAACAGACGCGACGCCGTACCCTTGGCCTTCGGCACCACATCGTTGAAGTAGGCCTGACCTTCATTCTTCTGCCGCTCGCGATCCTGCCCCGCCTTGACTGCGTCATCAAAGGCGGCCTGCACTTGCTCCGGCGGCTGTGCGTTCTGCATCGTGACCTTGGAGATCATGATGCCGGCCTGATAGCGATCGAGGATCTCCTGCATCAAGGTCGCGGCGTTGGTCGCAATCTGTTCACGGCCTTCGTACAACACGAAGTCCATCTTGCTCTTGCCGACGATTTCGCGGATCGCCGACTCGGCCGCCTGAACCACGTTGGCGTCCGGTTCGCGGTTGTTGAACAGGTAGTCCTTCGGATCCTTCAGCACGTACTGCACTGCGAACTGGATGTTCACGATGTTCTCGTCATCGGTGAGCATCAGCGACTCGTTGAGCACCTTGTTGCGCTCACTGCCGCGATAACCGATTTCAACCGTGCGAACACCCGTCAGATTGACCAGCTCGTGCGTCTCGATCGGATACGGCAAGCGCCAGCGCAAACCAGGCTCGGTACTCTGAATGAATTTACCGAAGCGCAGAACGATGCCGCGCTGGCTCGCGTCAACGATGTAGAAGCCGCTCGCCAGCCACAGCGCAGCGACGACGCCGGCGATCAAACCGATGCCGCCACCGATCTGGCCTGGGCTCGGCGAGTTGCCGCCCGAATCGCCATTGCCGCCGCCCTTGCGACCAAAGAATCCCGACAGGCGGCGATTGACGTCGCGCCACACTTCTTCGAGATCAGGCGGCCCTTGATTGCCGCCGCGATCGCCGCCACCCTGATTGTTGTTGCCCCAGCGCGGGTCGTTGAGAGACATGAGAATTCCGGTGATGACCATACGGATGGTCCTTGGAGATCAGCCCGGCTCCGCGGGCACGTCCTCGCCAAGCAACAGCTCGGCGAGCGCTTCGCGCAGGCCATCAAGGCCGGCGCCAGTCTGAGCGCTGACAAAAACGCGGGCGATGTTACCACAGGCGTCCCGCTCGACCTTGGCCTCCGCAAGGGTCGCATCGATCTTGTTCAGCACGAGAATCTGCGGAACATCGCCCGCACCAATTTCCTGTAACACCTTGCTGACGACCTCGATCTGAGCCTCGCGATCATCGCTGGCGCTATCCACGACATGCAGCAGCAGATCTGCGCTTGCCGTTTCTTCCAGCGTTGCATGAAAGGCCGCGACCAGCGCGTGCGGCAGATCGCGGATGAAGCCGACCGTGTCGGACAACACCACCGTGCCACGCCCGAGAAACACTCGGCGAGACGTCGTATCGAGGGTTGCAAACAGCTGGTCGGCAGCATACGCACCGGCCTTCGTCATCGCGTTGAAGAGCGTCGACTTGCCTGCATTCGTATAGCCAACCAAAGAGACCGTCGGAATGTCACGGCGTTCCCTTGCACGTCGACGCGTCTTGCGCTGTCGCTCAAACAACGCGAGGCGCGCCTTGAGGGCCTTGACACGCACACCGAGCAAGCGACGGTCCGTTTCGAGCTGCTTTTCGCCCGGACCACGCAATCCAATGCCGCCCTTCTGGCGCTCAAGGTGGGTCCAGCCGCGCACCAACCGCGTCGCAAGGTGCTCAAGCTGCGCGAGCTCAACCTGCAGCTTGCCCTCGTGACTCTTGGCTCGGAGGGCGAAGATATCCAGGATCAGCGCATTGCGATCCACAACGCGGCATTGCAGCTCGCGTTCGAGGTTGCGCTGCTGAACAGGGGAAAGTTGATGATTGAAGAGCACCAAGTCAGCCTGGTGTTCCAGACAGACGACGCCGACCTCTTCAACCTTGCCGCGCCCGGCAAACAGGGCGGCATCGGGTGCGCGCCGTTTGCCGCGGACGACCGCCAGCACTTCAGCACCGGCGCTCTTGGCAAGCAACGTGATTTCGTTCAACCGCTCGCTCTGGCCGGGTTCGCCCAGATCGAGTTGAACGATTACGGCCCTGTTACCGCTCGCGGGCCGTTCAAACATTCAGCGAACGGCCGCTTGCGCGGCCGCTTTAAGACTAGGTGCGTTCAATCCTGCTTGTCTCCGTGATCCTGCTGGATCGAGACCGGGCGTGCCGGCACAACGGTAGAGATGGCGTGCTTGTAGACCATCTGGGTGACGGTATTCTTCAGCAGCACGACGTACTGGTCAAAGGACTCGATCTGGCCCTGCAGCTTGATGCCGTTGACCAGGTAGATCGAGACCGGAACATGTTCCCGGCGCAGCGTATTCAGAAACGGGTCTTGTAGCAGTTGCCCTTTGTTGCTCATTTCGGGTGTCCTCTTGTGTGCTTGTAATAATCATTCGATGGGCGCATGTCCCGGGGTAGATCGAACGCGGAGTCAGCCGTGCCCCGCAACGCCCTATTCCGTTTCGGAGAACGGATTGCGGGCCGTCTTGAATTGTATCCGCAACGGCGTGCCCTGTAGCTTGAAGACTTCCATAAAGTTGCGCTCAAGGAAGCGCTTGTAGGAATCTGGGATGTGCTCCAGCGCGTTGCCGTGCACGACGACGACCGGTGGGTTGGAGCCCCCCTGGTGGGCGTAGCGCATCTTGGGTCGGAAGATGCCATGGCGCGGCGGCGCCTGCTTCGTGATCGCGGCCTGCAACGTCCGAGTCAGCTTCGGCGTAGCGAGCTTGATCATTGCGGCCGCATAGGCGCCATCGACCGAACGCATCAGCGCGCCAATCCCGTCGCCTTCCAGCGCTGAAATGTAGTGAAACTTCGCCCACGAGAGGAAGTTGAGCTTGCGCGCGAGGTCGTTCTTGAGCTGCTCGCGGCGATAACTATCCACCGCATCCCATTTGTTGACCGCCACCACCATCGCGCGGCCGGATTCGAGCGCAAAGCCGGCAATGTGCGCATCCTGCTCGGAAATATCCTGGCTCGCATCGAGCACCAGGACAGCGACGTTCGACTGCTCGATCGCCTGCAGGGTCTTGATGACCGAGAACTTTTCGATCGCCTCGAACACCTTGCCCTTACGCCGCAGGCCCGCGGTGTCGATCAGCGTGTAGTTCTTGCCGTTGCGCTCGAACGGGATCGAGATCGCGTCGCGCGTGGTGCCGGGCATGTCGAACGCGATGACACGCTCTTCGCCGAGCAGCGCGTTGATCAGTGTCGACTTGCCGACGTTGGGACGGCCGATGATTGCGACTCTCGGGCCACCGGAGCCGTCGTCATCACCCTCGGGATCCACAGGAAACGGCGCCAGCACCTCATCGATCAGGCCGCGCACGCCGTCGCCGTGCGACGCAGAAATGACCACTGGATCGCCAAAACCAAGCTCATGGAAATCTGCCGCGACAACAGCACGGTTCATCCCCTCGCCCTTGTTGACGACCAGATGCACCGGCCGCCCGGTACGGCGAAGCTCAACCGCAATCTGTTTGTCTTGTGGCGTGAGGCCGGCGCGGCCGTCAACGAGGAACAGCAGCGCATCCGCTTCGGCGATGGCCTGATCGGCCTGGCGAGCCATTTCGGCAAGGATGCCGTCCTTTGCGGCCGGCTCCAGGCCGCCGGTATCGACCACGAAATACGGCCGGTCGCCGAGGCGACCAATGCCGTAGTGACGGTCACGCGTCAGGCCGGGCATGTCTGCCACGAGCGCATCACGCGATCGCGTCAAACGGTTGAACAGCGTCGATTTGCCAACATTCGGACGCCCGACGAGGACCAGGGTGGGTTTCACTGCATTTACCTCAACGCACCTTCATGTACGACAGGATGCCGTCACGTGAGAGTGCAACAATGCCGCCGTCGTGTTCGAGCAGCGGCGCATCCAGCGGCGAGTTGTCTGCACGCAAGCGCGCGGCGAAGTGGCCGTCGGCCTTGTTGAGCAGATGTACCCAACCTTCGACGTCGCCGACGGCGACATATCGATCAAATTCAAGCGGGCGGCCAACCTTGCGCAGCTTCAGTTCGTCCTGCTTCCAGGCCGTCGCGCCAGTACCGCGGTCAAGCGCATGCACCGAACCGCGTTCGTCGGTCGTGAACACGTTGCTGCTGTCCATCGCAATACCAACCGGGGTCGAAATGTCACGCCCCCAGACCGAGACGCCCTTGGTGACATCGAAACAGGTGACACGCCCCTGGAAGGCTCCGGCACACAAACCGCCAGAGCCCAACAACGGCGCACCGACAACGTCGGACAAGCGCTCAAGCTCAGTCGTGCCGCGCGGTTGTGCGACGGCGCCTTCCCAAGCGAGCTGACCGTTATTGACGGTGATCGCGGCAACGCGCCCACCGGAGAAGCCAGCGAACAGATAGTTGTCGACCCGGCGCATTTCCGAGAATGCGCGGAGTGACAAGGGCGGCGTGCTGCGGGTGTAGGTCCAGCGACGGCGGCCATTCGCCACGTCGAGCGCAATCAGGCGCGAATCACCGACTCGCACAACTACCATGTCGCTATCGACTTGCGGTGTCGCAGCGACATCACCGCCGACATCCACCGTCCAGCGCTCGGCGCCGGTCGCAGCATCAAACGCCGCGACGAAACCGCGGCGCGTGCCAACCACCACCAGTGCGCTCGAAGCGCCGACAGCTGCCACGATGTCTTCCTTGGTGCTGGCACGCCATACCTGGCGCCCGTTCTCGATGCGGTATACGTCACCGCCCTCATTGGCGGCGAATACGGCATCGCCAGCGGAGGCAGGCTGAATCAGCGCCTTGCCCGCCTTGCCGACGCTAAAGCGCCACACCTGTTCCAAGCGCGCCGACGCCGTAAATGGCTTGAGCTCGGCCATCGGTTCGACGATTGACTTGCTGAACCACGAATTGACGGTTGAGCAACCGCTCAGCAACGTGAGCGCAAGCGTGAGCGTAATCGGCGCGCGCAATCTCACTTGCCGCCTCCAAGCGCATCGATCTTCAGTTCGAGGACCGACTTGAAGGCCTGCGAGCCCTGGTCGGAACCCAAGCCGTCGAGCGCTTCCTTGTAAGCCGTCAGCGCGTCGGCAGGCTTGCCCTGGGCCACCAGGATGTCGCCACGCAGGTCAGCATAGCGCACGGCAAACGCCTTGTTCGGCTTCGCGCTGAGCTGCTTAAGCGCAGCGTCGTAGGCTTTCTCGTCGAGCAGAACGGCAGCCAGACGCAGACGAGCGAGATCGCGCGTCAGGGGGTCGTTGCCCTTCTCGACCGCCCACTCCAGCTTGGTCTTGGCGCTCGCGCGATCACCGGCGGCAGCCTGTGCTTCGGCCGCAAGCAGCGCTGACAGATCAGCATAGGCCGTAGAACCGAAACGCTCGGCGATGATGCCGGAAGCTTCGCGGATCTTCTGAGCGTCCTTGGTCTCAACGGCCTGCATCAGCGTCGCGTAGATCACGCTCGCCTCGCTGGATTGCTTCTTGCTGTAGTACTCCCAGCCACGCCAACCGACCACCGCCACCGCCAGCACCACGGCGCCGATCGTCAGCAAATTGCCCCACTTCTCCCACCAGGCCTTGAGCGTTGCAATCTGTTCCTGTTCTTCGAGGTCAAACGCTGCCATCTTCTTCTTCCACGTTATAGAGCAGAGCGGCGAGGGTCTCGCCGAGTTGAGCGGCGGGCAGACGGCGTTGCTCGCCACCTTCCCGCAAAAGTTTGAAACTGGCCTCTTCAGCCGCAGCCTCGTCGTCGCCGACGATGACCGCAACGGCCGCACCGGACCCGTCGGCCTTCTTCATCTGGTTCTTGAAGTTGCCACCGCCACAGTGCAGCACGACCGCAAAACCGTCTTCGCGGAGCTGTTCGGCCAAGCGAAACGCGAAGCGCGATGCCGCCTCACCCTGGTGCACGAGGTATACATCGGGCACCGAACGCGCCGCGTCGCCCTGCGAGACTTCCCACAGCATCATCAGACGCTCGATGCCCATGCCGAAACCACAGGCCGGGGTCGGTTTGCCACCCAACTGTTCGACGAGGCCGTCGTAACGCCCGCCGCCACACACGGTTGCCTGAGCACCGAGTTTATCGGTCACCCATTCGAACACGGTGCGGTTGTAGTAGTCCAGCCCGCGGACCAGACGCGGATTGATGCGGAACGGGATTGCAGCCTCACGCAGCAGGGTCTGCACGCCCTCGAAGTGCGCCAGGGAGTCGACGCCGAGGAATTCCGCCAGCTTCGGCGCCGCTTCCACAAGCGCCTGCATCGCAGGGTTCTTGGTGTCGAGAATGCGCAGTGGGTTCGAGTGCAGGCGCCGTTGGGCGTCCTCGTCGAGCTGATCGCGATGCGCCTCGAAGTAGGCAATCAATGCCTGGCGGTGCGCCGCGCGCTCGTCGCTGGAGCCCAGCGTGTTGAGTTCCAGCGAGATATCCTCTTCCAGACCGAGATCGCGCCACAGGCGGGCGAGCATCACGATGTGCTCGGCGTCGATATCCGGACCGGTGTAGCCGAAGGCTTCCACACCAAACTGGTGAAACTGGCGCTGGCGGCCTTTCTGCGGCCGTTCGTGACGGAACATCGGGCCGTTGTAGTAAAGACGCTGCGGGCCCGACGCATTGATGAGGTTGTGCTCCAGCACCGCACGCACGCAAGGCGCGGTGCCTTCCGGGCGCAGCACCAGCGGATCACCGTTGAGGCGATCCTCGAAGGCGTACATCTCCTTCTCGACAATGTCCGTGTGCTCACCGACGCCACGCACGAATAGCGGCGTGAATTCGAGAATCGGGGTGCGGATCGGGCGGTAGCCATAGCTACGCAGCCAACCACGCACGATCTCCTCGAACAGCTCCCAGCGTTCGGCGTCGTCGGGCAGGATGTCGTGCATGCCACGCACGCCCTGAATCAGTTTCTGTGCCATCAGCTACCTGTCAATGTCGTCGGCGTCGAAACGCTCAGACGATCTTTCTTGTGTATTTGCGCGCCACGTAGGCATCGATCAGCCCGATGAATTCCTGGGCGATGTTGTCGCCACGCAGGGTCACGGTCTTCTCTCCATCTTCGAAGACCGGCGCGGCCGGCGTTTCGCCAGTGCCCGGCAGCGAGATGCCGATGTTCGCGTGCTTGCTTTCGCCCGGGCCGTTGACGACGCAGCCCATCACCGCAAGGGTAAGGTTCTCGACGCCGTCGTACTGTGTTTTCCATTCCGGCATCTTGTCGCGCACATAGCCCTGCACCGACTGCGCGAGCTCCTGGAAGAAGGTGCTGGTGGTGCGACCGCAGCCAGGGCATGCCGTCACCATCGGCGTGAAGGCGCGCAAACCCATGCTCTGCAGGATTTCCTGCGCAACGATCACTTCCTGCGTGCGCGCGCCGCCTGGCTCCGGCGTCAGCGAAACACGGATCGTGTCGCCGATACCCTCCTGCAGCAGCACACCCAGCGCCGCCGTCGACGCAACGATGCCTTTGCTGCCCATGCCCGCCTCGGTCAGCCCGAGGTGCAGCGGATAATCGCAGCGCGCGGCCAGCATGCGGTAGACCGCGATCAAGTCCTGCACGCTCGACACCTTGGCGGACAGGATGATGCGGTCGCCCGCCATGCCGAATTCTTCCGCCTTGGCGGCCGATTCCAGCGCCGAGGTAACGAGCGCTTCGCGCATCACCGCCTGCGCATCCATCGGTTCGGCGCGGTTGGCGTTCTCATCCATGATGCGCGCCAGCACCGATTGATCGAGGCTGCCCCAGTTCACGCCGATGCGCACCGGTTTGTCGTACTTGCAGGCCAGTTCGATGATCGCCGCGAACTGCGGATCGCGCTTCTGACCCGACCCCACGTTGCCGGGGTTGATGCGGTACTTGTCCAGCACCTCGGCGCACTCGGGGTAGGCGGTCAGCAGACGATGTCCGTTGTAGTGGAAGTCGCCGACCAGCGGCACATCCACATTCATCTTCAGCAGCTGCTCGCGAATTTTCGGCACGGCGGCAGCCGACTCTTCGTTGTTCACCGTAATGCGGACGATCTCGGAGCCCGCACGCGCAAGCTGCGCGATCTGGATCGCGGTACCGATGTAGTCCGCGGTGTCGGTATTGGTCATCGACTGGACGACGATGGGCGCATCCGAGCCCACGCGAACGCGTCCGATACGTACTTCACGGGTGCGGTGGCGAGCAGCCGGCTTTCCACCGAAGGGATCGAAAACGGACATCTTGGTCACTTCAGGGAAAGGCGCGCCACGCTCACCTTGGTGTAGGGCGCGAGATCGACCGGTCGGCCGTTGTATTCAACTTTGACATTCGGTGCGTTGCCGATCACCAGTGCGAACGGCGCCGTACCCTGCACCGACTGCGTCGAACCCGCCTTGCTGAGCCGAGAGAACACGATACTGCCCGACGCGTCACGCACCTCGACCCAAGCATCCTGCGCAAACGTAAAGCTGAGCCCGCCCTGTACGGCACCGATCGGCGCCGATTGTTGCGCTACGGCGACCGGCGCCGACTGCTGCGCCACGGGCTGTGCAGGCTTCACCGCTGGGGCCGGCGTCGATTGCGCCGCCACAGGTTGCGACTGAGCGATCACTGGCTCGGATACCCCGGAAGGCGGTTCGACTTGAGCCGTCACCACGGCCGTTTCTTCAGTTTGCGGCGGAAACACCGGCTCAGAAGCGGCCACGCCTGACGACTGGTTCGCAGCGCGATCCACCCCAGGCACCGCGCCACGCCCGAACCAGTTGAAGCCGGTCCACAGCGCCCCCAGAACGACGATCACACCGACAACCAGCACCGCCGGCAGTGGCGAGGCCGAGCGATAGCCGGACGGACGACGCGGCACCGAACCTTCGGCATTTGAGTCCGGAGCCAGCTTCAGATCCTCCCCACGCGCAGGCTGCTCCATGCGTTCGAGCAAGGGCGAGGGGTCCAGCCCGAGATAGCGCGCGTAGTTGCGCACAAAGCCGCGGGCAAATGCACTGCCCGGCAGCTGGTCAAACGCTTCGCCCTCGATCGCCTCGATCTGGCGCGGCGTCAACTTCAGAGTGGCGGCAACTTCCGCGATGCCGAGATTGCGCGCCTCCCGCGCCTGCTTGAGGGCAACGCCCGAAGCGGCCACGCCGGGCGCATTCGCGTAGCTGTGTGATTCCATCGACGTAGCGCTCAATCAAAGCGCTCCTGCAAATAGTCCTGATATTCCTGCGAGCTGGAGAAGCGGCGACGCAGCTGCGCCACGTAGGCCGCCTCGGCCTCGCGATTTCCGAGCTTGTGTTCGATCCGCAGGCCAAGCCAGACCGACGCAGCCGTAGGCTCACCAACTCGGTTCAGATCAGTCACCAGATCGCGCGCCTTCTGCAGCTCGCCCTTTCGGTAGGCAATGCTCGCGAGGTTGAACAAGGCGGTCGCGTTGTTCGGATCGAGTGCAATTGCGCGCGCGAACTGCCCGCGCGCGGCATCGTCGTTCTTAAGCTTCAGGTAGCACAGCCCCGAGTTGGTATAAGGGCGAGTCGGCGTTTCGTAATACGGGTTCTGTGCCGCTTTGGCGAGCAGTTCCAGCCCGCGCTGCTCCTGGCCACCATTGCACAGGAACCAGCCGAAACTGTTGTTGATCTCAGGGTCGCCCGGCGCTAGCGAGAGCGCACGCTCGAACGCCGATTGCGCCGCTTTCTGCTCGTCGAGATACATATGCACCAGCGCCTGCAGGTGATGCGCCGCAGCGTAGGTCGGGTCCTCCTGGACTGCGACCCGCGCCTCCTCCATCGCAACACCAAGACGGCCGGCCTTGACGTACTCGTTACCCAATTCGACATGGGCGCGAGAGCGCTTGCGCGCCTCGGTGGTCACCGGTTGATCGGTCGAGGGTCGATCCGCGACGCCAGCTCCGCCTTGCGACGAAGGGGTACTGCAAGCGGACAGCGCCGCCGCAGTCGCGAGCACAAGCATGAGCGAACGAGCCACGATCAAGATCTGACCTCCGTGAGCGAAATGGTGCGACGGGTGGTACGACGGGTCTTGTCGACGACCTGACCAGCGAGTTGCCCGCAAGCGGCATCGACATCGTCGCCGCGGGTCTTGCGGGTGGTCGTCACGATGCCGGCGTCGATCAGGATCTGCGCGAAGTGCTTGATCCGCGGCGCCGGAGAACGCCCGTAACCCGAGTTCGGGAACGGGTTGAACGGAATCAGGTTGAATTTGCACGGCACATCGCGCGTGAGTGCGATGAGTTGCCGGGCATGCTCGTCCTGGTCATTGACCCCGTCGAGCATGACGTATTCGAAGGTGATGAAGTCACGCGGCGCGCGCTCGAGATAGCGCCGGCAAGCCGCCATGAGTTCCGCCAGGGGGTACTTCTGGTTGATCGGCACCAGCTTGTCGCGCAGCGCGTCGTTGGGCGCGTGCAGCGACACGGCGAGTGCCACCGGGCAGGCGTCGCGGAGGCGATCCATCGCCGGCACGATGCCCGAAGTCGACACCGTCACGCGACGGCGCGAAAGGCCGTAGGCGTGGTCGTCGAGCATCAGGTTCAGCGCGGACACGACGTTGTCGAAGTTCGCCAGCGGCTCGCCCATGCCCATCATCACGACGTTGCTGATGATGCGCTCCCCATCCGGGTCGGCGCCGAGCAGGCGGTTGGCCATCCACAGCTGGCCGATGATCTCGGCGGCCGTCAGATTGCGGTTGAAGCCCTGTTTGCCGGTCGAGCAGAAAGAGCAGTCGAGCGCACAGCCCGCCTGCGAGGAAATGCATAGCGTGCCCCGCGTCGTCTCGGGGATGAACACGCTCTCGATCGCGTTGGCATTGCCGACATCGAACAGCCACTTGCGCGTGCCGTCGGTGGAAATGCAGTCGCGGATCGGGGTCGGCGGCACGATGCAGGCCGAGTTCTGCAGCTTGGCGCGCAGGCTCTTGGCAACATCGGTCATCGCCTCGAAATCGGTCTCCCCGAAGCGGTGGATCCAGCGCAGCACCTGGCGCGCGCGAAACGGCTTCTCGCCCTGCGCGGCGAACCAGTCTGTCATGGCCTGCGCATCGAAATCGAGCAGGTTGACGCGGTTTTCTTGTGCTGTCGTCATGTTTGTCTCCGGGGGCAGAGACCGTTCAGACCACCGGCGGGGGTTCGAATTCCCGCCGGCAGATCCGTTGGATCGCTACGCCTCGCTTAGCGGGAGTAGACGTTCATGCCCGGGAAAAAGAACGCCACTTCAACGGCGGCGGTTTCGGGGGCGTCCGAACCGTGAACGGCGTTGGCGTCGATCGACTCGGCGAAGTCGGCGCGGATCGTGCCCGGCGCAGCCTTCTTCGGGTCGGTGGCACCCATCAGCTCGCGGTTCTTGGCGATCGCGTTCTCGCCTTCCAGCGCCTGGATCATCACCGGGCCGGAGGTCATGAACTTGACCAGATCCTTGAAGAAGGGGCGCTCTTTGTGCACCGCGTAGAACTGACCGGCTTCCTGCTCGGACAGATGCACCAGCTTGGCGGCAACGATCTTCAGGCCCGCGTCTTCAAAACGCTGATAGATTTTGCCGATCACGTTCTTCGCGACGGCGTCCGGCTTGATGATCGATAGGGTGCGTTCGATAGCCATGTTCAAACTCCACGATTGTTGGGTACAAAAAAGCTAACTTTTGATTATATCAGGGAAAATTTACCGGGCCGTAGCCTTCTTGTGCCAAAACGAAACGGCGCGGAGCCCGGTCAATCGAGCGAATTTTCTGGCGCGGGAACGATAGTCCAGCACCCCGCTGAACCCCTAGACTCACGGCTTTCCCGTCGAAAGGACTCATGATGAAGCAACTCCTCGCTGCTCTGGTCTGCTCTGCCGCCCTACTCACTCCGCTGGCCGAAGCCGCCACGCCCGCGGCGCCGGATCCGGCCGCCGTGCAAGCGTTGCGCGATCAGATCCGCACCGACAAGAAGAAGGTGGTTGCCGACAACATGCTGCTGACCGCAGCCGAGGCAGACAAGTTCTGGCCGCTGTACGATCAGTACGAGAAGGCTGGCGCGCCGGTCCGCCAACGCCTGACGCTCGCGATGATCGACTTCGTCGCGGTGGATGCGAAACTCACCAACGCCAACGCAAAGCGCCTGGTCGGCGAAATCAATGCGGCCGAGCGGGACCTGCTCAAGTTGCGTGCCAGCTACTTCGACAAGATGGCGAAGGCGATCCCGGCCGCCAAGGCGGCGCGTTTCATGCAGATCGAAGCAAAGATCGACGCACTGCTGCGTTTTGACCAGGCTGCGACGATTCCGCTGGCGCAGTAAACGCATCTGAATGAACAAAAAGGGGCGCTTCGGGCGCCCCTTTTTCATTCCGGCGAACCAGATCGGCCACTACTGGATCATGCCCAGCATGCGCGGGAACCACAGCGACAAGGTTGGCACGTAAGTCACCAGCCCGAGGAATACCAGCATTGTCAGCAGCCATGGCCACACAGCAACCGTCAGTTCGGTGATGCCCATCTTGGTGATGCCGGAAGCGACGTACATGTTGAGCCCGACCGGCGGGTGGCACATGCCGACCTCCATGTTCACCGTGATCAGGATGCCAAAGTGCACCGGGTGGATGCCGAGCTTGGCCGCCACCGGGAACAGGATCGGCGCCATGATCAGCACGATCGACGAGGGCTCCATCACATTACCCGCCACCAGCAGCAGCACGTTTACCGCGAGCAGGAAGGCAATCGGCCCGAGGCCTTGCGCGAGCAGCCAGTCGGCCAGCTGCTGCGGGATGTTCTCGTTGGTCATGATGAAGGAGAACAGCACCGCGTTCGTGATGATGTAGAGCAGCATCGCGCTCATGTTGGCGGAATCGAGCAGCACCTTGCGCACGCCGGCAAGCGGCATGTCCTTGTACACGAACACCGCGACGATGAAGGCATACACGGCGCTCATCGCCGCCGCCTCGGTCGGCGTGAAGATGCCGGTGTAGATACCCCCCATCACGACGATGATCAGGAACAGGCCCCACATGGATTCGCGGAAGGCCTTGAGGCGCGCAGCCCAGCTCGCCTTGGCCTGCCGCGGGTAGCCGAATTTTCGCGCGCGATACCAGGTAGTGAAGCCGAGAAAGGCCGCCAGCATCAGCCCCGGCACCACGCCCGCCATGAACAGCGCACCGACTGAGGTGTTGGTGGCGACCGAGTACATCACCATCACGATCGAGGGTGGGATCAGGATGCCTAGCGCACCGGAGGTGGTGATCACACCAGCGCCGAAACGCTTCGGGAAACCGGCCTTGACCATCGCCGGCAGCAGGATCGAGCCGATGGCGACCACCGTCGCCGGCGACGAGCCGGACACCGCGGCGAACAGCGCGCAGGCCATGACGCCCGCCAGCCCCAGGCCACCATGCCAGTGGCCGACCATCGAGGTGGCGAAGTTGATCATCCGCCGCGCGACACCGCCATGAGTGAGGAAGTTGCCGGCCAGGATGAAGAACGGAATCGCCATGATTTCGAACTTCTCGATACCGGTGAAGAGCTTCAGCGCCACCGATTCGATCGGCACCTGCGTCATCGTGAAGAGGAAGGTCAGCACCGTCAGGCCAAGCGAAATCGAGATCGGCATGCCGGTCAGCATCAGGGCCAGCAACAGGCCGAAGATGATCAGCGCGCTCATTGCTTGCCCTCCTCGTCCGCATCGCGCTGCTGCGCGGCCTTGAAGCGGCGCGAACCACCGTAGCCGTGGGCGATGTCTTCGCCCTCGGCGAAGGCTTCGCCAACCGACGGCGGCTCGGCATCCGATTCCTCATCAAGGCCATCGACATGGCCATGGTCGTGATGCGGCAGCTCGCCGGTCTTCACGAAGGCCCAAGCCACTTGCAGGAAGCGGAAGCACATCAAGCCGGAACCGAGCGGAATCGCGGAATACACGATCCAGGTCGGCCATTCGAGGTCCGGCGTGGTCGGCCCTTCAAAAGTGTCACCGGGGATGCCCAGTTTGGAGAACAGCGCGTGGTGAAAACCGTTCTCCCACACAAACCGCGCACCCAGCGCCGCCACGATGCCAGTGAAGAAGGCGCCGGCACACAGGCCGAACAGCACGAACTTCGCGCGCTTGCGATCGTCGAGCCGGTTGATCAGCACATCCACGCCGACGTGGATGCCGGTACGCACGCCGTAGGCCGCGCCGAACTTCGCCATCCACACAAACATGATGATGCACAGCTCCTGCGCCCAGGAAAGGTTGATCGACAACAGCCAGTCCTGCAGGCCGGGAATGGCGAAGCCGGACAGGTAGCGGTGCAGCACGGCGACAAAGATGATCACCGTGGCCGCGCCCATCAGGGTCGCGATCAACCATTCCTCGATGTGATCGAGGATCTTCATTGGATGTCTCCGGATAAGAATCGGCCAAACATGGCCGGGCCGGCAGCGGGCACGCGGCAGTCCCCCCTAACCACCGCGCACCGCCCCGAAAAGGGGTTCAGGGGTTGGCCGGGTTGAATCCGGTCTCCTTGTAGATCGCCTTGATCAGCTCGGCGCCGACGCGCGACTCCTGCTCCTTGTGCACCTTGAGCAGCACCTTCTTCAGTTCGGCCTTCTCGGCCGGCGACAGCGCGAGCACTTGCGTCTTGCCCGACTTCTTCACCGCCTCCAGCGCGTCGGCGTTCTCCTTTTGCGCCACCGCGTCGGCGTAGCGGGTTGCCTGCGCCATCGCGTCTTCCAGCTGGGCGCGAATGTCGGCCGGCAAACCGTCCCAGAACTTCTTGTTCACGATCACGGCGTAGCCGAGGTAGCCATGGCCCGTCTGGGTCATGTACTTCTGCACCTCATGCATCTTCTGCGTGTAGAAGTTGGACGGCGGGTTTTCGGTGCCATCCACCACGCCGGTTTGCAGTGCCTGGTACACCTCGGAGAAAGCCATCACCTGCGGGTTGGCGCCAAGCGCCCGCATTTCCGAGTCGAGCACCTTGGACGACTGGATACGCATCTTGAGGCCCTTGAAGTCGGCCGGCGTCTTCAGCGGTTTGTTGGCCGAGAAGTCCTTGAATCCGTTGTCCCAGTAGGCGAGCCCGATGATGCCCTTGGGCTCCAGGCGCTTGAGCAGGTCCTTGCCGATCGGGCCGTTCGTCACCCGATGCAGCGCGTCATAGCCATCGAAGATGTAAGGAAGATCAAAAACCTCGAACTCCTTCACGCCGAGCGGGCCAAACTTCGCCAGCGACGGTGCCAGCATCTGGACCGCGCCCAGTTGCAGCGCCTCCATCTCTTCCTTGTCCTTGTACAACTGGCTGTTCGGGTACACCTCCACCTTCACGCGCCCGCCGGTCTTGGCCGCAGCAAGCTGGGCAAATCGCTCGGCGGCCTCGCCCTTCGGCGTGTTGCGTGCCACCACATGACTGAACTTGATCACGATCTGCTGCTGCGCCGCCACAGGCAGAGACCAGGTTGCAAGCGTGAGTAGCAGCGATGCGGCGAGTGTGCGACGTTGCATGGTGAAGTCTCCTTGGGCAATCTCGTGAAATCGGGCCGCGTGTTCAGGGCGGGCTGCGGATACTGGAGTTTTAGGGCCGCCGGCCCTATCGGGCCATTGTGGAGTTCCACAACCATGCGCGGTCCCGGGGAGCGGTGGCGGCTGCGCTAACATGCGCCTCCCGCGCCCCCAACGCCCCCAACGCCCCCGACGCCGAAAGCGATGCGATTCCGCGACACCCCGTTCATCCAGTGGCTCAGGTCATTGGCGCCCGCGCCAGTCACCGCCAACGCCACCGAGCGCCTGCGCGCCTGCGCGGGGGCCCTGCTGGGCATCCTGCTCACTGGCCTGATCACGCATGCGGTGTTGGGCAAAGGCAGCGATCTGCCACTGCTGATCGCACCAATGGGTGCCTCGGCCGTGCTGCTGTTCGGCGTACCGTCGAGCCCGCTTGCGCAGCCCTGGTCGATCATCGGCGGCAACCTTGTTGCAGCCTTGATCGGCGTATCGAGCTGGAAAATCTTCCACGACCCGCTGATGTCGGGCGCTTTCGCAGTGTGCATCGCGATCGGGGCGATGTTTGCGTTGCGCTGCCTGCATCCGCCGAGCGGCGCGGTGGCACTGACGGCGGTGCTGGGCGGCCCGGCAGTCCATGCGATGGGCTTCAGCTTTGCGCTGGCGCCTGTGCTGCTCAATTCCGCCGCGCTGCTGGCGGTGGCACTGGCCTTCAACAACCTCTCCGGCCGCCCCTATCCGCATCGACACCCGCCGGCGAAAACCCCTGAAGCGCCGCCCGATCGCCTAGGCTTCGTCGCCGCCGACCTCGACGCCGTGCTGCGTGAATACAACCAGGTGCTGGACATCGACCGTGACGATCTGCAATCGATGTTCCAGCAGGCCGAGGCACACGCCTACCGGCGCCGCATGGGCGAGATCACGATCGGCGACATCATGACGCGCGATGTCATCACCGCCGAGTTCGGCACCGAACTGCAGGACGCCTGGTCGCTGATGCGCGAACACCGCATCAAGGCGCTGCCGGTGGTCGATCGTGCAAACCGCGTGACCGGCATCATCACGCAGGTCGATTTCATGAAGCAGGTCGATCTTGACGCGTATCCAAGCTTCGACAAGCGGCTCAAGGCCTTGATCCGGCGCACCGCGAGCATGACGTCCGACAAGCCCGAAGTGGTCGGCCAGCTGATGAGCAGTCCGGTTCAGACTGCACACCCCGACATGCACCTCGTTACCCTGGTGCCGCTCCTGTCGGGTGGCGGGCACAGCCACATCCCGGTGATCGACGACGAACGCAGGCTGGTCGGCATCGTCACGCAGAGCGACATGGTCGCGGCGCTGTATCAGGGGCGGCTCGCCGAACCGGCCGCGCGAGCGAACTGAGCACCCAGGGAGTTGACGCGATGAGCATGCCGGCAGCCCCATCCCATCACAGCAGCGAGTGGTACTGGCGCTTGCCCGCACTCGCGCTGATCGCACTGGTGGCAGGCATCGCCGGCTTCGTCGCGCTCACGCTGCGGCAGGATCGAGAGGACCAGCGCGCAACACTCGTCTCCGATGTGCTCTGGATCGAGCAGAACCTGCGCTTCCAGCTTGAACGCAACGAAGGCGTGCTGCGCCAGCTGGCGCCCGACCTGTTCGCGGCCCCAGCGCCAAGCGAGCAAACGATCGCTCGGCTGCGCCAGCTCGCCGGCGGCGACAGCGGCGTGGTGCGTGTGCTGTGGGTGGACGCACGACTGTCGGCACGCGGCGCATGGCCGCCCGAGCTGCGGCCGGAAGACCCGGAGCTGGTGCAGGAAGCGGCGGACATCTCGCGCGCGTTCGGGCGCTCGGGCTACGCCTACCTGCCCGGCCCGCCAAGCGAGCCGAGCTTCGCCGTCGCCACGCCATGGCACGACGGGCGCAGCCTCGTCGGCTACGTCGTCGCCGTCTACAGCTTCCAGCAAATGCTGTCGACGCAGGTGCCGTGGTGGTTTTCGGAACGCTACCGGCTCTCCATCCTCGATCAGCGCGGCACCGTCGTTGCGGCCAAATCGCAGGTCGCCCCGCTCGCGGCGGAACTGAGCTACGAGATCCCCTTCGATCCGCCCGGCCACGGGCTCGCTTTGAAGGTTGAAGGCTACCGCAGCGGCACCCGGCTGGTGCCGCTCGCCTTCGCCGGCGCGGTCATCGCGTTCGCCGCCGCCACCGTGTGGAGCCTCTGGATGCTGCGCCGGCACATGCGGCGGCGGCAGTTGGCCGAACAGGCGCTGCGGCGCGAAATGGCGGTGCGCCAGGCGATGGAGGATTCGCTGCTGACCGGCCTGCGCGCGCGCGACCTGAGCGGCCGCATCACCTACGTGAACCCCGCCTTCTGCCGCATGTTCGGCTGGAGCGCCGAGGAACTGGTCGGCATGGCGCCGCCGATGCCCTACTGGGTGCCGGACGAGCTGGACCGCACCCGCGCCGTTCATGACAGCATCCTCGCCGGCGACGCCCCCTCGCAGGGCGTGGAGCTGCGCTTCCGGCGCAAGAACGGCGAAAAGTTCGACGTGCTGATCTACGAAGCACCGCTGATCGACGCCGACGGCAAGCACACCGGCTGGATGGGCTCGGTGCTGGACATCACCGAACGGCGCCGCGCCGAAGAACTGACCCGCCAGCAGCAGGAGAAACTGCAGTCCAACGCCCGCCTCGTCACCATGGGCGAAATGGCTTCATCCCTCGCGCACGAGCTGAACCAGCCGCTCGCCGCCATCACAAGCTACGCCACCGGCGCGCTCAACGCGCTGCGCAGCGGCAGCTTGCCGCAGAGCGAAATCGAAACCGCGATCGAAAAGCTCGCCCAGCAGGCCACGCGCGCCGGGCAGATCATCCGGCGGGTGCATGATTTCGTGCGCAAACGCGAATCCAACTTCCGCCCCGCGGTGATCAACGCCGCCGTGAAGGAAGCCTTCGAGCTGGTGCAATCGGAAGCACGCCGCCGCGCGGTGCTGCTGGTCAGTGAGCTGACGCCGGATCTTCCCCCCGTGCATGCCGACACCGTGATGCTCGAACAGGTGCTGGTGAACCTGATCCGCAACGGCTTTGATGCGATGCGCGACACCCCACCCGGCCGCCGGGCGCTGACGGTTCGCACGGCGCTGGTGGAGGGCTGGATACGCGTCACGGTCGCCGACCGCGGCAGCGGCATCGCACCGGAAGTCGGCGAGCGCATGTTCGAAGCGCTCTTCACCACCAAGGCGGAAGGCATGGGCATGGGGCTCAACATCTGCCGCTCGATCGCCGAACTGCACCACGGGCGGCTGTGGTTTGAAGCCAACCCGGAGGGCGGTACGCTCTTCCACCTGGCGCTGCCAATCAAGGTCTAGGATGGCAAGCAGCGCCGCATTGATCATCTGCAGTCCGGCCCTTATGCGGGCCGCCGGAGCCTGACATGGAACCGTTGGTACACATCGTTGATGACGACGAAGCCATCCGCGACGCGCTCGCGTGGCTGTTGAAAAGCCGCCGCCTCGCGTGCCGCACCTGGGCGAGCGGCGAAGACTTCCTCGCCGCGCTGGAGCCCTCGATGCGCGGCTGCGTGGTGCTCGATGTGCGCCTTGGCGGCATGAGCGGCCCGGAGTGTTTCGAGCAGATGCTCGCCCGTGGCGTGACGCTGCCGGTACTCTTCCTCACCGGTCACGCCGATGTGCCAACCGCGGTGCAACTCCTTCGGCGCGGCGCATGGCATTTCATGGAAAAGCCTTGCAACGACAACGAGCTGGTCGACCTGGTGCAGGAAGCGCTCGCCTTCGATGCCCGCAATCGCGCCGACCAGGGCTCGCGCGCCAACCTCGAAGCGCGGCTGGCTGCGCTGACACCGCGTGAGCAGGAAGTGATGAGCCGCATCCTCGAAGGCAAGCTCAACAAGCAGATCGCCGACGCGCTGGACATCTCGATGCGCACGGTGGAAGTCCACCGCGCCCGCATCTTCGACAAGATGGGCGTGCGCTCGGCGGTAGAGCTGTCGCAACTGCTGAGCCCGCTGCGCAAACCAACATGAGCACTGTCGCCCGCTGCCCCAACTGCGCCGCCGAGATGGCCCGGCTGTCACTCGCCGCGCACTACGGCGCCGTCGTCGAGATCGACCATTGCGCCGCCTGCCGGCTGCTCTGGTTCGACCAGATGGAAACCGCCAACCTCACGCACGACGGCTTGCTGGAACTCTTCCGCCTGATCGCTGCGAGCGAGGCGGCTGCCGAACGGCCGCTTGGCGAGCGCCTGCAGTGTCCGCGCTGCAGCGGCCCGCTCGAGCGCATCCACAACATGAGCCGCTACGGCCGCATGATCCACTTCCGTTGCCGCAAGGCGGACGGCCATGCGGTGACGCACGCGCAGTTCCTCGCCGAGAAAGGCCTGCTGCGCAACGTGGCCGAGGCGGATCTCGCACAGCCGAACCGACTGATGGCGGTTGCATGCCGGCAATGCGGTGCGCCGCTGCATGCCTTGCGCGACTGCAACTGCCCGTACTGCGGCGCGCCTGTGGTGATGCTGGACATCGAGCGTGCGGTCGAAAGCCTTGCTGGCCACGACCGTGAACGGCAGGACGTCGATGCACAGAAAAACGCCGAGCGCGACGCCCTCATCGAACGGCTGATGGCGACGCTCGACGGCCGCTGAAGCGCGGGCCGGGCGTTAACCGAGTCTCGCGATCTGCGCGTCGTGCAAACGGCGCAACAGTAACAGCCCCACTGCGGCACCGATGCCGGCGAGAAACATGTCGGACTGGGTATCCCAGGGGTCGCCCTGGGTGCCGAGAAACGCGTCTGCCCCCTGCCCGAGCGCCAGCGCGGTCCACCACTCGATCAGCTCGTACCAGGCGCTGATCGCCTCGGCCACGCACAGCGACAGGAAGGCCGCCATGCCGCGATGCGTCAGGTAGCCCTTGCGCAGCAGGATCTCGCGCGCCAGCAGCGCCGGCACCAGCCCCTGCATGAAGTGGCCCAGCTTGTCGTAGGGGTTGCGCGACAGCCCGAACCAGTCCTTCACCCAGAAACCGGCCGGCACCTCGGCGTAGGTCCAGGTTCCGCCCACGATCAGCACCAGCGCATGCAGCGCGATCAGCACGTAGAGCAAGGTCGTCAGCGGGAAGCGCTTGCGCGTGGCCCACAGCAGCGGCAGGGCGATCATCGCCGGCAGGGTTTCGAGCAACCAGGTCGGGTAGTCGTGCGGGTGGATCGCCGACGCCACGAAGGCCAGCATCACCCCAAAGTACAGCGCCGCCACGCCGCGGCCGCTTTGCATGCTCATGCCCATGGCTGCGGCAGCGCTTCCTGTTCGAACGCGCGGCGTACCGCCGGCCGCGCGAACATGCGCTCGATGAAGGGGCCCAGATGCGGCAGGCTGCGCGCAGGTCGCGCAAAGCCGCGCGTCCAGCGGCACAGCATCAGCGCGAAGAAGTCCGCCGCCGAGATGTGCTCACCGAGCAGCCAATCACCCCCATGGCGCGCGAATTCGGCATCCAGCAGATCGAGTTGGTCGCCGATTCGCGCCTCCGCATGCGCCTTCACCTGCGCCACCGCCTCCGGTGTGTCAGCCCAGCGTTCCGGGTAGTAGTAGATGATCAGTGCTGCCTGCAAGGTGTTGGTGAGCCAGCTCATCCATTTGTAGAAGTGCGCGCGCTGCGCGGTGCCCAACGCCGGTGCAAACCCGGCGCCCGGATGCGTATCAACGAGGTGAAGGCAGATCGCGGCGCTCTCGTACAGCACCAGATCGCCATCCACCAGCACCGGGATCAGACCATTCGGATTGAGCTTCAGATACTCGGGCGACTTGTGCGCGCCCTGCGTACGATCGACCAGCCGCAGCGCGTAAGGCACGCCAAGCTCTTCCAGCAGCATGTGCGGTGCCAAGCTCGCGTTGCTCGGGTAGTAATGCAGTTCAAGCATGAAACATCCTCACTGGGAATCCGGTTCAATTCAGTCTTGGTCGTGCTGGCGGCGGGATCGCAGGAAGCGCCATAGCAACCAGGCCGGCAGCAGCCAGACCAGCGCACCGGCAACGAAGGTAATCAGGGCGGACAGGCTGCCCGCGACGGTGTGCCCCACGCCAAGCAGCGCGTCACGCACCGGGTCCAGCATGCCGCGCTCCACGGCGCTGCGCTGTGAAAGGTAGTCGATCTCGAACAACTCGCGATCCGTCTCCAGCGCCAGCACCTTGCGTTGCGCCGCGAGGCTGTCGAGTTCGCCCTGGGTCTCGGCAAGCTGGCGCTCGATCTCAACCAGTTCCTTCACGCCGCTGCGCACATCGCCCATCAGCGCCCGCAAGCGTTCGCGAAGTTGCTGCAGGTTCGCAATACGGGCTTCGACGTCCACCACCTGCAGGGTGCGGTCTTCAGTGTCCGTAACCTGCCGCAGCACCCGTGCACCCGGCCCGGCCAGGCCCGCCGCGAAGGCCGACGCCTGCTTGCGAGCAACCCGCACCGCGATGCGGCCGCTGGGCAGCGAGTCGTTCGCCGGCGAACTGAAGCTCTCGCTTTGCACCACGCAGTCCAGCTCACGGCAGCGCTGAAGGTGTGCATCGATCACCGCCCGCATGCGCTGCGGTGCCGACTCGATCGTGTAGCGATGCGTCAGCGCGAGGTAACGCTGCTGCGCCGGCTCAGCCGATGCGGCCTCGCCCGCATCGGCGCGCTTGCTCAAGGCGGCGGGCGCCGCTGCCAGGTCGCCCGGCATCGGCGCCAATTCCTGCTTGCGACCACAAGCCGTCAGCACGCTCAGTGCAAGCAACAGATACAGGGGTAAAACGCGATAGGTCGGAGCCATTCGGCACGTCCGGGAGACGAAGCCCATGCGGGCAGGGCCGCCAGTTTGGCGCGCATGCGCCATCGCGACAAGACGGATCTCACAGTGCCACGGAGCGACTCATGCTAGCGTTCAGCGCTTTCCGCCTACGCCGACACCGCATTGGCGCAGGCGCTCTCTACACCATCAGATTCGATCGGGCTCCCTCAATGAAACGCATCCTCTCCGTACTGATCGCCAGCACGCTGGCAAGCCCTGTATTCGCCGCTGACCGCGTCGTGCTGCTGGCGCCGGTGACCTACACGCAAGACTCGAGCATCGTGCAGAAGGTCAAGGACGAGTGCCGCCCCGAAGAACAAGTCTCGCGCGCTATGACTTCGGCGCTTAACAAGAAGTACGGTGGCGGCAGCCCCATCAGCACCCAAGCCGAAGCGAATGGCGCTCAGGTCATGCGCATGCAGGTTTCGCATGTGCTGGGCGTTGGCGGTGGCGGCTGGAGCGGCCCGAAGGCAATCACGGTGTACGTCGAGTTGCTGGAGAACGGCAAGGTCGTCCGCAAGACGCGTGCGAACCGCTGGTCCACCGGCGGCATGTGGGGTGGTTTCAAGGGCACCTGCTCGATCCTGGATCGCTGCGCTGTGGCGCTCGCAAAGGATCTGACCCGCTGGGCCGGCGACCCGAGCTACAAGATCGAGGACGAAGCCGCACCCAAGGACGCAGCGCCGGAAGACAAGGCCGCAGCCGAGAAAACCAGCCTCTGAGCCCATGTCGGCATGCCGCGCCGGCCCTTCGCCGGTGTCGGCGTCCCGAAACCGGGGCGGACAGGTAGAATGGGCGGTTTAAATTTTCGCTGGAAGCTCGAACCGTGAGCATCAAATCCGATAAGTGGATCCGCCGCATGGCGGAACAGCACGGCATGATCGAGCCGTTTGCGCCCGAACTGGTGCGTTCGGTCAATGGCAACAAGATTGTCTCGTACGGCACCTCGAGCTACGGCTACGACGTGCGCGTGGCCAACGAATTCAAGGTGTTCACGAACATCAACTCGACGATCGTTGACCCCAAGGCCTTCGACGACAAGACCTTCGTGGACTTCACCGGCGACTACTGCATCATCCCGCCGAACTCGTTCGCCCTGGCCCGCACGGTGGAGTACTTCCGCATTCCGCGCTCGGTGCTGACGGTGTGCCTGGGCAAAAGTACCTACGCGCGCTGCGGCATCATCGTGAACGTGACCCCGCTCGAGCCCGAGTGGGAAGGCCATGTGACGCTGGAGTTCTCGAACACCACGCCACTGCCGGCGAAGATCTACGCGAACGAAGGCGTCGCGCAGATGCTGTTCTTCGAGAGCGACGAGATCTGCGAAACCTCGTACAAGGACCGCGGCGGCAAGTACCTCGGCCAGACCGGCGTAACGCTGCCGAAGATCTGAGCCCCGCGCTCGCGCACCCCGGACGGCCCTGCCTTTTCGCAGGGCCGTTTGTTTTGGATCAGCAGATATGTTCTCGGCGCCGTATCGACGAATTCCGCAAGCAATTGATCTGAAAGCGGTTTCCGCACGAGCACGACACGGTTTTCTGCATCTGCGACACAAGCCGCACCAAGCCACTTCCCCTGCAGCCTGACGCTGTTATCATTCGCGCCTTTCCGACGGGGGGTGCCACCGCACCGGCCCCGTTTTTCTCTTTTGGCTTCGCGGAGAATCCGCCATGCGTTTCGATTTCCCGATCATCATCATCGACGAGGACTTCCGTTCGGAAAACGCCTCGGGCCTCGGTATCCGTGCATTGGCGGAGGCGATCGGTAAAGAGGGCATGGAAGTGCTCGGCGTCACGAGCTACGGCGACCTGACCTCGTTCGCGCAACAACAAAGCCGTGGCTCGGGCTTCATCCTGTCGGTGGATGACGAGGAGCTGACCTCGGACGAAGCGGAAGAGACGATCGGCGAGCTGCGCGCCTTCGTGCAGGAGATCCGCTTCCGCAACCCGGACATCCCGATCTTCCTGCACGGCGAAACGCGCACCAGCCGCCACATCCCGAACGATGTGCTGCGCGAACTGCACGGCTTCATCCACATGTTCGAGGACACGCCGGAGTTCATCGCGCGCTACGTCGTGCGCGAGGCCCGCGCCTACCTCGACAGCCTGCCGCCGCCCTTCTTCCGCGCGCTGGTGCATTACGCCGCCGACGGCTCGTATTCGTGGCACTGCCCGGGGCACTCCGGCGGTGTTGCCTTCCTGAAGAGCCCGGTCGGCCGCATGTTCCACCAGTTCTTTGGCGAGAACATGCTGCGCGCCGACGTGTGCAACGCGGTCGATGAACTGGGCCAGCTGCTCGACCACACCGGCCCGGTTGCCGCGTCGGAACGCAACGCCGCGCGCATCTTCAATTCCGACCACCTGTTCTTCGTCACCAACGGCACTTCCACGTCGAACAAGATCGTGTGGAACTCGACCGTGGCGCCGGGTGACATCGTGGTGGTGGACCGCAACTGCCACAAGTCGATCCTGCACTCGATCATCATGACCGGCGCGATTCCGGTGTTCCTGATGCCGACGCGCAACCACTTCGGCATCATCGGCCCGATTCCGAAGAGCGAATTCAGCTGGGAGAACATCCAGAAGAAGATCGCCCGGAACCCCTTCATCACCGACAAGAACGCCAAGCCGCGGGTGCTGACGATCACGCAGAGCACCTACGACGGCGTGCTCTACAACGTCGAGGAAATCAAGCAGGAGCTCGACGGCAAGATCGACACCCTGCACTTCGACGAAGCCTGGCTGCCGCACGCCGCCTTCCACGACTTCTACGGCGACTACCACGCCATCGGTGCGGACCGCCCGCGCTGCAAGGAGTCGATGATGTTCTCCACGCAATCGACGCACAAACTGCTTGCCGGCCTGTCGCAGGCTTCGCAAATCCTGGTGCAGAACTCGGAGAACCGCCACCTCGATCTGGCGAGCTTCAACGAGGCCTACCTGATGCACACCTCCACCTCGCCGCAGTACGCGATCATCGCCTCGTGCGACGTCGCGGCTGCGATGATGGAGCCGCCCGGCGGCACCGCGCTGGTCGAGGAGTCGATCGCCGAAGCGCTCGACTTCCGCCGCGCCATGCGCAAGGTGGACGAGGAATGGGGCGCGGACTGGTGGTTCAAGGTCTGGGGCCCGGACTACCTCGCCGACGACGGCATGGCGCTGCGCGAAGACTGGATGCTGCGCGCCGAGGACCACTGGCACGGCTTCGGCAAGCTCGCCGAAGGCTTCAACATGCTGGACCCGATCAAGGCGACGATCATCACGCCGGGGCTGGATGTCGAGGGCCACTTCTCGGACTGGGGTATCCCGGCGAGCATCCTCACGCGCTACCTCTCCGAGCACGGCATCATCGTCGAGAAGACGGGCCTGTACTCCTTCTTCATCATGTTCACCATCGGCATCACCAAGGGCCGCTGGAACACCATGGTGACCGAGCTGCAGCAGTTCAAGGACGCCTACGACAGCAACCAGCCGCTGTGGCGCGTGATGCCGGAATTCATCGCCAAGCAGCCGCGCTACGAGAAGATCGGCCTGAAGGATCTGTGCCAGCAGATCCACGATTTCTACGCCACCAAGGACGTCGCTCGCCTGACGACCGAGATGTACCTGTCGGACATGGAGCCGGCGATGCGGCCGACCGACGCGTGGTCGAAAATGGCGCACCGCGAGATCGAGCGCGTGTCGATCGACGAACTCGAAGGCCGCATCACCGCGATGCTGGTGACCCCCTACCCGCCGGGGATCCCGTTGCTGATTCCGGGCGAGCGTTTCAACGCGACGATCTGCAACTACCTGAAGTTCGTGCGCGAATTCAACGAACGCTTCCCCGGCTTTGAGACCGATGTGCACGGCCTCGTCAGCGAAGTGGTGGACGGCAAGAAGAAGTATTACGTGGACTGCGTACGCCAGGGCTGACACCGCGCGAATCACCACACCCGAAAAGCCGCGCAAGCGGCTTTTCACATTTTTGCGGATACGATTCCGCCGGCGCGGGCGCAAAATTCGGCGATTGATCCAGCTGATTGGAGAGCCCCATGCAAATCACCCGACTGGCCTGCCTGCTCGCCGCAGCGAGCCTGACGCTAAGTGCCTGCGCGACCATGGACGAAAGCTCGCAGGAGAAAGCCAAGGGCACTGGCCTGGGTGCGCTCGGCGGTGCCGCAGCGGGCGCAATCATCGGCGCTGTCACCGGCAGCGACAAGATCGGCCGCGACGCCGCGATCGGCGCAGCGGTGGGCGCGGCGGGTGGCTACATCTGGTCTTCGCACATGGAAAAGCAGAAGCGCGAGATGGAAAAAGCCACCGCAGGTACGGGTGTGGCGGTTTCGCAAACTAGTGACAACCAGCTCAAGCTGGAAGTGCCGGGCGACTTCTCGTTCGACACCGGCCGTGCCGACATCAAACCGAACATGCGCCCGGTGCTGGACCGCTTCGCGACGACGCTGAACGAGAACCGCGCAACCCACATCCGCATCATCGGCCACACCGACAACACCGGCTCCGACGCGGTGAACGACCCGCTGTCGCTGAACCGCGCCGCCAGCACCCGCGACTATCTTGCCGACCGCGGCGTGGCCAGCAACCGCATCAGCATCGACGGCCGTGGCGAACGCAACCCATTGGCGAGCAACGACACCGCCGAGGGGCGCGCCCGCAACCGACGCATCGAAGTGTTCGTCGCGGAGCCGGCGGGCCGCTGAACACTCCGAGCATGTGCGGGGCGCTGCGTTGCGTACGCCCCGCCAGCACGGCAAACATGAGAAGGCGCTGAAAAGTTGCAGCTTTCCAGCTGGACTCGTAATTGCCTGAGCAGTAACGTGAGCGCTACCATGCGCTTCCGCTGAACCGAAAAAACACCGTGTTCAAACCCGCCAGCGCCCTCGCTTGCCGCCTTCTCCGCGCCCATTCCTTGCGCCCCGTCACCGCCCTGGTGCTGGGCGTCGGCCTCGCCTGCGCGCAGGCTGAGCCGATGAGTTTTGAAGCCGCCCAGCTGCGTCTCACCGACAAATCCGGCACGCTGCGCGCGGCACGCCTGAACCGCGAAGCCCGCGAACTCGAGGCCGAAGCCACGCGCTCGCTGTCACTGCCGCAGGTGAACGCGACCGTGGCGTACTCGAAGCTGGAGCGCGACTACGAAGTCGACGTCGCGCCGATTACCGGCGCGCTGAATCAGGCGGTCGGGGCGATCGGTGGCGCTACGGGTGTCAAGCTGCCCGCGCTGCCCGCCACCCTCGACTACAAGTACAAGAACGAAGGCGTGCGGCCGATCCTCGGCTTCAACTGGCCGCTGTTTACCGGCGGCAAGATCAGCGCCACGCAGGATCTCGCCACCGCGCGTACCGCCGAGGCTGGCGCCGAACTGCGCCACACCGAGGAAGCGCTCACCACGCAACTGGTGAAGTACTACTACGGCCTGCAACTTGCCGAACACGCGGTGGCGGTGCGCACTGCGGTGCTCGACGCCCTCACCCAGCACCTGCATCAGGCCGAGCGCTTCGAGAAGACCGGCCTGATCGCGCGCGCCGACCGGCTGCATGCGCAAGTCGCCTACGACGAGGCGCAGCGCAATCTGTTCAAGGCGCAGGACGATCGCACACTGGCGCAGATCGCGCTGAACCGCATGCTCGCCGCGACACAGGACGTGGTCCCCTCATCACCGCTGTTCGTACGCAGCACGCCGGTCGAGCCGATCGAGCGCTGGACCCAGCAGGGGCTTGCCGCGCATCCGGGGCTCGCGCTGCTCGACGCCAAGCGCCAGCAGACCACGCAACTCGAAACCATCGCCCGCTCGGCGCTGCTGCCGGAAGTGTTCGCATTCGGCAGCTATCAGCTCAACAAGGAAGTGCTGACACCGGTCGAGCCGGACTGGATCGTCGGCGTCGGCGTGCGCTTCACGCTGCTCGACCGCCTCGACCGCAGCAGCATGATCGCGGCGAGCCAGCGCCAGAGTGCAGGCGTAACCGCTTACACCGAGCAAGCGCGCGACGACATCTCGACGCTGATCGAAAAGCGCTGGCGCGAGCTGGAACAGGCACGCCAGCGCTATCTGCTGCTCGAGTCGAGCATCGCGCTCGCGAAGGAAAACGTGCAGCTGCGCGAACGCGGCTTCGGCGAAGGGCTCAGCACCTCGCTCGATCTGGTCGACGCGCGGCTGTCGCTGTCGCGTGCAGAGATCGACCGTGCCCAGGCCGCGCGCGATTACGTCGTCGCCCTCGCCGAACTGCTCGAAGCCAGCGGCCAGAGTGAGCGCTTCAACGAATACGCCGCCCACGCCGACATCCGTATCGAACGCCCCACCCTTACCGCGGGCCGCCAGCCATGAACGCCAGATCACTTGCCGCCACCACCGTCGGGCTCGCCGCGCTAGGCCTTGTTGCCTGGGGCGTATGGGCCGCCACCCACCCGGCCCCCTTGCCGATCCAGGGCCAGATCGAATCGCGCAGCATTGATGTCGCGAGCAAGGTGCCTGGGCGGGTCGCCCGCGTACTGGTGGAGGAAGGCCAGCGCGTCACCGCCGGGCAGGCACTGTTCGAACTCGAAAGCCCGGAACTCGATGCCAAGCTCGCGCAGGCCACCGCGGCGCACGATGCCGCAGAGTCCGTCAGCACCAAGGCGCAGACCGGCGCGCGCAGCGAAGAGATTCGCATGGCCGAGCTCAACTGGCAACGCGCGGTCGCCGCGGCGGAGCTGGCCGAGACCACGGCCCGGCGCATTGCGTCGCTGTACCGTGAGGGCCTCATCGCCCAGCAGAAGCACGACGAGGCACAAACGCAGGCCCACGCCGCCCGCGCGCAGGCCGACGCGGCACGGGCGCAGTACGACATGGCGCGCAACGGCGCACGCAGCGAAGACAAGGCCGCCGCCGCCGCGCAGGCCAGGCAGGCAGCCGGCGCAATGTCCGAGGTGCAGGCCTATCGGCGCGAGACACGCATCCTTGCGCCGGCCGCGGGCGAAGTGGCGAAAGTACAGATCCATGCCGGAGAAATCGCACCGCAGGGCTTTGCGGTGATCTCGCTGGTCGACCGCAGCGACAGCTGGGCACTGCTGAACGTGCGTGAAGACCAGCTCGCACGCTTCAAGCAAGGCGCCGAATTCGACGCGGAACTGCCGGCACTCGGAAAGACCCTGCGGATGAAAGTCACCTGGTTGGCGCCGCTGCCGGATTTCGCCACCTGGAAGAATGTGCGCGGCACGCAGGGCGTCGATCTGCGTACCTTCGAAGTTCGAGCCAAACCGCTTGTGCCACCGCCCGAGCTGCGGCCCGGCATGAGCGTGATCGTACGCCCCTGAGGCATGACGGCTCCGGCCTTCCGCCGCAGCTTGCGGCGTGAGCTATCACACCTCGCGCGCGACCGTTGGGACCAGGCGCTGCTGCTGTGGTTGCCGCTGCTGACCGGCCTTTTGATCGCCGCGATCTTCAGCGCAGGCCAGATCCGCGATCTACCGGTCGGCCTGATCGACGCCGACCACTCGCCGCTGTCACGCCAGCTCGCGCGTCTGATCGATGCCGCACCTGGGATGCGCATCACCGCAGCGCCCGCCGACCATGCGGCCGCCATGCAGGCAATGCGCACCCGTTCGCTGTACGGCGTGATCGAGATTCCGGAAGGCTTCGAGCGACGCATCAAACGAGGCGAACAGGGTGACGTGCTGTGTTTCTTCAACGCCCAGTTCGCCACCGCGGCCGGCATTCTGGCGAAGGATGTGCAGGCCGCAACGCTGACCTTCGGTGCGGGCATCCGCATGGTCGCGCGCGAAAAGCGCGGTGAATCCGCGATCGCGGTACGCGACAGCGCCCAGCCGATCAGCCTGCGGCTCACCAGCCTCTACAACGAATCGACCGACTACCAGACCTTTCTCGGCGGCGCGCTGGTGCCAGCGATCCTGCAGATCCTGATCATGGTGGTGGGTGCGAGCGTCGTCGGCCGCGAGATCCGCGACCGCAGCCTGCCAGCCTGGCTCGCTGCGGCGGACGGGCAGCACGCCAGCGCGTTGCTCGGCAAGCTGCTGCCTGCCTTTGCCGTGTTCAGTGCGTGGGGCGTCGCCTTCCTGCTCGCCTGGGGCCCCTTGCGGGGTGAGATGGCGAACACATCGCGGGTGATCCTGATCGCCGGCATGCTGGTCATGGTGGCGGCCTACCTGCTGCTGGGCGCGATGGTGGCCGCCGCAACCGCCAACCTGCGTAGCGCGCTCAGCGTGGTCGGCTTCTACACCGCGCCCGCCTTCGCCTACGTCGGCCAGGCTTTCCCCTTGATCGCAATGCCTGCCGCCGCGAAGGCGTGGGCGGCGATCCTGCCGCTGACGTGGTGGATTCAGTTGCAGAACCAGCAATGGTTGATGGGCGCACCGCTCGCCGCGTCCGCAACGCCGCTTGCGACTTTGCTGCTGATGCTGGTGGTAGGTGCAGTCGGCAGCCTGCTGGCGCTGCAACGCGTTGCCGTGCAACCGGAACGCTGGGGGGCGCGATGAGCTTCCTCCGCGCCATGCTCGCCACCTGGCGTGCGGTACTCGCCGACCTCGGCGCGGTGCTGCTCCTGCTCGGTGCCTGCGTGGCGTATTCGTTCTTCTACCCCTTGCCCTACGAACGTGAGAAAGTCGAACGGGTGCCGGTCGCAGTCGTCGATCTGGACGACTCACCGCTGTCGCGCCAGCTGGTCCGCTTCGCGATGGCGAGTCCGCAGCTCGACGTGCTGCAAGTGGGGCGCGACCTGCCGGCCGCCCAGGCGGCGCTCGCCAGCGGCCAAGTGATGGGCGTCGCGCTGATTCCTGCCGGCCTGAAGGCGGATGTGCAACGCGGCAAGCGCACCGAAGTGCAGATTGCCGGCAACGCCGCCTACGCGCTGATCAACAAGACGGTGCTGAGTGGCTTTGCGGCAGCAGCCGGCACGGTGTCGGCCGGCATCGACGTGCGCCGCTTTGCCAGCCACGGCGCTTCGACGCAACAGGCGATCGACGCCGCGCTGCCGGTGAACTACATCGCACGGCCGGTGTTCAACGTCGATGAGGGCTACGGCAGCTACGTGGTGCCCGGCGTGGCGCCGCTGATCGTGCAGCAAACGCTGGTGATCGGCATATCGCTGCTGCTCGGGCTGTGGGCCGAACAACGGCGCGCTGGGCAAGCACCGCTGCCGACACGTCTGCAGGCTCAACCGTGGTCCGGCTTCTTCGGGCTGTGGGCCGCATTTGCCCTGATCGGCCTGCTCAACGCCTTGTACTACTTCGGCTTCGTGTTCCACTTCCAGGGCTATCCGCAAGCACCCCGGCTGGCCGAGATGCTGCTCGTCGCCAGCCTGTTCGCACTCGCCTCCAGCGCCTTCGGCCTGTGCCTCGGGCAGTGTTTCGGCGTGCGTGAGCGGGGCATGCAGTTGCTGCTGTTCTCGTCGATTCCGATGCTGTTCGTGTCCGGCTTCCCATGGCCGGCCGAAGCCCTGCCCGAACCGATCGCGACGCTACGCTGGCTGCTGCCCTGCACGCCTGGCATCCAGGCATCACTGGCGGTGAACCAGCTCGGCGCGCCGTTTTCTGCGATCTCGGCCGAGGTGTTCGCGCTGCTCGCGCACAGTGTCGGCTGGGGCACGGCCGCCGCGTGGCTGTTCCGCCGCCGCTGGGCGCCGCAGTAAGGCGGCTTGCGGCACAATCGCGCTTTGCCTCACTGGCGCCGGCCCGATGCTCGATATCCTTCAGTACGCCGTCAAGAACACCGCACTGATCCTCGCGGCGCTGCTGCCGATCATCAACCCGCCCGGCGGCGCGCCGATTTTCCTGCTGCTCACGCGCGGCGCATCGGCCGACACCCGCCGCTACCTCGCCCGCCAGGTCGCATGGAATGCGTCGCTGCTGCTGCTTGCCGCGATGTTCATCGGCTCCTACGTGCTGGAGTATTTCGGCATCTCGGCCGCCACGGTGAGGGTGGCCGGCGGCATGCTGGTTGCCTCGATCGGCTGGAAGATGCTGCAGACCGACGACGCTCACCACGACGACGCCAGCTCGCATATTGAATGGACCCGCCCGGTGGCCGAGAGCCGCGCCTTCTATCCGCATACCTTCCCGCTCACCGTCGGGCCCGGTTCGATCGCGGTTGCGCTGACGCTGGGCGCAAGCGTGTACCAGGGCGGCAAACGCCCGATCGCCGCACCGCTCGGCGCGCTGCTCGCCGTGCTGATCGTCGCGATCATCATCTACCTCTGCTACGGCTTTGCGGATCGCATCGTCGGCCTGCTCGGCAAGACCGGCACCACCGTGATGCTGCGCCTCACCGCCTTCGTGCTGCTGTGTATCGGCATCGAGATCTTCTGGGGCGGCGCGTCCGATCTGCTGGAGCCATTGCTGCAGCAGCGGCGCTGACGAGACCAATAAAAAGGACCCGGCGGGTCCTTTTTTAATTGCTTGGCCACGCTCGCGTGGCGGCATCAGGTACGCACGTAGTCGACGAACTCGAACGCGTGATCATTGGCCTCGTCGGCCGGATGACCCTCACGGCGAACCTCCGTGAAGCCGGCGTCACGCCAGTCAGGGAAATGGGCATCGCCCTCGACCTCGGCCTGCACTTCGGTCAGACACAGCTCGTCCGCACGCGGGAGCGCCTCGGCGTAAAGCTGCGCGCCGCCGATGACGAAGGCACGCTCGACCTCGCCACACAGCGCCAACGCTTCGTCCAGCGAATGCACGATCTCGGCCCCTTCGAGCTTCAGATCGCGCTGACGCGTGACGACGATGTTGCGCCGCCCCGGCAGGGGGCGGCCGAGCGAATCCCAGGTCTTGCGGCCCATCACGATCGGGTGGCCGAGCGTGAGCGCCTTGAAACGCTTGAGATCGTCACGCAGGCGCCACGGCAGCGCGTTGTCGCGGCCGATCGTTCCGTTGCGGGCAACTGCGGCGATCAGGGCAAGCTTGGTCATTACACAGCCACCGGAGCGGAAATATGCGGATGCGGGTCGTAGCCTTCGAGCGTGAAGTCTTCGAAGCGGAAGGCAAACAGATCCTTCACGTCGGGGTTCAAGCGCATCGTCGGCAGCGGCCGTAATTCGCGCGAAAGCTGCAGGCGGGTCTGGTCGAGGTGATTCGAGTACAGATGCGCGTCGCCCAGCGTATGCACGAAATCGCCCGGCTCGTAGCCACAGACCTGCGCGATCATCAGCGTGAGCAGCGCGTAACTGGCGATGTTGAACGGCACACCGAGGAAGATGTCGGCGCTGCGCTGATACAGCTGGCACGAAAGCTTGCCGTCCGCCACATAGAACTGGAACAAGGCGTGGCACGGCGGCAAGGCCATCTTGTCCACCTCGCCCGGGTTCCATGCGCACACCAGATGGCGACGCGAGTCCGGATTCTTCTTCAAACCCTCTACGAGCTGCGTGATCTGGTCGACGGCGCGGCCGTCCGCGGTTTCCCAACGCCGCCACTGCTTGCCATACACCGGACCGAGTTCGCCGTTTTCGTCGGCCCACTCATCCCAGATAGAAACCCCGTTGTCCTTGAGGTACCGGATATTGGTGTCGCCCTGCAGGAACCACAGCAGTTCGTGGATGATCGAGCGCAGATGCAGCTTCTTTGTGGTGACAAGCGGAAAGCCTTCGGCCAGATCGAAACGCATCTGCCAGCCGAAGACCGAGAGGGTGCCAGTGCCCGTGCGGTCGGACTTGTGGTGACCGCGTTCGAGCACATGGCGCATGAGTTCGTGATACTGCCGCATGGGTAAAGCCCGGCCGAAAAAAGCCGTCATTGTACCGGTGGTGAGGCGTGCAAGCCGGCGCAAGAACAAGATAGTGAGCGCGCCGCCCGCAGCGTAGAATCGTGACGGAGTTCACATAGAGTTGGCATGCTCAAGCTATTCCCATCCAATCCGGAGCACCCCCTGGCCGATCTGCGCGAGTTGCAGCGCGCGGTCACGGAAATCGGCGCGCACACGCCCGATGATGCGTTGCGCGAGGCGACGGGCTGGCTGGAAACCGTCGGCGCCCCGGACGAAGGAAGCGACCCAACCGCCTTGCTGCGCCTGCTGGTCAGCTTCGACGAAGCGATGCAGCCGCACGCCCGCGCGCTGGCCGACCGCTATGTCGAGAGCCGCCTCAAATGGTCGCCGAGCTCCACCGCGCGCTGGCTCGCCACGCGCAGCTTCCTGCGCCTGCTGTGCGAACGCTACGAAGATCTGCTGCGGCTGCTCGGCAACGGCCGCAAACCCTATGTGCAACTGACGGCCGACGTGGCAGTACGTCTGTTACGTGCCGCAAGCGCCGCCCAGCGCTGGGACGCATTGCGTTATGGCCCCTACGATCCGGGCCACTGGCGGCGCTGTGGTCAGGCCTATCTGGCCGCCGCACAGCACGGCCTGCTCGACCAGCCGGTGCGGCTGCGCAGCAACCGCCAGACCGAAACGACCACGGCACGCGAGTACCTGCGCACAGTGGCCTTCGCCACCGCGGCAATGGATGAGCTCGACGAACGCCAGATCCTGCTCGCGGGCCATGTCATTCACTATGTGCTGGGCACCTTGCGCCTGACCGACACCCCGGAGCGCGACAGCGTGTTCTGGGTCGACCCGTCGCTCGGCCAGGCGCCGATGCGGATGGCGCGACCGCCCCAGGCCAGCCCGACGGTGCGTTACTTCAGTGGCGGCGCCACGCTGGACACCTTGTTCGAGATGGAACTGCTGGTCCGCGGCGGTACGCTGCCGCCCGCCCTAGGCATCGAAGCCGACGACGCGCCTTACCTTGCCCCCTTGCTGCGCCACATCGCGCGACACTGGTCCGAAGAGCCGCCAGTGCGGCGCCACCGGCGCCACGCCCTGCCCGGCCAGCTTCACGTGATCGAAGGGCTTGAGCCGCTGGCCGAGCTGCTGTCCGGCAACGCCAGCGCCCCCATGAGCCAGTGGGAGCAGCGCGACGCCAGCCTGCACGGTATCGGCCTCACGCTGCCGGTCGATGAACGCAGTCGCCTGCGCGTCGGCGCCCTGCTGGGCCTGCATTCGCACGACGGCACCCGCTGGCTGGCCGGCATCGTACGGCGCATGCAGCATCTGTCGGACAACACCCTGCATATCGGCGTGGAAGTGATGTCGTGGCACCCAATGGCCGCGCACGCCGACGACGGCGCTCAGCATGTGCGCGTGCTGCTGCTCGATCCCCTGCAGCGCGATGCCACGATCCGCCTTGCCGTGCCGCTGCCGGGCGTGAGGCCCGGCGCTCCGCTGTTCCTGCTGGGGCAGAACAAAGCGCTGAAGTTGCTGCCTGGCGAGCTGATCGAACGCGGTGCGGACCACGAAATCCGCTGCTATCAGGTCGCCACGTCCTGAGCGGGCGCCAAATCAACTGCTTCAGCAGTAACGGAATATCCCTGCGAGCCCATCGGGTACAATCGCCCACCTTTCAAAAAGCGGTATGGCATGAAAATCACTGCCCTCGACTTCGAGCAACCGATCGCGGAGCTGGAAACCAAGATCGAAGAGTTGCGCTTCGTACAGGACGACTCCGCGGTCGACATCTCCGAGGAAATCGCCCGCCTTGAAGTCAAGCGCCAGGCGCTGACCAAGGACATCTACGCCAAGCTCACGCCGTGGCAGATCGCGATGGTCGCGCGCCACCCCCAGCGCCCCTACACGCTGGACTATGTGCAGCACCTGTTCACCGACTTCAAGGAGCTGCACGGCGACCGCAGCTTCGCCGATGACAAGGCCATCGTCGGCGGCATGGCACGCTTCAACGGCACGCCCTGCATGGTGATCGGCCACCAGAAGGGCCGCGACACCAAAGAAAAGATCATGCGCAACTTCGGCATGCCGCGCCCCGAGGGCTATCGCAAGGCCGAGCGCCTGATGCGACTGGCCGAGAAGTTCGGCCTGCCGATCTTCACCTTCATCGACACGCCGGGCGCCTACCCGGGCATCGATGCGGAAGAGCGCGGCCAGTCCGAAGCGATCGGTCGCAACCTCTACGTGATGACGGAACTGAAAGTGCCGCTGATCGCCACCATCATCGGTGAAGGCGGATCGGGCGGCGCGCTCGCGATCGCCGTCGGCGACCAAGTGATGATGCTGCAGTACTCAACCTATTCGGTGATCTCGCCGGAAGGCTGCGCATCGATTCTGTGGAAGAGCGCGGACAAGGCATCAGACGCCGCCGAAACCATGGGCATCACCGCATCGCGCCTGAAGTCGCTCGGCCTGATCGACAAGGTGATCAACGAGCCGGTCGGCGGTGCGCATCGCGACCACCGTGCCATGGCGCAAAGCCTCAAGCGCGCACTGGCCGACGCACTGCGCCAGGTGGCCGATCTGCCGACCAACGAACTGCTCGAACAGCGCTATCAGAAGATCATGGGCTACGGCCGCTTCAAGGAGCAGGCGGTTGCCTGATCCAGAGCGGCCCACGGCGCCCGGCCAACCGGGCGCCGTGCCGCTTCTTGAACCACTTGTTGCGCACGTCCAAGCCCGGCTGGCGCGCATCACGCAGCCCGGCCAGACGCTCGCCGCCGCCTTCAGCGGCGGTCTTGATTCCACCGTACTCCTGCACCTGCTCGCCCGCGTCGCGCCTGCGCTCGGGCTAACGCTGCGCGCTGCGCATGTGCATCATGGCCTGCAGGCCGCTGCCGACGGCTGGGCCGCCCATTGCGCCGCAGTGTGCGAGGCGCTCGCGGTGCCGCTGACCACGCTGCAGGTCAGCGTCGATGTCACACACGGCGGCGGCGTCGAGGCCGCGGCGCGAGACGCCCGCCACAAGGCATTGCGCACCCTCGGCGGCGACTGGCTGGTGCTCGCCCACCACCGTGGCGACCAGGCGGAAACCCTGCTGCACCGGCTCTGCCGCGGCTGCGGCGTGCCCGGCGCAGCCGCCATGCGCGAAGCGGATCTACGCGGCGGCAGACCCGGCCTGCTGCGCCCGCTGCTCGACACGCCACGATCGGCGCTGCACGCTTGGGCCAAGGCCGCGGATCTGAGCTGGATCGAAGACCCAAGCAACGCCGACACACACTTCAGTCGCAACTTCATTCGCCACGAAGTGCTCGCAACGCTGAACGCCCGCTTTCCCGGCGCCGAGGCGGCTCTTGCCCGCGCCACGGGGCACTTCGATGAAGCGGCCAGCCTGCTCGACGAACTCGCGAGCATCGACCACACAGCACTCGCCCGAGAAGGTGGCTTGTCGCGTACGGGACTGCTTGCACTGAGCGATGCCCGACTTCGAAATCTGCTGCGGTCACGGCTCGCCGCCCACGGCTATGCGGCGCCCGATACCGATCAGCTCGCCGAGGCCCAGCGCCAGTTGCGCACCACCGCGGGGCCCTGGCGCGCAAGGTTTGGCGCCTGGGCACTGTGCGTCGAGGACGACAACGTGTGGTTCGAGTGCGCGAGCCTGCCGGCAGCCGGGCCCGCTTGCGTCTGGCAGGGCGAAGCCCTGCTTCGCTGGGGCGACGTCGAATTGCACTTCGCGCCGACGCCAAGCAACGGCCTGCAAGTACAACCCGGTTCCCTCATGCTCTCGGCCCGCCGCGGCGGTGAGCGGCTCCGGCCGGATCCGACACGCCCGGCGCGCGATCTCAAAACGCTCGCGCGCAGCGCCGGCATCCCGCCTTGGTGGCGCGCAGCGATGCCCGTGTTCCGTCAAGCCGGAAAAGTAGTTGGCTGGGGCGGAATATGGGACGCAGGTCTGCGTGGCAGTGACGGATGGCACATCACGATTCGTCGCCCCAACGCAAAATTCTGATTCGTCACACCAGCCGGGCAGCCAGGTCTGCGCTACCCGTCTATCATTCACGCTTTTCCGGCCCCCGCCGGCACAACCGACTACACCGAAAGGCCAGGTATCCCGATGGAAACGCGCTACCGGATCACATTCCGGGGTGAGGTGCTCGATGGGCATGTCCGTGAACAGGTCATGCAGATTGCCGCCGAGCGGCTGGGCGCCACAATCGAACAAGCCGGCCTGATGTTCTCCGGGCGTCTCGCGGTGCTGAAAAAGGGGCTCGACCCGGTCAGCGCGCAGCGCTATGTCGCGGTGCTCGCACGCATCGGCATGAAAGCCTATGCGGAGCCGATGCCTGAACCAGCGCGTGCACCGGCTGTCGCGGCGCCCGCAGCACCCGCTCCGGCCGTTGCGACGCCGCCTGCCGCACCCGCAGCTCAGCCAGCCGCCGCGGCCATCGCCAGCGCACCGGCCCCGCAAGCCGCGGATGATGTGCTGGCGCCGGTCAGTTTGCCGGACACACCCGCGCCGTCCTACATGGCCCCGCCGGAACCGGAACGCAGCGCGGGCCTTGCCGAACCGTTCGACCCCGAGCGCACGCATCTGGCGGGCCCGGCCATCGTCGGCGCTACGCAAGCCGGTTTTGAGCGCAGCGAAGGCATTCAACAGCCCTTCGACGCCCGCCATGTCGATACCGCCACGCACTCGGTGATGCCGACGATGATCGTGCCGCCTGCGGCACGCAAGCCGGTCGCGCCGCAAAGCGAGGTAGCCGAAGCCTTGGCCGACATGCCGACCGACGCGGCTGCCGAACACGGCATGGTCGCCACCTACCTGGAGTCGATCCAGTCGCTGACCGCTGAGCCGAACGACGAACCGGCCGCGGACGAAGCGCCGCCAGAGCTGCCGGACTACTATCGGCCGACGCCTCAGCGCGCCGCCGCGCGGATGCAGGAATTGCCGCGCCATACCACCGGCCCGGCAACGGTGACACCGATCGCGCCACCGCAGCGCGTCAACCGCCTGCCGGATCCGCCCACCGTGATGCCGAACCAGCATGCCGCGACAACGATCATGGTGATGGGGCCGGACAGCGACACCCCGGTACCATCGTCGGCACCGGTTGGTGACGGCGGCGCACGCATCCGCCTGATCGCGACCCTGCTGGGCGGCGCGGCGGTGATTGCGCTGATCGTCTGGTGGGTGTCAGTGCGCTGAGCTCGCCACGCCCACAAGAAAACGCCGGCTTGTGCCGGCGTTTTTCGTTTCAGGTGTTCTGCACCACGATGTTCGGGAATTTGAAGCGCATGTCGCGCTGCCGCTCTGCGATCGAAATCGCCACCTTGCGCGCGATGCCGCGGTAGGCATCCGCCAGCGGCCCTAGCGGATCGGCAACGACCGTCGGCGTACCGGAATCGGTCTGCTCGCGGATACGGATATCCAGCGGCAGGCCACCGAGGAAGGGCACGCCGTAGTCGGCGCACATCTTCTCGCCACCGCCAGCGCCGAAGATGTGTTCGGCGTGGCCGCAGTTCGAGCACACGTGGATGCTCATGTTCTCGACGATGCCAAGGATCGGGATGCCGACCTTCTCGAACATCTTCAGGCCCTTGCGCGCGTCGAGCAGCGCGATGTCCTGCGGTGTGGTAACGATCACGGCGCCGGTCACCGGCACGATCTGCGCGAGCGTCAGCTGGATGTCGCCGGTGCCCGGCGGCATGTCGATCACGAGGTAATCGAGCTCGTCCCAGTTGGTGTCCATCAGCAGCTGGCGCAGCGCCTGCGTGGCCATCGGCCCGCGCCACACCATCGGCTGCTCGACATCGACCAGGAAACCAATCGAATTCGCCTGCAGCCCATGAGCCTGCAGCGGAATCATGGTCTTGCCGTCTTCACTCTCGGGCCGCGCATCGTTCAGACCCAGCATCTGAGGCTGGCTCGGGCCGTAGATGTCGGCGTCCAGAATGCCGACCCGAGCGCCTTCACTCGCCAGTGCCAGCGCGAGGTTCACCGCGGTCGTGCTCTTGCCGACGCCGCCCTTGCCGGACGACACCGCAATGATGTTCTTCACGCCCGGCAGCAACTTTACATTGCCCTGCACCGTGTGCGGCACGACGAGGCTGGCGACTTCCACCGCGACCGATTCAACGCCCGGCAGCGCTTTCAGCGCCCCCTCGATCTGCGCGCGAATCGCCGCGAACTGGCTGCTGGCCGGATAGCCAAGTTCGATCACGACCCTGGCACGCCCGCCATCGAGCGATACCGCCTTGACGGCCTTGGCTGCGGCGTAGGGTTTGCCGGTGTTGGGGTCGGTCAGGCTGCCGACGTGTTCGAGAAGCTGTTGCTGGCTGAGACTCATCGATGCACTCGCTGGAAACGGAACAAACCCGGGCGCAAACCCGACTGATTTGCTCAAGTTTATCACGGCTAAACGGACGACTCTACGCGCGCAATCGCCAAAACCACGCCGCAGCGGCCGCCCCGCAGCACAAACAAGCGCTGACGAAGGCGCTGACCTCGCGCATGAAACCCACGAATTCCAGTGCTGGCGCGGCCGAAGCGCGCGCCGCTTGCTAGAATTCACGTTTTCCCCGCTGTACCGGAACGCACATGACCGCGCCACATCGCAAGCTCTTCGTCACGACCGCCCTGCCCTACGCGAACGCCGCCTTCCATATCGGCCACATCATGGAATACACCCAGGCCGACATCTGGGTGCGGTATCAGCGAATGCGCGGTCACGAAGTGCATTTCGTGTGTGCGGACGATGCGCACGGCGCGCCGATCATGCTGAAGGCCGAGGCTGAGGGCATTACGCCGCAAGCGCTGGTTGCCGGCATTGCGGCGGGCCGGCCGCAGTACCTCGACGGCTTCCACATCAGCTTCGACAACTGGCACTCGACCGATTCGCCGGAGAACGTCGAACTGTCGCAGGACATCTACGTGCGTCTGCGCGAAGCCGGCTTCATCGACCGCAAGGTGATCGAGCAGTTCTTCGACCCGGTCAAGGCGATGTTCCTGCCCGACCGCTACATCAAGGGCGAGTGCCCGCGCTGCGGCGCGAAGGACCAGTACGGCGACAACTGCGAGAGCTGCGGCGCGGTGTACGCACCGACCGAGCTGAAGAACCCGTACTCGGCGCTGTCCGGCGCGACGCCGGTGATCAAGCAGTCGGAGCATTTCTTCTTCCGCCTGTCGGACCCGCGCTGCGTCGAGTTCCTGCGCGGCTGGACACAGGACGGCCGACTGCAACCGCAGATCGCCAACAAGGCCAAGGAGTGGCTGGAATCGGGCGACGGGCTCGCGGACTGGGATATCTCGCGCGACGAACCCTATTTCGGCATTCCGATCCCGGATGCGCCGGGCAAGTATTTCTACGTTTGGCTGGATGCGCCGATCGGCTACCTCGCGAGCCTGAAGAATCATTTCCACAAGCTCGGCGGTGACATGGCGGCCTTCCTCGCCGACAAGCAGACCGAGCAGATCCACTTCATCGGCAAAGACATCGTCTACTTCCACTGCCTCTTCTGGCCGGCGATGCTGCATTTCGCTGGCACGCCCTACAAGGTGCCGAACAACGTCTTCGTGCATGGTTTCATGACCGTGTCGGGCGAGAAGATGAGCAAGTCGCGCGGCACCGGCATCTCGCCGCTGCGCTACCTGGAACTCGGCATGAACGCCGAGTGGATGCGCTACTACATCGCCGCCAAGCTCAACGCAAACGTCGAAGACGTCGACTTCACCTCCGAAGACTTCCTCGCGCGGGTCAATTCCGACCTGATCGGCAAGTATGTGAACATCGCCAGCCGCTGCGCCGGCTTCGTCACCAAGCGCTTCGGCGGCAAAGTGTCGACCGAGTTCGGCACGGAAGGCGCGACGCTGTTGGCGGCCATCGCGGCGGCAGCCGGCCCGGTTGGCGACTTCCTCGAAGGGCGCGAGTACTCGAAGGCGATCCGCGAGATCATGGCGCTCGCCGACCGCACCAACGAATACGTCAACGCCAACGCACCGTGGGAACTCGCCAAGCAGGAAGGCCGTGAAGCCGATCTGCACCGCGTGTGCTCGGTAGCGCTGAACGCCTTCGCACGCCTCACCCGCATGCTGGCGCCGGTGATGCCGGCCGTAGCGGGCAAAGTGGGCCGTCTGTTCAACTGCGATTTCTCGCGTTGGGACGACACCAGCCTGCTGGCAACGATCAACCCCTACGAGCACCTGATGACCCGCGTCGACCCGAAACAACTCGAGGCCCTGTTCCCGCCGCCCGAGAACATCCCGCCCGCCGCGCCGGAGCAACCGCAGCGCCACAGCCAGCACCAGACGCACGAAGCGGTGGAAGAAGCGAAGAAGGCTGACGAGTTCGAGCCCTTCATCAGCATCGACGACTTCGGCAAGGTCGATCTGCGCATCGCGAAGATCGTCTCGGCCGAGCATGTCGAAGGCGCTGCCAAGCTGCTGAAGCTGCAGTTGGATATCGGCGAAGAGAAGCCGCGCCAGGTCTTCGCCGGCATCAAGTCGGCCTACGACCCGGCCACGCTGGTCGGCCGCCTCACGGTGATGGTGGCCAACCTCGCGCCGCGCAAGATGAAGTTCGGCATGAGTGAAGGCATGGTGCTCGCTGCCTCGGACGACACCGGCAACACGCCGGGCCTGTTCATTCTGTCGCCGGATTCGGGCGCAATGCCCGGCATGCGGGTCCGCTGAGGCCACGCAGCGATGCTCAACCGCCCCAAACGCCGCGTCCGCCCGACGCCCACCATCATGATGTGGGCCCTGGTGGACGTGGCGGGCGTGCTGGCGCTCGCCCTGGGCGCCGGCTACCTGGTGCATGGTCCTGGCTTCTTCTTCAACAACGTTCCGGGCTCGACGCTGCAGGCGCTGGTTTTCACCTTCGGCGGCCTTGCAACGATCCTGGTCGCTGCAGTGAAGATGCTCGCCGAAGTCCTGAAGCAAATGCCGCAGGACGGATCGACAACCCAACCTTGATGACACGCTGATGCTGGAAGGCCTGCTCGCCCTGCTCGTATTTCAACTGGTGGGCGAGGGGCTTGCGCGCCTGCTGCATCTGCCGATCCCCGGCCCGGTGCTCGGCCTGCTGGGGCTTTTCGCGGTACTGCGCGCCCGGCCGCACTGGATCGAACGGCTGCGGCCAACGGCAGAAATGCTGCATGGCCATCTCGCGCTGCTGTTCGTGCCAGCCGGCGTGGGTGTCGTGATGTTCCTGCCGCGGCTACGGGCCGAATGGCTGCCGATTGTCGTCGCGCTGCTGGTCAGCACCTCGGTCGGCCTGGTCGTCACGGCCTGGGTCGCGCACCGGCTGGCGCCCGAGCCGGAGTCGCCGCAGGAGGACGAATCGTGACGGTGCTGCCGATCCGCGACGACATCTTCCGGCTGTGGGTCTATCTATCGGCCTCGCCACTGTTCGCGCTGAGCGCGACGCTGGGCGCCTACCTGCTGGCGCTGGCACTGGCGCGCCGCCTCAACAACCATCCGCTGGCCAACCCGGTCGCGATCACGATCGTGCTGCTGGCGACCGGCATCTCGCTCGTTGGCGAGGACTATCAGCGCTACTTCGAAGGTGCACAGTTCGTGCACTTCCTGCTCGGCCCCGCTACGGTGGCGTTCGCGGTGCCGATGGCCGCGATGTGGTCGCGCATGCGGCGCATCCGCCTCGCGCTTGCGGTGGGCCTGATCGGCGGCGGCGCGGCCGGTGCAGCCAGTGCGGTGCTCACCGCGTGGGCGTTGGGCGCCAGCCACGAAACGCTGCTGGCCCTGATTCCGAAGTCCGTCACCACGCCCATCGCGATGGGTATCACCGAGCAGATCGGCGGGCCGCCCTCGCTGACCGCGGTGTTCTGCATCCTCACCGGCGTCGTCGGCGCGGTCGCCGGCCCCAGCCTGCTCGACAACTTCGGCGTGCATCGCCCGGCCGTGCGCGGCTTCGCGCTGGGCACCGCGGCGCACGGCATCGGCACCGCGCGCGCCTTTCAGGAACACCCGGAAGCCGGCGCCTTCGCCGGGCTAGCGCTGGGCATCCACGGCCTCGTTGCGGCGATGCTGATTCCGCTGATCGTCACGATGTGGCTGAAGCTGGTGTGACGCGATGCCGTTGACCCGTACCAAACGCTGGATCACGCAGCACCGGGTCGGCCCCGGCGCCTGCGCCATGCATGACCCCACCTACCGTCAATGCATTGGAGCGCTTTACCGTGATCAACTTCAAACCGAAACTGTTCGTCACCCTGCCCGGCTATAACCGGCAGCAACTCACGCAAGACCTCTCGGCCGGCCTCACCGTCGGCGTACTCGCGCTGCCACTCGCGATGGCCTTCGCAATCGCCAGCGGCATGTCACCCACGGCAGGCATCTGGACCGCCATCGTTGCCGGCCTGCTGATTGCCGCCTTGGGCGGCTCGCGGGTGCAGATCGGCGGCCCGACCGGCGCCTTCATCCCGATCATCTACGGCATCGTTGCGCACTACGGCGTGCAGAACCTGCTGATCGCCACGATGCTGGCCGGCGCGATCCTCGTCGGCCTCGCGCTCGCGCGGCTCGGCAGCCTGATCCGCTTCATCCCGCGCACCGTGGTGATCGGCTTCACCAACGGCATCGCAGTGGTGATCTTCCTCGCGCAGATCAAGGATTTCCTCGGCCTGCCGATCGAAAACCTGCCGGCCGAGTTCTTCGCCAAGGTCCGCACGCTTTTCTATGCGGTCCCCCATGCCGACGTACCAACGGTGGTGCTCGCCTTCGCTTCGCTCGGCGTGCTGCTGGGCTGGAACCGCATGGCCAAACGGGTGACGTGGATGGCGCGGGTGCCCGGCCCGCTGGCGGTGCTGGTCATCGCCACGGCCGCCAACGCCTTGCTGAAGCTGCCAGTGGAAACCATCGGCAGCCGTTTTGGCGGCATTCCGCAGGCGATTCCGCCTATCAGTCTGCCGGAGCTGACGCTATCGGATCTGGGCCGACTGATCTCGCCGGCGATCACGATCGCACTGCTCGGCGCGATCGAATCGCTGCTGTCGGCACGGGTGGCCGATGCCGCGATCGAAGACCGGCATGACCCCAACCAGGAACTGATGGCGCAAGGGCTTGCCAACCTCGCTGCACCGCTGTTCGGCGGTTTCGCCGCCACTGGCGCGATCGCGCGCACCGCGACCAACGTGCGCAGTGGCGGGCGCACGCCGGTGGCTGGCATCGCACACTCGATCACGCTGCTGCTGGTGGTGCTGATCGCGGCACCGGCCGCTGCCTATGTGCCGCTGGCGACCTTGTCGGCGATCGTGGTGCTGGTTGCGGTCAACATGGGCGAATGGCATGAGTTCCGCGAACTGCGGCGCTACTCGCTGAACTACCGCGTGGTACTGCTGGCGACCTTCCTGATCACGGTGATCTTCGACCTGACGCTGGCGGTCGAGATCGGCATGGTGCTGGCAAGCCTGTTCTTCATCTACCGGGTGCAGACACTGTCGGGTGTCGAACGCCTCGCGCTGCCGGCAAAGGGGCCAGACGGCGCCAGCAACGAGGGGATCGCCGCCTTCCACCTGTTCGGCTCGATGTTCTTCGGCTCGGTCGGCAAGATCGAGGACGAACTCGACGTGAAGCAGCTCGAAGGCACGATCGTGGTGCTCGACATGTACAAGGTGATCAACCTCGACACTACCGCGCTGGAGATGCTCGACAACCTGCTGCGCGATCTGCGCAAGGCCAGGGCCGATCTGGTGCTGTGCGGGCTCAACAAGCAGCCGCTGTCGATCATCCACCGCTCCGGCTTCGCCGACCGGCTCGGCGACAACCACTTCTGCGACACGCTGCAGGCAGGCGTGGAAGAAGCACGACTGCTGAGGAAACTCGCGTGACGACACTGCGCACCGAGCATCTGCTGATCACCGGCGTCGTCCAGGGCGTCGGCTACCGTTGGTCGATGATGCAGGCGGCCGAACGGCTTGATGTGGCAGGCTGGGTGCGCAATCGCCGCGATGGCAGCGTGGAGGCCTTCGTGCGCGGCACACCGGAGGCGATCGAGGCGCTCGTCACCTGGGCGCGGCGCGGCCCGCCGGCCGCGCGGGTCACCGATGTGTTGCGCAATCCCGCCGAAGATGACGATTCGGTGACATGGGGTTTTTCCGAGCGCCCGACGGTCTAGAATGAGAGTTTGCTACAGCAAGGTTTGACGCCCTTCAAGGTGTCGGGAATACTCCCGCGCCCAACCCACTTGGAAGCCTGAGCGTCCTGCCCGCAAGCAGTGCGGCCCCCGGCCCGGTGCTCGCACCGGACACATCACGGGGCTCCGCGCGGCAAGACTCCCGGCTTCCCGGACATTCAACAAGGAGAATCAAATGGCTGTTCTCGTCGGCAAGCAAGCCCCGGATTTCGTCGCAACCGCCGTTCTCGGCAACAACGAGATCGTTGAAAACTACAAGCTGTCGGACGCCCTCAAGGGCAAGTACGGCGTGATCTTCTTCTACCCGCTGGACTTCACCTTCGTTTGCCCGTCCGAGCTGATCGCCTTCGACCATCGCCTGGAAGAGTTCAAGCAGCGCGGCGTTGAAGTGATCGGCGTCTCGATCGACTCGCAATTCACCCACCTCGCGTGGAAGAACACCCCCGTCAACAACGGCGGTATCGGCCAAGTCGGCTACACCCTGGTTGCCGACATCAAGCACGACATCTGCCGTGCCTACGATGTGGAAGCCGCCGGCGGCGTCGCGTTCCGCGGCTCCTTCCTGATCGACAAGGCCGGCGTCGTGCGCCACCAGGTCGTCAATGACCTGCCGCTGGGCCGCAACGTCGACGAGATGATCCGCATGGTCGATGCGCTGCAATTCACGGAAGAGCACGGCGAGGTCTGCCCGGCGGGCTGGAACAAGGGCAAGGCCGGCATGAAGGCCTCGACCGCCGGCGTCGCCGAGTACCTGGCAAGCCACGCCAAGGAACTGTAAGCAAACCGCTTCGTCCGGCAGCTGAACAAAGGGGCTCCGCCAAAGCGGGGCCCTTTTCTTTTGGTCACAAAGCCTGGCGGCTGAGGCGACGCCTTCAAGTTCTGCGCCCCCTGACCGTAAACGGAGGTGTCCGCCCGTCACCGGGAGCTTGGCTCGTCCGCCGCATGCACGCTGTACGCCACATCCCGCCCGCCCTTGGCCTTCTGACCGCCGCAGCACCGGCCTTTGCCGGCGATACGGGGAATGGCGCCGTTTGGCTGTGGTTCTCTGTGATCGCCAGCCTTGTCGCTGCGCTGGCGCTTGTTGCCGCCTTTGAAGCGCGCCGTCGCACCGCAGCGCTCAAGCTGCTGCGGGACGAGGCGCGCGCCGAGGCTGGGCGCTTCCGCAAGACGATCGAGGGTACGAACGCGGTAGCCTGGGAGTTTGATCCGGCCACCGGGCTGTGCAGTTACGTATCGCCGCAGGCAGAACTGCTGCTGGGGTTTCCACTCAACGCCTGGGCTCAATCGGGGTTCTGGCGCGAGAACATCCATCCCGAAGACCGCAGCTTCGTCATCGAGTTCTTCCGCGCCCAGACCGAGCTGGGCTACGACCACGAACTCGAATACCGGATGCTGCACGCCGACGGCCAGACCGTCTTCGTGCGCGACATGCGGACGGTGCACCGCAAACCCGACGGCAGCATCGACCGTATCAGCAGCCTGCTGATCAATTTATCGGTGCATAAAGCCACCGAGGCCGCGCTGGAAGACAGTGAAGCACGCTTCCGTTCGACCTTCGAACAGGCCGCCGTCGGCATCGCAATGTGCTCGCTGGCCGGGCGTTACTCCCGCGTGAACCGGCGGTTCACCGAGATCTCCGGCTATTCGGAAGCCGATCTGCTGCAGATGGACTTCCGCGAACTCCTCCATCCGGACGATGCACCGCGCGTCGATGCTCAGCTGGTGACGCTGGCCGGGTCGGCGCGTGAGGTCATCGCTCTGGAAATGCGAATCCGCCGCCGCGACGGTGGGCTCGTCTGGGTGGCCATGACGGTCAGCGTCGTGCGCGCGCTGTCACGCGACCCCAGCCAGTACATGGTCGTGATCGAGGACATCAGCGGCCGCAAGCAGACCGAAGCGGTGCTGCGCGAGAGCGAAGCGCGCATGCGCACGATCGTCAGCTCGATCGACGAGGGCATCGTGATGCGCGACGCCGCGGGTGACGTGGTGGTGTGCAACGACGCGGTGGCGCAGATCTACGACATCTCGCCGGCACAGCTGGCGAAGTTCCGCCTCGATTCCGGGCTGATCGATTTTGTCTTCGCCGACGGCTCCGAGCGCGCGCCGGAGACCCTGCCGCCGATGCGCGCGCTGGCCACCGGCGAGCCGGTCGCCGACATGGTGGCCTTCCGCGCCCGCAATGGAGAAATCCGCACGCTGTGGGTGAAGTCCTCACCGCTTCAACGCGATGAAGACCCCTTCCCGCACGCGGTGGTCACGACCATCACCGACATGACGCAGCGCCTGCAGGCCGAGGCCGAGTTGCGGCTGGCCGCGTCGGTGTTCGAGAACAGCGTCGAAGCGATCGTCGTCGCAGGTGCCGATCGCAACATCGTGCGCGCCAACCCTGCCTTCAGCACCGTCACCGGTTTCGATGTGCGCGAGGTGATCGGCCACAGCCTGCCAGACGTCACCGGCAGCCGCCACGAGACCGGCTTTTTCGAAGGCGTTTGGCGCAGCATCGAACGCGACGGCTTCTGGCAGGGCGAGGTCTGGAATACGCACAAGAACGGCAAGGCTTTCCCTGCCTGGCTATCGATCAGTTCGGTGCGCGACCAGGAGGCGCAGATCTCGCATTACGTGGCGGTCTTCTCCGACATCACCGAGCGCAAGGCCAACGAAGCACGCATTGCCTACCTCGCTCACCATGACCCGCTGACAGGCCTGCCCAACCGCGCACTGATGCAGGATCGACTCTCGCAGTCGCTCGCTCGCGCACACCGCGAACGCACGATGGTCGGCCTGCTCTTCCTCGACCTCGACCGCTTCAAGATGATCAACGACTCGCTCGGCCACCACGCCGGCGATCGGCTGCTGCAACAGGTCGCCGAGCGCGTGCGGACCTGCGTGCGCGACTCGGACACGATCTGCCGCCAGGGCGGCGACGAGTTCATCATCGTCCTCAACGACATGCCCAACACCCGCGCACCGGCGCGCGTGGCGGAGAAGATCCTCGGCTCGCTGGCCGAACCTTTCGATGTGGACACGCACCGCATCGGCACCTCGTTCTCGATCGGCATCGCGGTGTATCCGAACGACGGTCGCGACCCGGAAAGCCTGATGAAGAACGCCGACACGGCGATGTATCACGCCAAGGAAAGCGGCCGGAACACCTTCCGCTTCTTCACCGAAGCGATGAACGCCAATGCGCTCGAACGGCTGCAGCTTGAAAACGCATTGCGGCAAGCACTGGAACGTAACGAACTGACGCTGTACTACCAGCCGCAGGTGTCGTTGAAAGACGGCATGGTGGTCGGCGCCGAGGCGCTGTTGCGCTGGCAACACCCGCAGCGCGGCTTCATTTCGCCGGCCCGCTTCATCCCGATTGCGGAAGATTCCGGCCTCATCGTGCCGATCGGCCGCTGGGTACTGCGCGAGGCCTGCCGCCAGGCGCGCGCTTGGGAAAAACAGGGTCTGCCGCCGATCATGATGGCGGTGAACATGTCGGCACTGCAGTTCCGCCGCGACAACGTCGTCGCGATGGTGCGCGAAGTGCTCGAAGAAACCGGCCATGAGCCAGATCGTGTAGAGCTGGAACTGACCGAATCCCTGCTGATGGAAAACGCCGGCGAAGTGCTATCGACGATCCAGCAACTCAAGGGCCTCGGCGTGCGCCTGTCGATCGACGATTTCGGCACCGGCTATTCAAGCCTGTCCTACCTCAAGCGCTTCGCGGTGGACCGCCTGAAGATCGACCAGAGCTTCGTGCGCGATGTGCCAGTCGATTCGGACGACGCCGCGATCGTGCGCGCGATCATCCAGCTCGGTGAGGCGCTCAAGCTCGACGTGATCGCTGAGGGCGCCGAAACGATCGCGCAGGTCGAATTCCTGCGCCGCGAGGGCTGCACCGAAGCGCAGGGTTACTACTGGTGCCCGCCGGTGCCCCCTGGCGTGTTCGAAAGCATGCTGCATCGCGGGGTCATCACGCCGGAAGCCGACCGAGCGATGCTCAGTTTCAGTTAGGGCCTGCAGGGGTCCGTGCGACAACCAGGGCCTCGACGCGCGCGGCACCCGCCGCCTTCAGCGCACCAGCCAGTTCGTCGAGCGTCGTACCGCTCGTCATCACATCGTCGATCACCAGCACACGCATGCCATCGAAGCGACGCTGCGCAGCAAAGACGCCGCGCAGGTTGCGCTGGCGCTCTTCCAGTGTCAGGCCGGCCTGCGGCGCCACACGCCGCAGTTTGCGCACCGCGTCGCGCAACAGCGGTGCGCCGAGCGCTCGCGCCACTGGCTCGGCCAGCAACACCGACTGGTTGAAACCGCGTGAAGCCAAGCGGTGCGGATGCAGCGGCGCGGGGATCACGGCATCCACCTGCAGGCCGGCGGCCGCAGCAAGCAGCCGCTCAGCGAAATAGCGCCCAACACCGAAACGCGCCTGAAACTTGTACGCCTGCACCAGCTCGCTGACCGGAAAGGCGTAACGGAACACCGCCCGTGTCGCATCGAAACGCGGCGGATGGCTCAAGCAACGCCCACAGACCGCGCCCCCCGGACAATCGATCGCGCAACGCGGGCAGCACTCGCTGGCGACTGCCGATAGTGCCGCGCTGCAAGTGGCGCACAGCACCCGATCCGCCGCCGGTGCTGCGCAAACGAAGCACGCCTGCGGCATCAGGCGGCCGCCGACCCGGTTCCATGCTTGCTGCAGCGCGACAATCACGTTTGACACAGCTCTCGCCTTTCACCGACCATTCGGTGATTGTCACACCGCAGCAGGAAGCATCCCTATGAGCTTGTCCGCAACTGTCACCGAATCAGTCACCACGGCGCCGGCGCCCAAGGCGGCCCAACGCTGGAGCACTGCCGAGGTCCAGGCCCTGTTCGATCTGCCCTTCATGGAACTCGTTTTCCGTGCCGCCCAGGTGCATCGCGAGCATTTCGACCCGAACGCCGTACAGCGCTCGACGCTGCTGTCGATCAAGACCGGCGGCTGCTCGGAGGACTGCGGCTACTGCTCGCAGGCCAAGCGCTACCACACTGGTGTCGAGAGTGAAGAGCTAATGAAGGTCGCCGAGGTGGTCGAGAAGGCCAAGCTCGCCAAAGCCAACGGCGCGAGCCGCTTCTGCATGGGCGCGGCCTGGCGCGGCCCGAAGGACCGCGATCTGGAGCCGGTGATCGAGATGGTCAAGCAGGTCAAGGCGCTGGGGCTGGAAACCTGCGTCACGCTGGGCATGCTGCGCGAAGGTCAGGCCGAGAAACTGAAGGACGCCGGCCTCGACTACTACAACCACAACATCGACACCGCGCCCGAGTTCTACGGCAAGGTCGTCGGCACACATTCGCAGGCTGATCGTTTCGACACCATCGACAAGGTACGCGATGCCGGCATCAACGTCTGTTCCGGCGGCATCGTCGGCATGGGCGAATCGCGCCGCGGCCGCGCTGCGATGATTGCGCAGCTCGCGAACATGGAACCGCCGCCCGAATCGGTGCCGATCAACAGCCTCGTTGCGGTCGAGGGCACGCCGCTGGCCGATCAGCCGAAGATCGACCCGTTCGAGTTCATCCGCACGATCGCCGCCGCACGCATCACGATGCCGAAGAGCTATGTACGCCTGTCGGCGGGCCGTCGCGAGATGACCGATGAGGGCCAAGCGCTCGCCTTCATGGCCGGCGCAAACTCGATTTTCTACGGCGACAAGCTGCTGACAACCGGCAACCCGGACGTCGAAGGCGACCGCTCGCTGCTGGAACGCCTTGGCATGAAGTCGGTGTAAGCGGCCACAAGCCGATCACGAAAACGGCGCCTCACGGCGCCGTTTTTCATGGGCGAACAGCACGTCACGCTCCAGCCAGCGGGCGAATTCACGCGAACGTGCATCGTTGCGCAGTGACAGAAAGCGGCGCAGCGCAGCCTCCGAAAAGCAGATCAAGGTCTCGCCCGGCGGCTCGCGATAGCCGAGCGCGCCGAACTGATTGCGGAAGCGTTCGTGCACCACGCCGTCCACCGGCTCGCCCAGCGCGCGCAGCACATCGTCGGCGCACAGCCAGGTGTGGTCCGGCAGTTCGAAAAGGCGGATCTGGATGCCGTGAAAAGCGTACCAACGCCCGTTCCAGCGCTTGAGGTGGCGCTTGCGCAGCCAGCGCAGCAGATCGAAGCCAGTAAGCGTGAGTGGCACCGCAATCAGCGCGGCCATCGGCACCAGCGCGAGCGCAAGGCCGACCAGCCCCTGCCATCGCACCAGCGGCCATGCAATCAAGGCCGCCAGCAGCAGCCGCAGGATCAGTTGCGCCCAGGTGTGGTCGGCCAACCACGCCTCAACCGCTTGCCAGGCCTCGCGCAACATCGACGGCGCTACGCTCAGGCCACCGCCGGCCCCGGAATCGAGGGCGGCAGCGCAGCATCGTCGTTGCGTTCGATCGCCTCTGCGTCGCAGAAGGTGCAAACACCAATCGCCTGGTTACGGCCGCGCCGCTTGGCGAGGAACAGCGCGAGGTCGGCACGATGCAGTGCGCGTTCCCAGTCGGGCTCGCTCGGGTCACCCGGCAGTTCGAGCGGTGAATAGCCGATGCTGGTCGTGACACGCAGCGCGGGGCCATAGGTCGAGATCGCCGCAGCGCCGACGGTGTGCAAGAGGCGGGTCGCCAACTCGTCGAGATGCGCACGGCGGATCGCGGGCGCCAGCACGAGGAATTCCTCGCCGCCCCAGCGGACCACCGTTTCGCTGTCGCGCAGCGTTTCGCGCAGGCGGCGCGCGACTTCGACCAGCACCGCGTCGCCATCGCGATGGCCGTGGTTGTCGTTGATCTGTTTGAAGTGATCGATGTCGAGCAGGAACACCGCACGCACCAGATCGTCCGCATCCTCCTCGCGCCGATGCGGTAGTTCGGGCGGCAGCGCTTCGAGCAGGCTGGTGAAGTGGCGTCGATTGAACAAGCCGGTCAAGGGATCGTGCTTGCTCATGAATTCCAGATCCGCATTCTTCGCGGCGAGCTGCTGGTTGGCACGCCGCACGCGGCCGTAGAGCAGGATCGCGATGATCGAGGCCAGCGCCAGCACCACCGCCAGCAGCCACGAAGAGCGGCGCGCCATCTGCTGACGGCCCAGCTCGGCGGTCTTCAGCGCGTTGTCGCGGTTGAGCAGCTCGATCTCCTTGCTGCGCTTCTCCGCCTCGTAGCGCTGCTGCATCTCGACCACGGTGCGCTGGCGGTCGCCACGCAGCATCTCGTCCTCGATCGCCTGCGCTTCGCGCACCACCTTCAGCGCATGTCCTGCGTCGCCAGCGCGCTCGAGGATCTCGCCGTACTGGTTCAGCGTGGCGAGCACATCGCTCCTGGAATCGATCTTGCGGTAGTAGGCCACGCCGTGCTCGGCGATGCGGCGCCCTTCCACGATCTTGCCAAGTCCGATCAGCGCGAAGCCGAGGTTCAACTCGGCGGTGGCTTGGCCCGGTTCGTCGTTCAGGGAACGTGCCAGCGCAAGCGCCTGATCGGCCTGCGCACGCGCCGCGGCAAAGTTGCGCACCCGCAGGTTCAGGTCCGACAGATTCAGCAGCACGCCCAGCTGCGCCGCCGGCCCACCCACATCCTTCGACAGCGCGATCGAGGCTTCGGTCGCCTTGCGCTGACGCTCGGTATCGCCCTGCGCCTCGGCCACCAGGGCCTCCAGTGCCTTGGCCTCCGCCGCAAGGCTGAACTGCTTGCCCGCCTGAGCGAAGCGGAAAGCCGCTTCGGCGTGCCGCATCGCCCCGGCCGAATCCTTCAGCGTCAGCAGCAGCGACGCCATGCTGATATGGGTTTGTGCCTGACGCCGGTCGTCCTTCGTCTCCTCCGCCGCGCTCAAGGCGGACTGGAACATCGCCAGCGCCTCCTCCAGCGCGCCGGATTGATAGGCGCCGAAGCCGGCGCTGGTGGCAACCCAATAGCGCAGCGACAGATCAGACGAGTGCAGGGCCAGCGGAACCGCCTTTGCCACCCAGTCGCGTGCGACGCGCGTGCGGCCCTGCAGTTCCAGGATATTGGCGCGCAGGGTGTAGGCGGCGGCAAGGGTTTCGTTGTCCTTGGTGCGCACGCCCTGGTCTTCCAGTTCGCTCGCGGCCGCTTCGGCCACGGCACGCCCGCCGGTCATCGCGTGGGCGTAGCCCCAGGCGGCAAGGAAGACGCGCAGATCCACCCCGCCTGACTTGCGCGCCGCACTCTCCATGCCAGCGATCTTGCTGATCACGACATCGGAGTCGGCACCATGGGCGCGCTCGATTTCGTTGATGTCGTCGGCGACGCCCGCCAAGGCCTGCGCCGACAGCATCGCAGCGAGCAGCGACAGCCCCAGACGCAACAGGGTTCGGAGAACGGCCGGGGGCAATATCATCAGGTGAGGACGCTGGATTCGTAAGCGGCAGTGGTATTGCGGATTATCGGCAGCGCACGCTGCGCGCTTGAGCCCGCAGCGCGCCGTGATCCCCGCTCGCCGTCCAGCATGCTCATCGCCGATAAGCGGCGCACCGGCCAAGCCTCGGCCTGTGCGCTGCTTACCGAGCGAGGTGCAGCGCTACGCGGTGTTCAGCTCGCCAGGCTGCCACGCGAAGCCCGGCGAGCCCGCCTCAGGCGCGGAAAACGCGGTATCGGCATGCAGCCGAACCCGGGCCGCGGCCGCCAACCAGTCGATCACTTCGTCCCAGGCCGAGCGGGGCATCGTCGCGCGGAAGAAGCCGAAGTGTCCAACCTCACGCAGACCCCAATCCTCGGGCGCTCGCAGCGCCAGCTCGGCACTGCCGGGCGTGAAGCGCCGCTGCAACGCGGCCACCGCACTTGCCGGTGCATAGAAATGGTCGTCCGAAATTGCGTACAGGCGAACCGGCGTGCGCATCTGCGCGAAGGTCGTCGCGTGCGGCGCTCCGCGCTCATCGAGGTAGTAGTGCGGGTGGCCACACCAGCGCGCCCACTCCAGCGCAATGCCCGCAGGCAGCGACACGCCGCCCATGAAAATGCCGGGCAAGCGGCCGAAGCTGCGCACCGTGAGCGGCATGCTCAGCGCGGTGATGGCGCGCATCCGCCAGCGCCAGCTGAAGCTTGGCCAGTAGCCCCAGTAGCCGAGTTGCGAGCCAACCGTGACCGCCGCAGCGAGGCGGTCGTTGTTCGGCAGCAGCCCAAGCATCTGCCCGCCAGCCGAATGCCCGACGGCGACGATCGGGTGCCCGGGGGCGATGTCGTGAAGCAGGTCGAGCGCAGCCGGCATGTCCTGCAGGCCCCAGTCGCGGAAGCGCAGCGCGCTGCCGGGCAGCATCGGGTCGACCGAATCACCGATACCGCGATAGTCGAAGCTCAGCACGGTGCAGCCCCGCGCAGCAAGGTGGCGCGCGAAGTTGCGGTAGTAGCGGCGTGGCGCACCGGTGGCACTGCCGATCAGCACCGACAGCCCGGCCGGCGTGTCGGGGTGGAACAGCGTCACCGCGATCGGGTGACCGTCGGGCGCTTCGATGCGGCGTTCTTCTGTCTGCATGGCCGTGGCTCGGTTGTTGGGGGATGCCCGCAGTGTGGAAGCCCCCCGAGCCGGCGACAAACGAGATCGAACACGCGGTCGCATGAACTCAATTCACGCGACGCCCAATCAGAGAATCAGGATCGCGCGAAAGTCGTTCACGTTGGTCAAGGTCGGGCCGGTCACCACCGCATCGCCCAGCGCGCCGAAGAATCCGTGCGCGTCGTTGTCATCCAGGCTCGCCTGCGGCCGCAAGCCGAGCGCTCGGGCGCGCAGCAGCGTGTCAGGCGCGAGCACGGCGCCTGCGATATCGACCATGCCGTCGACGCCATCGGTGTCGCCCGCCAGCGCATGCACCTTCGCCTCGCCGGCAAGCGCGAGGCCCAGTGACAGCAGGAATTCGACGTTGCGCCCGCCGCAGCCTGCGCCACGCACCGTCACGGTCGTCTCACCGCCCGACAGCAGCACGCAGGGCGGCTTGAACGGTTGAGCACGCTGCGCCACCTGGCACGCGATGCCGGCCATTGCCTTGCCCAACTCGCGCGCTTCGCCCTCGATGCTGTCACCGAGGATGTACGGCGTGACGCCGGCCGCACGGGCCACGGCCGCAGCCGCCTCAAGCGCGCGCTGCGGCGTCGCCACGAGCGTTGCCGACGCGCGTGCGAGGCGCGGGTCGCCCGGCTTGATCGATTCGCCGTGGCCGGATTCCAGCACCGCACGCACCGCATCGGGCAGCGCGATCTCGTGGCGTTGCAACACCGCCAGCGCATCGGCGCAGGTACTCGGGTCGGCCACCGTGGGGCCGGATGCGATGTCGCAGGGGTCGTCACCCGGCACGTCGGAGATCAGAAGGCTGACGACCCGCGCCGGGTAACACGCGGCAGCCAGGCGGCCACCCTTGATCGCGGAAAGATGGCGCCGCACGCAGTTGATTTCGCTGATGCTCACGCCGGACTTCAACAGCGCGCGGCTGATCGCCTGTTTGTCAGCGAGCATGACGCCGCTCAGCGGCAAGGGCATCAGCGCGGAACCGCCGCCGGAGATGAGGCACAGCACGGTGTCGTCTGCGCTGAGGCCGCGTACCTTGTCGAGGATGCGCGCGGCCGCAGCCAGGCCGGCGGCGTCCGGCACCGGATGAGCGGCCTCTACGATCTCGATGCGCGTGCAGGGCACGCCGTAGCCCGCGCGGGTGACGACCAAACCTTCGAGCAGCCCGTGCCAATGGGCCTCGACCGCCTGCGCCATCGCGGCCGAAGCCTTGCCCGCCCCCACCACGATCAGGCGCCCGCGCGGGCGTTCGGGCAAATGGGGCGGCACACAGTGTGCCGGCTGCGCGCTGGCGATCGCTGCGTCGAACATCTGCCGCAGCAAGGCACGCGGATCAATCGAGGAAGTCTGGGGTGTCATGGATGACTCGGGGAGGCAATGTCAGCCTGAAGTCATGCGGCAAACAGGGTCTGCAGCCACTGTGCTACGGCCCTCATTGCAGGGCGCTCGGCGTCCGCAGGGCGGCACAGCATCAGGTAGGAAAACGGCGTCGGCATCGGCTCGGCATGCAGCGCCTTGAGGCGGCCCGTTGCGAGCCATCCGGCCGCCACCGGCAAGACCCCCAGCCCCACGCCGAGACCACGTTCGCAGGCCGACAGCAAGGAGCCGTAGCTGTCGAAACTCGGCCCGCGTCGCGGCGCGACGTGCTTCAAGCCCGCCCAGTCGAACCACGCCGACCAGGCCGACGGCAGCTGCGCGATCTGCAGCAGCGCAGCGTCATCCGCAAGCGCCGCCGCATCGAACGCGGGGCTCGCGACCGGCAGCACCGCTACCGACGCCAGCGGCACCACATGCACACCACGGGGTGGCTTGTAGGCCAGGCGCACCGCGATGTCCGCCTCGCCGCGCAGCAGATCGCGCTCTGCCTGCTCGGCCACAACGCGCAGCTCGATCTCCGGATGCGCGCGCTGAAAATCAGCCAGCCGCGGCAGCACGAATTCGGTGCCGATGAAGGTGCCGACCGACATCGTCAGGCGTTCAACGCCGGCGCCGCGGCGCAAATCGTCTGTCGCGTCGCGCAGCGATTCGAGTGCCGCGCGCACTTCGGCAAGGTAGCGCTCGCCCGCATCGGTCAGCGCCAGGCGCCGGTTGTAGCGGTGGAACAGCGGCTGGCCGACAAAGCCTTCCAGCGCCCGCATCTGATGGCTGATCGCCGAGGGCGTGAGATGCAGCACCGCCGCCGCATCCTTGAAGGACAACAGGCTCGATGCGACCTCGAAGGTGTGCAGCACGGCAAGGGGCGGCAGGCGGCGGAATTTCATGCGGCGGATCATGCCCGATGCGGCCGCCGTGGCACAGGTAGAATCCCGCCCCATGACGATCCCGCAGGATTTTTCGCTCGACCGCCTCGCCGCCCGCCACCGCTTCGCACGCAGCGCGCCGCATGCCGACGAGGCCGGCTTCCTTGCGCGCGAAGTCGCGCAACGCATGGCCGAACGGCTGACCTATATCCGCCACGAACCGCGCCGCCTGCTCGATGCCGGTTGCGGCATCGGGCCGGACTTCTCGCTCCTCGGCGAACGCTACCCGCAGGCCGAGCGCATCGGCGTCGACTACGCGCTGCCGCTGGTGCGCATGGCACGCGGTGAGCGCAGCTTCTTCCAGCGCCTGCTCGGCGCCGCACGCGACACCGACCCGCGCCTGATTTGCGGCGACGTGGAAGCGCTGCCGCTGGCACGCGCCTCGGTGCAGATGGTGTGGTCCAACCTGATGCTGAACTGGCTGGCCGACCCGATGCCTGCGATCCGCGAGATGCACCGGGTGCTCGAAGTCGGCGGCATGGTGATGTTCTCGACGCTCGGGCCGGATACGCTGAAGGAACTGCGCGCCGTGATGCCAGCCGGCGCCGGCGAGCGGGTGCACCGGTTCATCGACATGCATGATCTGGGCGACTGCCTCGTCAAGGCCGGTTTCTCGGAACCGGTGATGGATATGGAAACCATCACGCTGACCTATGCCGATCTCGACGGCCTGCTTGCCGACCTGCGCCGCGCCGGCGCCACCAACGTATCGGCGGCCCGCCCGCGCGGCCTTGCCGGCAAAGGCGGCTGGGCACGCGCACGCGCAGCCTATGAGCAATTGCGGCAGAACGGCCGGCTGCCGGCGAGCTTCGAGGTGATCTACGGCCACGCCTGGAAAGCGGCGCCACGCACCAGCGAGGACGGCCGCCCGGTGATCCAGTTCAAACCGCGGCCGGAGCGCGGCGGCTGATGGCGGGCACGCGCTACGCGCAAGCCGCCCGCGTGTGGCTGTTCGATCTCGACAACACGCTGCACGACGCCAGCCCGCATATCTTTCCGCACATCAACCGGTCGATGACCGACTACCTGATGCGCCACCTGCAGCTCGACGAAGCAGCCGCCGACGCGCTGCGCGTCGACTACTGGCATCGCTATGGCGCCACCCTGCTCGGCCTGATGCGCAACCACGGCACCGACCCTGCACACTTTCTGCATGAGACGCATCAGTTTCCGCAGCTGCGCCGCATGCTCGTCTTCAACCGCGCACTCGCCGGCCGCCTGCGGCAACTGCCGGGCCGCAAGGTGCTGTTCTCCAACGCGCCGGCGGCCTATGCGCATGCAGTGCTGCGCGGCATCGGCCTGGAGCGCAGTTTCGAGGCAGTGTTCGGCATCGAGCAGCTCGGCCTGCAACCGAAACCGCAGACCCGCGCCTTCCGCCGCGTACTGCACGCACTGCGCCTGCCCGCACACCGCTGCGTGCTGGTTGAAGACACCCTGCCCAACCTGCGCGCGGCCAAAGCACTGGGCATGGGCACGGTGTGGATCAACCGCGGCAGCGTCCACCCGGCCTGTGTCGACGTGAAGCTGCGCAACATCCTCGATCTGCGTCGCGCCGCCCACCTCGTGCGATAAACACTGCCAAGGCCCGCGTAAGGCTTGCAAATCCATGCCGGGCGTGCCATCAAGAGATTTGGCGCCCATTGTGATCTGACCCTCATGCCCGACTCCGAAGCCCACACGCTCGTCGTCTGCCTCGACGGCACCTGGAACGACGTTGGTTCGCGTACCAACGTCGTACGCTTCTTCGAACAGCTGATGCGCGACGAGCAACAGCTGACCTACTACGACGAAGGCGTCGGCATCCCGGAATCCGCCAAGCGGCGCCGCCGCCTGCACGAACGCATCTTCGGCGGCGCCTTTGGCAGCGGCCTGCTCGACAACGTGATGCAGGCCTATCGCTGGCTGGCGACGCGCTACCGCGACGGCGACCGCATCGCGATCGTCGGCTTCTCGCGCGGCGCCTACACCGCACGGGTGCTGGCCGCCCTGCTTGGCACGCCGGGCTTGCTGCGTGGCGGCGATGCAGCGGCCTTTGATGCCGCGCTCGATGCGGTTACGACTGCGCGCGAAACCCGCAAGCCGCCGGTTCTGCCCGGCAACTGGCGTTGCGAGACGGTGCCGGTCGACTTTCTCGGTGTCTGGGATACCGTCGGTGCGCTGGGCGTGCCCACGCTGAACCTGAGTTGGCCGCCGATCGGCCGCACCCGGCTGCGCTTCGGCAATACGCAATTGCCGGACCATGTGCGCATCGCGCGCCATGCCCTGGCGATCGACGAACATCGGGCCGACTATGCACCGGTGCTGTGGACCTCCGCACGCGACGGCGCCGATGTGCTGCAGGTCTGGTTCCCGGGCTGCCATGCGCAAGTCGGCGGCGGCTACCCAGACGACGCGCTGTGCGAGATCAGCTTGCTATGGATGGCGGCTCAGGCGGCGCCGGTCGTGCGTTTCCGCCAGCATCTGGAAGAGCCCGGCGGCGGCCACTTCGCGCCGCGCCGCCTGCGCCTGGATGGCAGCGAGTACCTGGCACCCACGATAGACGCGTGGCGCGATTTCATCGGCGGCCTCTACCGCCTGTTCTCCCGCCGCCGTCTGCGCCGTATCTGCGTCGAGGGGCTCAACGAAGCGGTGCACAGCGCTGCATGGGACAAGTGGAGCAACGACCCGGATTACCGGCCGCTGAACCTCGCCCACGCCGGACGCGAACAATTGCATTCGGCGAGCGATGCCGACCGCAGCTTTGCCGGGCCGGAGGTGCGCGCATGATGCTCACGATGCTCGATGTGGTGCTGGGGCTGGCGATCCTGTTCGCCGCGCTGTCGGTATTCTGCTCGTCGGTGGTCGAGATGCTCGCGGCGCGAAGCGGGCTGCGCGGGCGCTTCCTGCGCAACAGCCTGTTCCACCTGCTCGGCGAGGAAACCCTCTATCGCCGCCTGCTGCAGCACCCGGCTGTGTCGCATACGGTGCACCACGGCCAGCGCAGCGCCCCCTCCTACCTCGCCACCGAACGCTTCGTCGCGGCGGTGCTGGATCTGATCCCGGCGCGCGCCAACGCGATGGGCATCAGCGGCTTTGCCGAGAAGCCGATGCCCGACAACATGGACCCGGTGGTGGCCGAATTTGCCCGCTCGGCCGCCTTCCTCGGCGAATGCGGCATCGCGGTCGGGGTGCCGCTGTCTCGGCTTGCGATGCGTAACGGCAAATCGCTCGATGATCTGCGCAAGGCGCTCAGCGACTGGTTCGACAGCCAGATGGACCGCACCGGTGGTTGGTACAAGCGCAATGTGCAGCGCCTGCTGTTCGTGGTCGGCCTTGTCGTATCGATCGGCCTGAACGTCGACACCCTGCAGGTCGCGCGCAGCCTCGCACACGACCCGGCGCTGCGGATGCTCGCCAGTTCGCAAGCCTCGCGCATCGCGAGTGAGCGCGAGATCGAACTCAACGCGCTGCTCGATGCAGGCCGCGAGCGCGGCCTGCCGGTTGGCTACAGCTGCCTCGCGGAACCCGATCGCGGCGTTGAGGATTCCACCCGGCTGTGCCTCAAGCAATTCCGCCAGACCAGCTGGCTGGAACGCGCGCTGAAGCTGCTGGGCTTCCTGCTGACGGCGCTGAGCGTGAGTTTCGGTGCGCCTTTCTGGTTCGATCTGCTGCTGAAAGTCAGCAATCTGCGCTCGTCCGGCACGCCGGCCGGCGACAAGAAAGCCTGATCAGGCGGGAATGGCGCGCGCCTTCACGCGCGCGCCCACGCCGTAGCTGCGGTCCAGCACGACGCCCGGAAGCGGCTTCCAGCCAAGCCGCTGCCAGAAGCTCACCGCGTTCACCAGCGCAACAAGCCGGATCTCGCCAAAGCCGTCGCGGCGCCCCTGCTTCTCAAGGGCTGCGATCAGCGCAGCGGCAGCACCCGCGCCGCGCGCTTCCGGCAGCACCGCCAGATCGTGCAGAAACAGATGATCGGCCTGCGCCAGTTTCGACAGCGGGTGGTGCAGCACCGGCGGCGGCCCGGCCCAAGGGTGGGCGAGCAGATAGGCCACGGCATGGTGGCCCCGTTCGGCGACGAAGCAGGTCTTGCGGCCTCGTTCGAAGCGGCTTGCCAGCGCAGTGCGGGATTCGTGGTAATCCGGGGTGTGCGCCCGGCATTGCAAATCAAACACCGGGTCGAGATCACCCGGTGTCATCGGCCTTACATGAAGCATCTGAGTCTTTTGTCGGCGCCGCTTTAGCCTGCCGCGTCTTCCTTCAGCCAGCGGGCCGCGTCGAGCGCGAAGTAAGTGAGGATGCCATCGGCCCCGGCGCGCTTGAACGCCAGCAGCGCTTCGAGCACACAGGCACGCTCGTTGAGCCAGCCGTTCTGCACAGCCGCCTTGAGCATCGCGTACTCGCCGCTGACCTGATACGCGTAGGTCGGCACCTGCAACTCGGTCTTTACGCGGCGCACGATGTCGAGGTAAGGCATGCCGGGCTTCACCATGAACATGTCGGCGCCCTCCGCGATGTCCAGCGCCACTTCGCGGATCGCCTCGTCGGTGTTGGCCGGATCCATCTGGTAGGTGTACTTGTTGCCCTTGCCGAGATTGCCGGCCGAGCCAACCGCATCGCGGAACGGGCCGTAGAAACTCGATGCGTACTTGGCCGAGTAGGCCAGGATGCGGGTGTGGATATGGCCATTTGCTTCCAGCGCGGCGCGGATGCGGCCGATGCGGCCGTCCATCATGTCGGACGGCGCCACCACGTCAGCCCCCGCCTGAGCATGGCAGAGCGCCTGCTTTTCGAGTGCAGCGAGCGTCTCGTCGTTCATCACATAGCCGCGCGGGTCGGCAGCGTCGATCAGGCCGTCCTGGCCGTGGCTGGTGTAAGGGTCGAGCGCCACGTCGGTGATCACGCCGAGTTCCGGGAAACGCGCCTTGAGCGCCTGCACCACGCGCGGCACGAGGCCGTCCGGGTTCCAGGCCTCGGCCGCATCAGCCGACTTCTTGTCGGCCCCCACCACCGGGAACAGCGCGAGCGCCGGCACACCGAGCGATACCGCCTCTTCCGCCACGCGCAGCAGGTTGTCGAGCGACACGCGCGATACGCCGGGCATGGACGCAACCGGCTCGGTCGCCCCCGATCCTTCGAGCACAAACACCGGGTAGATCAAGTCGTCGGCCGACAAGCGATGCTCGCGCATCAGGCGGCGGGAGAAGTCATCGCGGCGCATGCGACGCATGCGGATGTTCGGAAACTGGGATTGCGCAGCGGTCATTGTGGTTCTGGCGAAGAAAGGTTGAGCAATTTTCTCAGGAACTATTCGCGGGGATGGACTATCACAGACAGTGGATGGTGCCCAACCGTCTCCCGCTTCACCTCCCTGAGCGGGTGCCTGTTGCCAGGCGTTCTACCCCCGGCCCGAATCCCCTTCCGCCGGGGGTTTTTCTTGGTCCGGGTCCGGAATCAGCGATTCGAGCCAGTTGGTCACCACACGCTCAGCCTCTTCCATGCCTGTCTTCTTCAGGCTGGAGAAGAGCTGCGCGGTCACCGCTGGCCCCCACTGTGCCAGTTCGCGCCGCACGTCCATCAACGTCTGCGCCGCGGGCCCGCGGGTGAGCTTGTCGGACTTCGTCAGCAGGATATGCACCGGGCGGCCGGAGGGCGTGAACCAGTCCAGCAGCTGGCGATCCAGATGCGTGAGCGGATGGCGCGAATCCATGATGTGAATGAGGCCGATCACATTGGGCCGCCGCGTCAGGTACTTCTCCAGCAGATCTTGCCACTGGCGGCGGATCGGCTCCGGCACCTGTGCGTAACCGAAGCCCGGCAAGTCGACCAAGGCCACCCCCGACGGCAGGCGGAAAAAGTTGATCAGCTGCGTGCGCCCTGGCGTCTTCGACACAAAAGCCAGGCGGTTATGCCCGACCAAGGTGTTGATGGCACTGGACTTTCCGGCGTTGGAGCGCCCGACGAAGGCGATTTCGGGCTCGGACGAATCCGGCAAAGCATTCGGCTTGGCGAAGGATGTCTCGAAACGGGCGTGGCGGAAAATTGACATGGATCGGGCCGGAAATGGCCAAGCCGCCGACGGGCACGAGATTGTGCGGCAGGCGGTACATGGCGGTGCAGCGTGGGGCTGTATTAGAATATCAGGTTTGAAGACCGACACGGGTTTGAGGGGACCATGTTGAAGCCGATTCTCGGGCACGCACTGATTCTGAGCCTGCTTGCCACAACGCAAGCCTTTGCCGCTGACGCGGCCGCCAAACCGGACCTCGCCAAGGCGAAGCAGACCGTGGAAACCGTTTGCGTAGCCTGTCACGGCGCCGATGGCAACAGCACGATCCCGCAGAACCCGAAGCTGGCCGGCCAGCACTGGGAATACCTGTACAAGCAGCTGCGCAACTTCAAGTCGTGGGACGGCAAGCCGGCCGAGCGCGCCAATCCGGTTATGGGGGGCATGACCGCAGCACTCGAAGATGCCGACATGAAAGCGCTGGCGCTGTACTTCTCCGGCCAGAAGCTCACGCTTGGGCAAGCCAAGGACCGCAAGAGCGTGGAAGCCGGCCAGAAGATCTGGCGCGGCGGCATCGCCGCCAAGGGCGTACCGGCCTGCGCCGGTTGCCATGGCCCGGCGGGTGCCGGTCTGCCGGCGCAATACCCGGCGCTGCATGGCCAGCACTTCGAATACACCGAAGCGCAGTTGAAGGCCTTCCGTGCCGGCGAACGCGCCAACGATCCGAACAGGATGATGCAGACGATCGCGTTGAAGCTGACCGACGTCGAAATCAAGGCGGTTTCGGACTACATCGCCGGCCTGCGCTGATCCAGCGGTTCCGGATCTTGGAGAAAGGGGTGGAGCAATCCGCCCCTTTTTCTATTCTGGCTTCGGGAAAGCGCCGTCCGGCCGGGCCAGCGACACCGGCCAATCCGCGGGCAAGGGGGAACCTTCCTGCTTGCCAATGCTCAAGGTGATGGGCGCGGCATGCGCCGCAGACTGCACGCAATGAAAAAAACCTCCAACGCCCGCGCGCTGTACGAGCTGTTCAGCTCGATGCGCTTTGCGATCAGCCTGCTGACGATCCTCGCGATCGCGTCGGTGATCGGCACGGTGCTCAAGCAGAACGAGCCGTACAACGCCTACCTGAACCAGTTCGGTCCGTTCTGGTTCCCGATTTTCGAGAAACTCGGGCTGTACGCCGTTTACAACGCGAGCTGGTTTCTCGCGATCCTGTGTTTTCTGGTGCTATCGACGAGCGCCTGCATCCTGCGCCAAAGCAAACCCATGCTGCGCGAGATGCACGCCTTCAAGGAACACGCGCGCGAAACCTCGCTACGGCTGTTCAAGCTCCACGCGGAAGCCACCGCAGGCCATGCGCCAACGCGTGCAGACGCTGAAGCCTATCTCGCCCGCAACGGCTTCCAGACCCGCATTGCGGAACGTGACGACGGCGTGCTGATTGCCGCCAAGCGCGGCAGCTGGAGCCGCGTCGGCTACTTCTTCGCGCACGGAGGCCTGGTGGTGATCTGTGTCGGCGGCCTGCTGGACGGCAACCTGCCGCTGCGTTTGCAGATGTGGTTGGGCGACAAGCAGGCGACGCAGGCGGACCAGCAGATCGCAGACATCCCCGCCCGGAGCCGGCTCGCAGAAGACAACTGGAGCTACCGCGGCAACGTCTTCATCCCGGAGGGCAAGTCAGCGAGCGTAGCGGTGCTGCGCGAAGGCGACGGGATACTGCTGCAGGAGCTGCCTTTCACGGTGTCGCTGCAGAAGTTCCACATCGAACACTACGACACCGGTCAGCCCAAGCGCTTCGCCAGCGACATCATCGTGACCGACAAGCGCAGCGGCAAATCCGAACGCCGCACGATCGATGTAAACAAGCCCTTCGAGACGCACGGCGTCACGCTCTACCAAGCGAGCTTCGACGACGGTGGCAGCCGGCTCACGCTGCGGTTGCGTAACCTCGCCGCGGGCGACGACACGCCCGTCGAGATCACCGGCGTCGTCGGCGAACGCGGCGACCTCAAAGGACCAGGCTATGCCTACAGCGTCGAATTCACCGACTTTCGCGCGATCAACGTGGAGACGATGGGTGAAGCGCCCGCCGCGCGCAGCGGACTCGCGGGCCTGAACGATCGGCTCGGCAGCGGTGCCCGCAACGCTGCTCACAAGAACCAGCACAACATCGGCCCGAGCTTCACCTACAAACTGCGCGACAGCGCCGGCCAAGCGATCGAGTTCATGAACTACATGCTGCCAGTGGAGCAGGATGGTCGCTGGTTCCTGCTTGCTGGCATCCGCGAGGACGCCGCAGAGGGCTTCCGTTACCTGCGCATCCCGATCGACGAAGACGGTCGCGTCGACACCTGGTACGCCGTGCGCCAGCGCTTGCTGGACAAATCGACCCAGGCAACGCTGGCGAAGCGCTTCGCCAGGCGGGCGTCGGGCGGCGCCGAGAACGCCACGCAGCGGCTTGAGGAAACCTCGCTGCGTACCCTGCAGCTGTTTTCCGACAAGGGTTTCGAGTCGCTCGGCGCCTTCATCGACAAGAGCATTCCGAAGGCGGAGCAGGAGCGCGCCGCCGGCATCTTCCTGCAAGTGCTCGAAGGCATCGCGTGGGAGGCGATGTTGATGGTGCGCGAACAAGCAGGCCAGCCTGCGATCGAAGCCAACGCGGCACGCGCGCAATACGCCCGCGACGTCCTCAAGGCCATCGGCGATGCCTTCCATTACAACGCGCCGCTGATCCTGCAACTCGACAGTTATGAGCAGGTACAGGCGACCGTGCTGCAAGCCACCCGCTCACCCGGCAAGAAGTGGGTCTTCCTTGGCTCACTCTTGCTCACGCTGGGTGTGTTCGCCATGCTTTACGTGCGCGAGCGGCGCCTGTTCCTGCTGTTGCGGCGCGACGGCTCGGCACTGCTTGCGATGAGCGCCAACCGCGTGTCGATGGACGTAGAACAGGAATTTTTGCGTCATCGCGACGCCTTGCTGGGCAGCAAAGCGGCTGCCGGAGACCTTGCACTATGACCGACCTCGCCCAATCCCTATCGACTCAGCCGCGGCTGCGCCCGATCGCTGCCGGTGACTGGCTGGCCGCGCTGGTGCTGGCACTAGGCGCAGCCTTCGCGTGGCGCCAGTACGGCAGCTACATGGATGTTTACGAGAAAGCGATCCTGCTGCTGACGGTTCCTGCCCTCGCGCTGCTGGGCTGGCATTGGCACGGCCTGCGCAATCTGCTCGCCGCGACCGCCTGCGCCGCCTTGCTCGGAATCGGCTTGTACCAGCACGATCTGGCGCGGGCCGAGCAGGTCTTCTGGCTCAAATACTTCTTCAGCAGCCAGACCGCCATTGCATGGATGAGTGCGCTGGTGTTCTTCTCAACCGGCGCGTTCTGGCTCGGGCTGCTCGCGCGCGCGCCATTTGCAGAGCGCGTCGGCACGGCGCTCAGTTGGGTCGCAGCAGGGGCTGGCCTCACTGGCTTGCTGGTCCGCTGGTATGAGAGCTACCTGATCGGCCCCGATGTCGGCCACATCCCGGTGTCGAACCTCTACGAAGTGTTCGTGCTGTTCATCATTCTGACCACTCTGCTCTATCTGTACTACGCGCGTCACTATGCGACGAACCGGCTCGGCGCCTTCGTATTGCCGGTGGTCGCCGCGGCGGTCGGCTTTCTGCTTTGGTACAGCTTCAGCCGCGACGCCCACGAGATCCAGCCGCTGATTCCGGCGCTGCAGTCGTACTGGATGAAGATCCATGTGCCGGCGAACTTCGTCGGCTATGGCGCCTTCGCGCTCGCATCGATGGTCGGCGTCGCCTACCTGTGCGCATCGCGCGGCGTGCTGGCGAGCCGGCTGCCCAGCATCGAGCTGCTGGACGATCTGATGTACCGCGCCATCGGCATCGGCTTCGCCTTCTTCACGGTCGCGACAATCCTCGGTGCGCTGTGGGCGGCCGAGGCTTGGGGCACGTACTGGCAGTGGGATCCGAAAGAGACCTGGGCGCTCATCGTCTGGCTCAACTATGCCGCTTGGTTACACATGCGGCTCACCAAGGGATTGCGTGGTGCCGTGCTGGCTTGGTGGGCCATCATCGGGCTGCTCGTCACCAGTTTCGCCTTCCTCGGCGTTAACATGTTCCTGTCGGGCCTGCATTCCTACGGCTCGCTTTGAGCAACGACCATGCGCGCAACTGCCACCCTGCTTCTGCTTGCCTTGCTGGCGCCGAGCCTTGCGCAGGCAGAAGTGTGGAAGTGGACCGACAGTGATGGTCAAACGCACTACGGCGACAGCCCGCCGTCAGGCGTCAAGGCAAGCAAGGTTGGAGACGCTGGCGTCTCGGTCATCCCGGCGTCGCCACAGCCAGACGCGGCGCCAGCCCCCGCCCAGCCGAGTGCTCCGAAACACGCTCCTGCCGCCGAAAAGGCTGCGGTCGGCGGCGGCAGTGTGGACGCCGCCGCAGAGCGGGAGGCCAAACGTCGGCGCATGATCGAACGCTGTGAGCGGGAACGCGGCGTCGATTGCGAAGATGCGGTTGATGGCATGCTCGATGGCACGCCTCCCCCTGCGCGCAGTGTGATCGAGGGGCCGGTGTGGATCGCCCCTCCCACCCATCCGCCACACAAACCACGGCCTCCGGTCAAGCCGAAGCCCAAACCTGTGACGACGGATGACCCGCTGAATTACCCGATGGCGCCGTTCCCGAAACCCGTAAAACGCAAGTAGCCTGCGCTACTGGGCAAGCACACGGAACTCGATGCGCCGATTACGCGCACGGCCCTCCGGCGTGGCATTCGACGCAACCGGGCGATCCGGTCCCATACCGGTGGTGCTCAACATGCCCTGCTCCGCGCCCTTGGCCACCAGGTAGCGCTGTACCTCATTCGCCCGAGCCTGAGACAGCGCGAGATTGCTGGTACGCGAACCGTCGCTGTCCGTGTGGCCGATGATCTCCACGCGACGACCACGGACGCTCAGCAGCGCCTTCGCCATTTCGTCGAGGATCACCTGACCGGCGGGCGTCAGCGTCGCCTTGCCGCTCTCGAATTCCACAATCCGGTTACCGAGGGTTTCATCGAGCAACTGCTGCTCACCCGCCGCCACGGCCAGACCGTTCTTCACGACGAACTGGTTGTTGAAGCCGCTGGCAACATCGCTGGCGACGGTCTTGCGCTGCGCGTCGCTCGACACCGTGCCGTTGAGCGCAACCTGCGTGCCATCGACACTCAGGCTACCGGCACTCACGGTCTTGAGCTGCGGCCCGATCGAGCGTTGCACCTGCTCGGCCCAGCGCGGCGGCGCGACGACGCCGCCAACCGTGATCTGATCGACCACCCGCGCCGCGCCGAACACTTCACGCAGGCGCGCGAGAATCGCAGCCTTCGACGCATCGTCCGGCACCGCGCCAGTCGCCACGATGGGCGCTTCCTGCGCAACCGTCGCCGAGGCCACTGCCGCCCCGGCAAAGGCGAACCCAGCCAAGAGCACGGCGCCCAGTCGCAGCGTCCTAACGCCCATGGAAGGCCTCGCCGAAAGTGTCTGCGGCCTGACGCAGGGACAGGCGCGGGATGTCGAGATAGCTCGCAAGCTTGCGAATCGCATAGTCGTTGTCCAGATAGTCTTCGACCCACTCTGCATCGCAGACGTTGATCAAGTATTCCTGCGCCGCCGTCGCGGACAGCAAGGCTTCGAGCGCACGCGCATCCGCGCCAGCAAAACTCAGCATCAGTTCAGGCCGCCCGCCGCGATGCACATTGAAGGCGCCCACTTCGAAATCCGAACGGGCGAGGAAAGGCGCCACCGCCGCCACCCACCAAGTGGCCACGACCTGGCGCGCATCACCTTCGGCCGGTAGCGGCAGCACCAGGCCTCGCTGCAAGCGGGCGCTGGCTTGCGTCAGAAGCGGCTCCAGCAACAGGCCAAGTGCGAGCACGCTGCGGCGCAGGACAAGCGGATGGCCCGCTTCGCGCAACCGCCGTTCAACATCGGCAAGCGTGAGGCGGTCGTAGTCGGGCATCAACGCGTCGGCACGCCCCAACAGGGGGGGTGAAAATTCGATCGCGGCGAGCTCATCCAGCGCGGCGCGAGGGTCCTCGGCCGCAAGTGCGGCATCCATCGCCGTGGCGAGTTGTCGCCAGACCGCGTCGAAACAGGCCGGGAACTCCGCCATCAGTCCGATCGGCGACTCGGTCGGCAGCGCGACCGCAGCGATGAACGGGAAGCGCCGCTGAGACGCGTCCTGACTGGGGACAAGCCGCCCCGCCAGCGCGACCGGACTGCGTGCGCCAAGGAACACGAAATCGACAGGCGTGCAGCGGTCGTAGGCCGACTTCCAGCCCGCATCGCTGCCCGCCAGTTCAAGCCCGTGGGCGACCCATGCATCGAGCGGGTCCAGGATCGCAGTGCCGTTGCTGCTGCGCACGAAATCCGCGCGGCCGGGCAGTTTCCCGAAATAGCAGACGCGTCCGGCAAGATCGGTCATTCGCATCGCGACCGTTCCCCTCAAGCGCCGCCGCCGGCAACCGCCGCCGGCAGCTTGATGCCGAGCAGGCCGGATTTCTGCGGCGCGCTCGCGTTCGCCGAGGTATCCGCCTGCGCGCTGCTGACGATGCGCAGATTCACCGTCACCGCCACACCGTTGTTGGTCCAGGTCATCTCGAACGTGCCATCGCTGCGACGCTTCTTCTGTGCGGTATTGATCAGGCGCTCCAGGCCCGCCGCCCCCGGCTGGCTGGCAACCTCGACCGTGCGCCCGTCGTAGGCGACCGCCGTGATGCGGGCGCCCGGCGCCCCCTTGCCTGAAGGCCATACGAAATTGGCCCAGTCCTGCACGCCCATGCGGTAACGCAACACCTGGCCGTCGATCTCGATGGAGTACTCGGTGACGCCGGACACCGGCTGCGGCTGGATCTGGAACACCGTCTGCGGCGTGCCCGCACCCGCGGCATCACCGTTGGAACCCGATGCGGCCCCGGCAACCGGCGCGACGAATCGCGCGAAATTGTCGGCAAACTCGGGCGCGAGTTTCACGCCCATGTCGGCCCAGGTCCGCGCTGCTAGGGTGTCGCCGCGGCGAACGACAAGCGGCCCCATCGAGGTCTGTACGAACTTCGACACCGCGCCCTCGGGGCCGAACACCTGTGCAATTTCGCCGGCGCCGGCTTCGACGCGCGCGTTCTGCGTGAAGGGGTATTTCTCGGCCAGGCTGCGCATGAAGGGGTCGTAGACCTGCGCCGCCCAGGTGCGATTGAGTTCGGTCTCGGCCGGCTTGACGATCACCGCGAACGCCATCATCAAGGGGCGCACCAGCATCGGGCGAATCGTGCCGCGCGCCGAATCCGGGATCGACGCGAGCACCTGCTCATCGACCTGCCGCAGCGCGTCGGAGAGTTCCGAACCAGAGCCCTCAAGCGTCTGCATCATCAGTTGGCGCGCGGCCGGACCAGCGTCACCGGCCGTCTTCATCTGGTTGAAACGCGAACGCACCTTGGCGAGCGACTGCAGATAGCCCTTGAGCAAGGAGCCGTCGCGCGCGTCCGGCCGCTCCACGACGAGATTGGCAATCGCCGCGAACTCGCGCCCCACTGGCCCCATCGGGATCTCGCTCTTGCCCGCCGACACGTTGAGCGTGACCTGCGCCGGCGACTGCCGCAGGATCGTCTGCTTGAACCACTCGACGAAGCCGCTCTGCGCCTTCGCCAGGCTGTCGTTCAACAGCGAAGGGTTATCCCACGACGTCTGCCGATAAACCGTATCGAGGACCTTGCCGATCGGCGAATTGACCGGGTCGCCAAGGCGATTGAGCTGTTTGACGGCATCGTCGAAGCTGGCGAAGTCGGCCACCGTCACGCCCTGCAGGAACTTTTTCCACTCGGCGGCGTAGTCGGTCTTGTACATCAGGGTCAGCGCCTTCTGGATCTGCTCCGGGCTCCCCTCAAGCGACAGATCATCCCGAGCGGCAGTCTTCAGCACCCAGTCGGTGCTTTGCAGCTCCTTGCTGGCAGCTTCCTTGATCGCCGCCTCGACATAGCCTTCCCACGCCTCGCGGGTGAATGTACCGGGGATCGCGTGGCTGCCGGCCACGAGATCGCGCGCCTCGTCCCCGACGATGCGCGCCACCGTCGTCGACGGGAAGCGCGTCGCGGCACGCGCCTTGATCTGCGCGTACACGCGCTCACGCGCCGGCTGCCCCTTCACCACCTTACGCAGCACATCACGCGTCTGGTCGACCAGCGCAAGCCGGGTTTCAACCAAGGGGAAGTCCGGTCGCGCGCTTTGCGCGACAACGAAGGCGAGCATCCGTTCAGCCGAGCGGATCATCCGCTCGCGCGGCATCTCGCCACGGTTGTTCTCCAGCCAGTTGCGCCAGAAGCGCGCCAGTTGATCGTTCAGGTGACCCGGCTCGATATGCTCGCGGCTACCCAGCATCAGGTAGGTCTTGAGCGCGTTGTAGGCGTCCTGCACATCTGTCGGCGAAGCGTCGCGATACGGCTGGGCGCTCGCATCCGGTCGTGCGGCAACCTTCTCGGTGGCGCCCGGCTGCGCAGGCGACAGCTCGGCACTGCGGCGATTGACCTCCGCCAGATAGCTCTCGATCGATTCGGCGACCGGCTTCAACAGAATCTGTCGCACACCATGAAAGTACTCGGCGCGCAGCTTGGCCTCAAGCATGTCGCCCTGATACAGCCCGAAGCCGAGCCCCGCTGGCCGGTCCTCGCGATAGCGTTCGAGCTGTTCGATGCGATCCTGCATCAACTCCAGCGCTTCGACGCGCGACGCGAGATCCTGCCGGCCCTCCTGCAGGCGCACCGCCTTCGTCAGGTCCGCCTGCACATGCGATACGAGGCGCTCGTTCGACACATAGGACCAGGCCAGCGCACCCAGCACCAGTCCGAAGCCCACTACCGATGCCGCGAAAGCCACAGCCCGCATGCGGGTACGCGTGCGGCTCGCGTATTGCCGCACCAAGGCACGGTCGGCAAAGATCACCTTGGAGAACAGGTCACGCAGGAAGAAGCCGCCCTGCGAGGACACGGGCATCTCGACGGCGGGCGCCAGCTTGAGGCCGAACCGGTCGGCAATGCGCTCGCTCGACGTGCCGGCCGCGCGGCCCTCCTGCAACGCACTGGTGAAGTAGAAACCGCGGAAGATCGGCTTGAACTGGAAGGGGTTGTCCTCGAACAGCGTCGCGACGAACGCGCGCAGCGCGGGGCGCACCGCCGAGAACTCCAGCGGAAAAGTCAGCACCCCCGCGCCCAGCTTCTCACCGCGATAGAGCGCCATGCGGGCGACCGATTGTTCGCGCAAGCCCTCGTACAGTCGGTCGAAATGTTCGTCGAAGCGCCCTACCGGATCGGCCGATCCGTCGGCGTCGTAGGCCAGCGTGGCCCCCCACACCCGTGCGCGCTCGGCCGCGTCGCAATCGTCGAAGAACTCGGCGAAACCGGCAATCAGGTCCACCTTGGTGAACACGATGTACACCGGCGCGAACACTTCGAGTTCGGCCGTCAGCTCCTGAACGCGTGCGCGGATCTGCTTGGCGAGCTTGATGCCGTATTCGGGGCGGTTCTGCGTCAGCTCCTGCACGCTGGCCGCGACAACGATGCCGTTGATCGGCGCCTTCGGGCGGTGACGTTTGAGCAGATGCAGGAAGCCGAGCCATTCGCCGCGGTCCTCGTCTTCCACGGCATAGCGCCCCGCGGTGTCAAGCAAGATGCCTTCGGTCGTGAAGAACCAGTCGCAGTTGCGCGTGCCACCGATCCCCTGAATGATGCTGCCGCCCTGATCCGCAAAAGGGAACTGCAAGCCGGAGTTCACCACCGCCGAACTCTTGCCGGCCGCGGGGTTGCCGATCACCATGTACCACGGCAGTTCGTAGAGTGCGGCACGCCCCGACAGCTCGCCGAGCTTCGAGCCCTTGATCGTCGCGATCGCCTCACCCATCCGGCGGCGCAGCACGTCGACCTCACCGCGCTTGGAAGGTGTCGCGCGCGACACTGCGCGTTCCGACTCCTGCGTCAGCATCTGTGTCAGTGCTGCGGCCTCGCGTGCAGCCCGCCGGCGCCGGAGCATCCAACCACCGAGCACAACGAGCCCGATCAGCGCAATCGCGACAACTGCCCACCACATCGCCAGCTTGAGCGTATGGGCGGAGAGCAGCAGGAAGACACTCGCAAGCAAGAGCGCGAGGACCGTCAGGGTCCTGCTGTCAGTAAGGAAATTCCAGAATCCACGCATGGTTTGGGTCGTCGCAGTGTGGCCAGCTTCAGGACGTGGCTGACTCGGGTTCGTAGGCTTGCAGCAGCAGCACGCCGCGCGAGAGCGGGTCCGCCAGCGCAGCAAGCAGCGTCGGCTTTTGTGTTTGTTCGGTATGCGCGGCGGCCAGCGCCAGCGCCAGCGTCGTGCCCGCAGCCCCCAGATCGCCCAGCGCAGCACCGAGACCCACGCGGTCAGCGACCGGATCGAGATGCGGCAGCACGTTGTTCATCGCAGCCGCAATTTCGACCGCACGGGTCGGGCGGACATCACCCTCGCTGAACACTGCCGCAACGGCGTCGGCCGATGTCGCAACACCGTCGAGTGCCGCACTGAGCAGGGATTCCAGCAGCGCGGCATCAGCGCGCCCCGTAGCACGCGGCGGCGCGTCGCGCTGAGCGCTCAGCGGCGGATGCAAGCGCGCGAGGACAGGCCAGCCGTTGGCCGTGGCCGGGCGAGCAAGCAAAACCGCCGCTGCGGCTTCACCGGGCACCAGACCTTCCGGGCGGTCGTGAGCAAACAGCAACCCTTCGCTCGCCGCCCGCTCGATCACGCCCTCATCGATCTGGCTATCGAGGGCGAGCAGCAGCAGATTGCGGATTTGCGTCGTATCCGCCTGCCACGCACGGATTTCGCCGAGCGCCGTACCGCTGTCGCCCGAGGCGGTCAAACGCACGGGTGGCGCCGTTTCGGACCAGACCCGCGCGATCAGGTGCTCGATCCAACGCATGGCGAGCGCCTGATGAGATTCGTTCCAGCTCTGCGGCACCAGTGCCCGCACGACGATTGGCAGCGCGCGCGGGGCGGCGTGACGCGAAACCGGCTCCGGCATTGCCGCAACCACTTGCTCAATCACCGGCAACAGCGCCGCTGGCACGAGCGCCAACGCCCGCAAAAAGCTCGACGGCAAGGCAGAGCACTCAGCGCCCTCGACAGCCAGCCAGTCATGCACGTCGTCAACACCCAGATCCGCCACGCGCTGCATGCGAACCGGCATGCCGTCGAAATCAAGGAACTCCGCTTCCGGCCCGGGCATCAGCTCGCCGCCAGCAATCCCCTCAATCACCGCACTCGCGACGTCACCCCCCGCCGTGCTGATACCCGCGGCAAGCACCAGCACTTCGGTCGGCGCCGCGAGCGCCTTGGGCGATTCATCAGCAGCAGTTGTCGCGATCGGGGCAGTTGCCGCAGCAGGTGCGCTGAAACGACGCCACCCGAGCCAGCCCAGGCCGACTGCAACACAGACGCTGAGCGGCACCAGCAACAGGCCGATCAACAAGTCCGATGACGTGACGATCTGGGGGCTGCATTGCCACCACAGCACAGCCCCAACCCAACACAGGGCGAGCAGTGCAAGAAAGACGAGAGCGACGCGGATACGGCCAGACATGCGACTCAGTTCAATCGGAAGTATTGGCCTGGCCTGCGATCAACACCGCGCCACAGGCGGTTTTGTCGCCGTGTCGCGCAGCAGGGCGCCCGTCGATCATGCAGGTCGGATCACCGCTAACGATGACGGTGGTGCCGCCGTGTCCCTTCTTGGGGCAGGTCACCTTGTCACCGACACGCGCGATCGCCTTATCGCCGGTAACACTCTGCGGGCTGCCCTCGACCACGACGCCGCCGTGGCTGGTCTTGTCCCCGATCACGATAAATGGACGCCCCACCTGCTGCTCCTGTTCATTTGCGGCCGAGCACACCGGCCCGGCGCAGTTCGACGTGTCCGAAATCCATCAACTTCCAACGCCCGCCCCATGTCAGGCCAAGCGCTTCGGCGCGCTCGCCCAGCAGGCGATAGCCTTCCATCGCCCACGGATCGCGTTCGCTGATGACGATCTTGCCGTTGCGGAAGAAGGCGAGGTCCGCGGCGAGACCGAACTGGTGGTAGCTCTGGAAAGCGCCTGCACGCGTCACGTTCGGGCCCATGGCTGCAAGCTCGGCCTGGCGCTCCGGGCTGCGATAACCCTCCAGCAGTGCCAGCTCGTAACCGCGCTCGCTCATCTGCTGGAACAGCACGAGAATGCGCTGGCGGAATTCGCCATCCAGCAACGTCCAGTCACGGCTGGCCGTCGCAATCTCGGGGCGTTCGCTCTGCAGTTCAGCCGTCACGAACACCTCGGGCGGCAGTGCCGGCGGCGGCACCAGGTGCTCGCCATCGAGCAAGGCCGCGAGGACCGGATCCCGCACTTCGGCCCGCTCCTCGAAACCGGCCATCGGGCGCGTCATCGACAGCAGCACCGCAGCGACGACGGGAAGGATCACCGCCGCCAGACTCAAACCGACGACCAAACGATTGGATCGCACCCAGCGCCATGCACGCACCGCCGCGCTGCCGCCACCTGCCCCCACCAGAACCAGCGCATCGCGCCCGCGATTGCCGATCCGGCGTTGCATGCCGCCAACGGACTCAACACGCCGCTGAACACCACGTACAGCGGCGTCGCGCAGCCCCGGGAAGCACATCAGGCTCCCGCCCAGCACGGCGACCAACATCAGGGCGGACAGACCTAAAAACAGTTCCACGAGCGTCGCCACAGCAATCCGGAAAATGACGATCGGATTATACGAGTCGATACATTTGGCATATGCGGTAATTCTTCTCGCATAATCCGATTTGCCCGCAGCTAATATTCATGCCCATGACATCCCCGGAATCGAGCCCGGTCAACACCGGAGCAGCCCGTCGCCCGTCGCTGTTTGAACAGCCTGCCGGCCATGCACGTACGCCGCACCGGGAGATCGCGGTGCTCGCGCCATTCGCCACGCAGAAACCGGCGCAACCCTCGATTCGCTGGGCCACTGCGGGAGTCGCGGCGGTGGCGTCCGCATTTGCGTTGCTGGCCGGCGCAACGCTGTGGGCAGTGGTCAATGGCGGCAACACCGAAGCACCGCCGCCACCGATCGCGCAACGTGCTGCCACCAAAGCGGCACCCGCTGCGGCACCACTTGTTGCAGCGGCCCAATCAGAGGTGGCTGACGCGTCGCTCGTGCAAACAGCTGCCGTCAACGAAGCTGCGACCGGCGCCGCCCTGGTCGATACGCCCCCTGTCTCGGAATCGACAGCTGCCACGTCGCCCGCCAGCGCGGAGCGCGCGATCAACGAGAAGCCCGCCGTCGCGCCGCATATCGAGGCGGCGCACGCTCCGGCGCGCCATCAGGCCTCAAGCGCTACGCCGAAGCCGCCTGCACATAAGTCAGCCGAGACCAAACCGAAGACACGCAGCACGAAGCCAAAGGGCGAGGCGGATGCCGCACTCCTGGCCGCGCTGGTGTCGCACATCGACCACACCGCAGCGCAAACCGCCAACCGTGACGTGGTCGGTGCAAGTTCGCAGCAAGGCAGCACGGCGGAGCTCGTCGCGCGTTGCGACCGGCTGGGTGGGCTCGAAGGTTCGCTGTGCCGCAGGCGCATCTGCAAGGGTTTGTGGGGTACGGACCCGGCCTGCCCGAGTCGTTGAGCGGTCGGCATTCGACCGCGCTGCTCTGGCTTAGTCGAACAGCGAGCGAGTCAGGCCGAGCGGCTCTGCTTCCGCGTCGGTCTGCGGCTCCAGGTCTGCGACCTTCACCCCAAGCAAACGCAACTTGCGCTCGATCGGAACGCGGCGCAGGCAATCGACGGCGACGTCCCGAATCGCCATGAAGTCCGCCGTCGGATAGCTGAGCTTGCGATCGCGGGTGACCTGCTCGAAGTTGTCGAACTTCACCTTCACGCCGATGCTGCGCCCTGCGTAACCTCGCGCAGCCAGATCGGCGGCGACCTGACGCGACAGTTTCACGATCACCGACAGCAGCGTGAGTGGGTCGCGCGTGTCATGCGGAAAGGTGATTTCACGGGAACGCGACTTGGGCTCCTGATGTGTTTCCACCGCCCGCTCATCTCGCCCGGCGCCTGCATCCGCAAGCCAGCGGCCATAGCTCTGGCCGAAGTGGCGCACCAGCATGTGCGGCGAGGCGGCGGCAAGCTCACCGATCGTACGGATGCCAAGCTGTTCGAGTTTCGCATTCGCCTTTGGCCCCACCCCGTTAATCTTGCTCACGGCCAGCGGCCAGATCCGCACAGGGATCGCGGCCTCGTCGATGATCGTCAGCCCGTTCGGCTTGTCCAGATCCGAGGCAATCTTCGCGATCAGCTTGTTCGGTGCAATGCCGATCGAGCAGGTAAGGCCTGTCGCAGTGCTGACGCGTGCCTTGATCGCACGCGCCACCGTCTCGGTGTCGCCGGGTACGTCGGTCAGATCGATGTAGATCTCATCGATACCGCGATCTTCGATGCAATCGGCCACTTCCGCGACGGCGGCCTTGAAGAGGCGCGAGTAATGCCGATAAGCCGCGAAATTGACAGGCAACACGATCAGTTCCGGGCACAGCCGCAACGCAGTTCGAATCGGCTGGCCTGAACGGCAACCGAAGGCGCGCGCCTCGTAGGTCGCGGTGGTCAGCACGCCGCGGCTCGAAAGCAACTGCGCGCGCCCTTCCGGTGTGCGGGAGTCGCCAATGCCGCCGATCGCCACCGGCAAGCCACGCAGTTCAGGCTGGCGCAGCAGTTCGACCGACGCGAAGAAGGCGTCCATGTCGAGGTGGGCGATGCGGCGATGCGGAAACATGGCGAAAGTTTAGCGGAGGGGATTGAACTTTCCCGCAGCGTCACCATCTACACCAGCGTACCGGTTCAGGAGAGCCGGTACGGTAGATGGGGAGTAGCTCACTTCTGCTGCGTCGTCACCACGATCGCTCACCCGATCCGGCGCACAGGCGGTTCCGCAAGGGGCTGCGAGCGAGACCGTTACCGGCATGTCCGGCGCGGTCGCTCGTCCATTCGACAGGGCCTTGTCCGGCAACGGTGCAAGGCCCTTTCCGTTTCACGGGCCCGGCGCCGGATCGATCAACGCGCATTGAAAGGAAAACCTGTGAAACGCGTTCTGCTGCTTGTCGCGACCAACGTCGCGATCGTCATCCTGCTGTCGATCACCGCCCGCCTGCTCGGGCTGGATCGCTACCTCGAAGCCAACGGCAGCCTGAACCTGCAGAGCCTGCTGGTGTTCTGCGCGATCTTCGGCTTCGGTGGCGCCTTCGTGTCGCTCGCCATCTCGAAATGGATGGCCAAGTTCTCGACCGGCGCGCAGGTGATCACCCAGCCGCGCAATCAAGCCGAAGCCTGGCTGCTCGACACGGTGGCACGTCAGGCGCAGGCCGCCGGTATCAAGATGCCGGAAGTCGCGGTGTATGACTCGCCTGAACTCAACGCATTCGCCACTGGCCCGAGCCGCAACAACGCGCTGGTTGCCGTATCGACCGGACTTTTGCACAACATGCGGCCGGACGAGGTGGAAGCGGTGCTCGCGCACGAGGTCAGCCACGTCGCAAATGGCGACATGGTGACGCTGACGCTGATCCAGGGCGTCGTGAACACCTTCGTGATGTTCATCGCACGCATCGTCGGCAACGTGGTCGACAAGCTGGTGTTCAAGAACGAAGAGGGACATGGCCCGGCGTTTTACGTCACGACCATCGTCGCCGAACTGGTGCTCGGCGTACTGGCTTCGATCATCGTCATGTGGTTCTCGCGCAAGCGCGAATTCCGTGCCGATGCCGGCGCCGCAAAGCTGGTCGGCGCCGCGCCGATGATCAACGCGCTCGAGCGCTTGAAGCTCAACGCCGAGGGCGGTGCGCTGCCAGATGGTGTGAAAGCCCTCGGCATCTCGGGTGGGCCGGCGTTCATGAAACTCTTCATGTCGCACCCGCCGCTCGATGAACGTATTGCCGCGCTGCGCGCCAGCCGCTAAGGAGACACGCATGACCCCGATCCGTACCTATCCGGAAAACAGCCCACAGGCCGTCGGCCGCATCGTTGCGATGATGATGGTGGCGGACGGCAGTCTCGCCGAGGCGGAACTGGCGACGCTGTCGGACCCGGAGCACCTCGCAAGCGTAGGGCTCGACGCCCACGAGCTACGCACCGTGCTGGCCGATCATCTGGTCGACGTGGCGCTGGCGAGCCCCACGCCGCACGAGGCGAGGGTGAATGATCCGGCGATACTCGACCAAGTGCTCGCGCCGGTCACTGACCCGGCTTTACGTCTGAAAGCCTGTGCGCTGGCGATCCATGCCAGCGGCGCAGACGAACAGATCGCGCCGGCAGAACAGGCCGTGCTGCACTACATGCTCGGTCAGTGGGGCTTGACGCTTGAACAGCTGCACGACTATCTGGCGCAGCACCTGAACTGATCCTTCTCCGATACGGCGCCCTGCGGGGCGCCGTTTTCATTTCAGGCGCTCGGTCGGCTTACCGACAGCAAACGCAATCCGACGCCGAGGAAAGCCACGCCAGTGATGCGGTTCACCCAGACACGCCAGACGCCCGAGCCACTGAGGCGCGCGGCAAGCCGGCCAGACGCCCAAGCCATGCCGCTGTTATAGACCGTGGACAGGCCGACGAAGATAGCACCGAGGATCAGCAACGCCATCGTTGTGCCGGGCACGTCGGGCCGAATGAACTGCGGAAAAAAGGACACCATGAACAACACGACTTTGGGATTTAGCAGGTTGGTCAGGTAGGCGCGCAACAGCAGGCCACGGCGCGACACCCGCGGTGCTTCGGCGCGCGGTGCAGGCGCTTCACCCTTGTCGCGCAGCATCGAGACGCCAAGCCAGACGAGATAGATCGCACCGGCCACCTTGAGCGTGTTGAACGCGGTTTCCGACGCCAGCAACAGGGCCGACAAGCCGAGCACGGCAAACAGCACATGCGTCGCGCAGCCCAGCGAGATACCCATCGCAGCCAGCAGTCCGGCACGATGCCCGCGCGCGACGCTCTGCCCCACGATCAACATCGTGTCCGGCCCCGGCGTAACGTTGAGCACCATTACCGCCAGCACGAAGAGCCAGGGGCTCGAAATCGCTTCCATCGCTTCTCCCGATTCAGATCAAGGCCTTGCCGTGCGATCAGACTAACCCGCGCTCTGGGCGGGCAACAAGTTCTCGCGGTCACCCCGCGTTGTCGGGCTCGAAACCACGAGGAATGCGACCTCACATTCGAAGGGGTTGCAAAACTGATGCGGCACGCCAGGAGGCACTTCGATGCCCTGCCCGGCCGACAGCACGAAAACCTCGTCCGCGCGCCGCATCTCGGCACGCCCTTCGAGGATGTAGAAGAACTGCCGCGCCACGGCATGGCGATGCACTTGCTCCGACTTGCCGGGCGGCACGCGTTCCTGGATCACGCTGAGCGACGGGTCCTTGAGCAGATGCCAGCCGTCGCAGCCGTCGCCCCAGAGGTAGTGTTCGGCGTTGTCAGTGCTGACGACGCTCATGCCGCACATCCATCATCGCGATAGCGCTGCGGCGCGTAGCGACGCGCGAGGCGGCCGCTCGCTTCTGCCAGATCGATTGTCGTGACCAGCAGTCCCGGGCCTTCATGCCCCAAATGCGCCACACAACGGCCGGCAGGCGAAATCACAGCGCTGCCGGACAGCGAATAGCGCAGACCCACATTCACGCTCGCAAACCAAACCGTGTTCTCTGCCGCGCGGCATTGCATCGCCTTTTCGTAAATCGGCCCGTCCGCAGCGCCCCACTCGCGCAGCGCCTCTCCGGAGAAGTCACTGCCACCGAAGTGCGGATGCAGCACCAGTTGCGCGCCGCGCACCGCGGCCCAACGAACTGTTTCCGGGTAACGCCAGCCTTCATGGCAGATCACGATGCCGAAACGCAGACCATCGAGTTCAAACACATGGCGCTTATCACCCGGCGTGTAGGTGGAATCTTCATCCGGGTCGAGCTGGTTCTTGGTTTGCGCGCCCAGCAATTCGCCATCAGGCCCGATCACCCATGCGAGGTTCAGCAATCCACCTCCTTCGTCCGGCCACTCCATCGGCAGCACGATTGCGATGCGATGCTGCCGGGCGAGCGCGCGCACCTGCGTCAACGCCGCAGCCAGGCCCGCCGGATCGTGCGGCGCTACGTCGAAATCCAGGCTCCGCATACCCGGCACATAGGCCTCGGGGAAGCACACCAGCGCCGCCCCGGCCTTGGCGGCGCGAACCACATAGTCGGCAACATGCTGCATGCCTGCAGCGATCGAACATGCGAGCGGCGGCGCAGCAAGGGCAAGGGTGAAGGGGTGTGTGGTCACAGCATCGGCCCAAGCAAGGGGAGTGCGCGAGGATACGTGATCGGTGCCACGCTGCGGCAAGTGCCCGACGCTTGTCCCCGGTCAGGGACGCCGGTAGCGGCGCCCCGCAGAATCGCGCCCTTTCCTCCCCCCTGGAAATTCCCCATGACCGCCCCCGAACACTTCATCCCGGGCAAGGATGCTTCACTCGAAGCAAGTATCGCGCGCCTGCAGGGTCTGCTGGCCGAGCGTGGCTTCCGGCTCGAAGAGCACGCCTGGCTCAACCCGGTTGCCGACTGCTGGTCGGTGCATCTGCGCGACGCGGATTGTCCCCTGCTCTACACCAACGGCAAGGGCGGCTCGCAGTTGGCTGCGCGCGCCAGCGCGCTGGGCGAGTTCCTCGAACGCGCAAGCTGCAACCACTTCTGGTCGCATTACCACCTGGGTGAAACGCTCGCGCAGCACGATTTCACCCACGGGCCGCAGGAGCGCTGGTTCCCGCTCGGCGACGACGAAAGCTGGCCCGCTGGCCTGCTCGACGCCGCGCTGCAGGACTTCTACAACCCGGATGCGAGCGTGCCGGCATCCAACCTCGTCGAGCACAACAGCGGCAACGCCTCACGCGGTATCTGCGCGCTGCCGCATGTTCGCCAGCGCGACGGCGCAACGCTCTGGATGCCGGTGAACCTGATCGGCAATCTGTACGTCAGCAACGGGCTGGCAGCCGGCAACACCGCCGACGAGGCGCGCACCCAGGCGCTGTCAGAGATCCTCGAACGCCATGTGAAGTTCCGCGTGCTGCGTGAAGACCTCTGCCTGCCCGATGTGCCGGATGCGGTGCTGGCGCGCCATCCGCACATTGCAGCCGGCGTGGCCGCGCTGCGCGACGCCGGCTTCGGCATCCGCGTTCAGGATGCGTCGCTCGGCGGCGAATTCCCGGTAATGACGGTGACGCTGCTGAACCCGGCAGACCACGGCTGCTACGCCAGTTTCGGCGCACATCCGCGTTTCGAGGTTGCGCTGGAACGCGCACTCACTGAACTGCTGCAAGGGCGCGCACTCGACGCGCTGGCGGGCTTTCCGCCACCGGCCTTCGATGCCGAAGAAGTGGCCGACCCGTCGAACATCGAAACGCATTTCGTCGATTCATCCGGCGTCGTCGGTTGGCGGCTGCTCGCTGGCACGCCGGACTTCGACTTTGCGGACTGGGATTTTGCCGGCAGCACAGCAGACGAGTTCCGCCATCTGTGCGACACGATCCACGCCGCCGGGCACGACATCCTGATCGCGGACTTCGACCACCTCGGCGCCTATGCGTGCCGGATCATCGTGCCAGGCATGTCCGAGATCTACCCGATCGAGGATCTGGAATGGGAGAACAACAGCGTCGGCAACCTGCTGCGCCCGGCGCTGCAACGCCTGCCCGAGCTGGACGAAGCCGAGTGCGAAGCGCTACGTGATGCGCTCGACAGCCTGGACCTGGCCGACGAACGCCTGGTCGCCGCGCTGATCGGCCTCGCGCCCGACGCCGACTCCGCCTGGCGCACGCTCCGGGTAGGCGAACTGAAAGCACTGCTGGCGCTTGCTGTGGGCGACACCGAAGACGCCGCGGAACGCTGCGCCTGGGTCAGCCAGTTCGGCCATCTGGATGCGGCGCGAGCGCGCGTCTACCGAGCGCTGGAAGCGGTGCTGCGCCTCCCCGCGGACGAACACTACGGGCCTGCACTGAGTGCGCTGTTCGGGAAAGACGCGCTCGCAACGGCGGAAGCCCTCGCGCACGGTGAGCAGCGGTTCTTCGGGCTCGATGCGCTCGGGCCCAACTTTGAATCCAGCGCCCTGCACCAGCGCCTGCTGGCCGCTTATCGAAAGGTGTGGCCGGCGCTGCGCTAACGGCGGCGACGGCCAGCCCGGTTCGCCTCGGCGAGCCGGGCCTGGGTGGCCCGCTTACTTCGCTTCGGCCTTCGTTTCAACCTTGGCTTCGCCCTTGCCACGGCGATAGGCGATTTCCTTCGTGCCCCCATCGCAGGAGCCGACGATCTTCGCGTCCTTGCCTTCGCCTTTCGCGACGATCTCGAGGCTGTAGTCCTTCACGCCCTTGCTTTCGATCTTTTCCGTGATCTGCCCCTTCAGGGTTTCACAGTCCATCTTGGCAAATGCGGGCGCAACAGCCAGCGCACATGCCAGGCCAAGCACAAGCTTTCTCATCGCCTTCCTCCGTGGTTGCGGCCGAGCGTGGCCGCGTCGGCCAGCGCGCAGGCAGCGCCGCGACTGGCAGGTGCCAGCGTAGCCGGGGCTTGCCGCGAGCGCAGCCCCTCGCCACGGCCGGCATCGTGACGAATACAACACTCGCTGTTGCACGGAGCAGCAGCGTCCGGTGCCGCATAATCCCGACCCTGATCCGCCCCACCGCCATTGCCGCATCGCCATGACCAAAACCTACGAAGTCCGCCCCGGTCAATCCGTCGAACTGCTGAAGGAACTGCACATCCTGACGCGCGACGGCAAGATGAACCAGGACAGCCGCCGCAAGCTCAAACAGGTCTATCACCTGTATCAGTTCATCGAACCGCTGCTGCAGGATGTGCTCGGCAACCACGCGGACGTGAACCTGGTGGACCACGGCGCCGGCAAGTCCTACCTCGGCTTCATCCTGTACGACCTGTTCTTCAAGGAAGCCGCGCCGCAAGGCACGGTGTGGGGCATCGAGACGCGCGACGAGCTGGTGACGCGCTCGCGCGAGCTGGCGGCACGCCTGGGTTTTGGCGGCATGCACTTCCTAAACCTGTCGGTCGCGGACTCGATCACCTCAACCGCGCTGCCGGCGCGCATCGACGTCGTCACCGCGCTGCACGCCTGCAACACCGCCACCGACGACGCGATCCGCTTCGCGCTCGCCAAGCGCGCTCGCCACATCGTGCTGGTGCCGTGCTGTCAGGCCGAAGTGGCCGCCGTGTTGCGCAAGAACAAGGGGCGCGCGCTCAAGTCACCGCTGACCGAACTGTGGCGCCACCCGATCCACACGCGCGAATTCGGCAGCCAGGTCACCAATGTGTTGCGTTGCCTGCAACTGGAAGCGCATGGCTACCAGGTAAACGTGACCGAACTGGTCGGCTGGGAACACTCGATGAAGAACGAGCTGATCATCGCCAGCGACAAGAATCTGCCGCGCAATCGCCCAAGCGAACGCCTGCAGGAGATTCTGCAGACGCTGGGGCTGGAAGAGCTTGGCGAGCGGTTCTTCGTGCCCGCCGCTGCTGCTACGTCGGCGTAGACAAGGGCCGCGATTCACTGAGGAACTGGGTTGCATCGCCCAGTTCGTCATGCGTGCGCGCCATGCGCAGGGCGCGCACGAACTTGAGCCACACCGGATCCGGCTCGACGAGCTTGAACATCGCAATCGCATCGCTACTGCGGCCATGCCGCAACACCCGCGCGCGCAACATGCAACGATCCGCCTCGCCGAGTTCGACGAAGGCCACGCCTTCGGCATCGAGCGGAATCGATTCCTCGCACTGCGCACGGAAGCCGGTACGCGAACATTCGATCACCCGCATCGGGTAGACGCGGGAGCGCTGCCCGTCCGGCTGGCGCACATGGAAACCGGCCGGGCACATCACCGAGAAGCGCTGGTGCTGGCGGCGCTTCAGCTCGGTGCGGAAGGAATCGTCCGGCAACGGCGGCAGGTAGGCCTTGTAGGCGGGCAGATCGTAGATGCCATGCAGCAGCACCTTCTCGCGCTGGCTGGCGCGGCGGAAAGCGTCGGTGCGCTGATTGAAGAAGTAGTTGATCAGCTCCGGCGTCATCACCGGGTCGTTGGTGGTGAAGAAACGCTTGTCCGGGAACTGGAAGTGCTTGAGCTTGAGCTCAAGGAAGTAGCGATGCAGGTTCTTCGACGGTGGCTGGTGCGCGTAGGCGCGCCGGTACAGCTCCGGCATCTTCTTCAGATCAAGGTGCGCCCCGACCGCCGGCGCACCATTGACGAAATCATAGTGGCTGACCGGGTTCTGCTTCAGGCGGCGGAAACACAGCAAGCCCTCGTACATCGGAATATGGCGCGGGTTCACCGCGATCACCAAGTGGCGCGTATCGAAGTACTTCACCGCGTATTCGCGCATGAACTTCATCAACGGGAACAGCACCAGACCGCCGCGCATACGGAAGCGCTTGTGCACCGCGAGTGCAGAAACTTCGGCGATATTGCCGCCTTCCGCGCGGATCGCATCGATATCGAAAATGCGCTGCAGCGGAAAGCCCAGCGAGCTTTCGCGGATCAGCGAAATCGTGCCGACGACCTGATCGTCGTACTTGGCCAGCAGCGTGGTGGTGGTCGGCAGCGCGTGGTAGAGCGTAACGCGCATGCCGGATTCGTCCGGCTGCATGAAGCCGGCGCCGACGTAGGCCTCGTGCAGCAGCTTGAAGCAGGCCTCAAGCTCTTCGCGCGTTTCGGCCAGCTTGAAGACCAGATTGTCCGGCGGCGCCTCCTCGCAACGCACCGCGTTGCGCAACAGCGCGTTGCGCGAACTGCGCGGCAACAAGCCGGCGGCCAGCCTTATCGTCTTGCGTGCAAGGTTGCGAATGCGTCGCTTCATCACCGATCCGGAGTGGGTGCCGAAGAGCCAAAGTCGGTCAGTGTAGGACGATTTCGGACTTCCCGACTACCGTTTCCACCGACATTCACCGCCTACTACGACCCTCGTCAAAGCCTGCCACCGCAGTCTGTCGCCTATCGCCGACAGTCCGTGATGCTCAAGCGCCGATCAAAGCAAGCCCGCATACGCGTACCGTGTTGCCACTCAGGCCGGCGCTGGCGGGCAGCGCGAGGAAGGTGATCAGCTCGGCCACGTCGCGCGGCAAACCGCCTTGCGACAGGGCGTTGAGCCGGCGCCCCGCCTCGCGCGTCATCAACGGGATGCTGGCCGTCATCGGCGTTTCGATAAATCCAGGGGCTACCGCGTTGATCGTGATTCCGCGCGACGCGAGCAGCGGTGCCTGCGCCGCGACATAGCCGATCAAGGCCGCCTTGCTGGTCGCGTAGTTGGTCTGGCCGAAGTTGCCGGCCACGCCGCTGACCGAGGACAGGCAAACAATGCGGCCACCCTCGTGCAGCGTTTCGCTGGAGAGCAACGCGGCATCGATCGCTGCAATCGCGGCGAAATTCACCGCCATCACAGCGTCCCACAGTTCGGGCTTCATGTTCGCGAGAGTCTTGTCGCGTGTGATGCCGGCGTTGTGGACGACGATATCGACCCCGCCGGTCTTGTCGCGCAGGAAAGTCGTGAGCGCCGATGGCGCATCGGGCGCCGCGATGTCCAGCACCAGCGGCAGCCCGCCGACCCGCGTAGCGGTTTCGTACAGGGCGTCACGCGCCGCTGCGACATCCACGCAGACCACGCGCGCGCCCTCTTCCGCCAGTCGCTGCGCCGTCGCCGCGCCAATGCCGCGCGCCGCGCCGGTCACTACAGCAACCTTGCCCGTCAGCTGACTGGCACCAGGCTGCGGCGCCGCTGCCGGCGCCAGCCGGAACACCTGGCCGGATACATAGGTACAGCGCGGCCCGCCGCAGAAGCGCACCAGGCCGGCGAGTTGAGACTCGGCGCCCGGCACCAGCCGTGCGAGGTTGGCAGTGGCGCCACGGCGGCCAATCTCCTTGCCAAGCGCGCGCACGAAGCCTTCGATGCCGCGGGCGACGGCCGCCGCCACCGCGTCATCAAGCGCCACCGGATCGCGCGATACCACCAGCACGCGCCCGTTGCGCGCGAGCCGCCGCAGTTTGGGCGCGAAGAATCCGTGCAGAGCGGCCAGATCGCCGGGTGTGCGGCAGCCGGTCGCGTCGAACAACAGGGTGTCGGCCGCCAGCCCCTCGGCGAGTGCGGCAACGCACTGGGCGCCCGCATCCTCGGCCGCCTGCCTGAGCGACGACTCGGCAACGCCACCGGGCGAAGCACCGCAGACGACGACGCGGCCCGCTAGCGGCGCCGCATCGTAACCGCCTGCTACGCGCGCCAAACGCACTGGCGTCGGCAAGCCGAGCCGGCGAATCAGCCCCGCGGTGCGGCGGTCGTTGGCAAGGCGCAGCAGCAGGTCGGCCATCGGCTTCAGCGCTCCAGGATCGCGGTCACGCCCTGGCCGCCCGCAGCGCAGATCGAGATCAGGCCGCGGCCGGAGCCCTTCTCGGCCAGCAGTTTCGCGAGCGTGGCAACAACGCGGCCGCCGGTGGCCGCGAATGGGTGGCCGGCAGCGATCGAGCTGCCCTTCACGTTGAGGCGGCCGCGGTCGATGCTGCCCAGCGCACCCGGCAAGCCCAGCTTCGTGCGACAAAACTCGTCGCTCTCCCACGCGGCCAGCGTGCACAGCACCACCGCGGCAAAGGCTTCGTGAATCTCGTAGAAGTCAAAGTCCTGCAGCGTCAGGCCAAGGCGGGCGAGCATGCGCGGGATCGCGTACGCGGGCGCCATCAGAAGGCCTTCGCGCTCATCGATGAAGTCCACCGCGGCGACTTCGCCGGTCACCAGATAAGCGAGGATCGGCAGACCCTTCTTCTGCGCCCACGCCTCGCTCGCGAGCAGCACGGCCGAGGCGCCATCAGTCAGCGGCGACGCGTTCGCGGCGGTGATCGTGCCACCGTTGCGGTCAAACGCCGGCGCGAGTTTCGCGAGCTTTTCCAGCGACGAATCCAGCCGCAGATTGTTGTCGCGCTTGAGGCCGTGGTAGGGCATCACCAGATCGTCGAAGAAGCCTTCGTCGTAAGCACGCGCAAGCTTCTGGTGGCTCGCCAGCGCCAGCGCATCCTGCGCCTCGCGGCTGATGCCGTAGCGCTTTGCGGTGATCTCGGCATGCTGGCCCATCGATTTTCCGGTGCGCGGTTCGGCGTTGGCCGGCAGCTCCGGCACCAGGTGTTTCGGGTTAATCGCCCGCATCAGGTGCTTGAGCTTGGCGCTGGTGGTTTTCGCCGCGTTCAGATCCATCAGCGCACGCTGCAGACCGCGGTTGACCGCCACAGGGGCGTCGGACGTGGTGTCGACGCCGCAGGCAATGCCAGCATCGATCTGGCCCAGCGCGATCTTGTTGGCAACGAGGATCGCGGCCTCAAGGCCGGTACCGCAGGCCTGCTGCACATCGAAGGCCGGCGTGTTGGCGTTGAGGCCGGACGACAGCACGCATTCGCGCACCATGTTCCAGTCACGCGCGTGCTTCATCACCGCGCCTCCAACCACTTCACCGAGCAACTCGCCCTGCAGATGGTGTTTCTCCACCAGCCCGCGCAGCGTGTCGGTCAGCATCGTCTTGTTGCTGAGCTGGGCGTAGGCAGTATTTGAGCGGGCGAAGGGGATGCGGTTGGCACCCACAATCGCGACACGGCGCGGTAGCGCGATCGGCATGGCTGAGTCCTTTCAAGGGCGGCGCGGTGCGCACGCCAGGCAGTGTGAAACGCGGTCGACCAGTACGCGGCCGTCGCATTGGCCGGCAATGTACGCAGGCGTACGGAATCCGGTCAAGGCAGTGGTTTCCCTCGCCGCGGGCTCAGGGGCGTTCGCGCGTCGCAGGCCAGGCCGCTTCGGCCAAGGCCTTGTTGATGCGCTCGATCAGCGCATCGGGAACCGCCCTGCTGCAGAACAGGTGCCGCGCCTCGCCACCCGGCAGATCGCGAAAACGCGCCACGGCCATCGAAGCACGCGGCACGCCCGCCTGCGCGATCAGGTATTCGGCTTCTTCTTCCGCGACCAGCATCCAGTCGGCGCGTTCGGCGCGAATCATCTGCACCATGACCGGCGTTTCCACCGATACCGTCTCCATCACGGGCGGATGCTGTCGAATCAAGCGCGACACCGTCGCGCCGTAGGTGAGCCCGCTCTTGTAGAGCATGCGCAGATGACGCTTGCGCAAAAGCTCCACGAAACTCGCGCCGTCACGCCAGCCAGGGCCCGCACGCGCAATCGCCACCACGCCCCTATCCCGATACAGCGGCACCGAAAACTTGCCGATCTGCTCGCGCTGCGGGTTGCGGAACAAACCCACCGCACAGCCAAAACTGTCGCCACGCTCGATCAGCGCGAACTGCCGCGCCAGCGGAGTCAGCTCCCAACGGAAGGGAATGCCGGCACGGCGCAGGGCGGACACCGCGGGTGTTGCAGTGAGGCCGGCTACGCTGCCGTCCGCTGCACTTGCGTTGAAGGGCGGACGCTCGTTGAAGTAGAGCGCGAGCGCATCATCCGCGGCGGCGCCCGTTACGGCCGCGAGGCAGGCGCACAGGGCGAGCAGGCGCCGCAGCAACACGAGGCGGCGCTCAGAGCCGGAAGCGTGCCACCGTCGTCAGCATGTCGGCCGCAATGCGTTCGAGCGCATGAGCAGCTTCACCGCTGCGCGCGGTAGCGGCATTGGTTTCCTCGGCATGCACCGCGATCTGTTCGATGCGTTTCGCCACGTCGGTGGAGGCCGCGGACTGCTCGCGCAAGGCCTCCGAAATATCACCCACGACGGCGGCCACGCGGCGCGCAATATCCTGCAGTTCCCCAATCGCCGCGCCAGCGTCCGTGGTGAGCCGCACGCCACTCTCGACCGAGCTGACGCCATCGCGGATACCCGACACCGCGAGCCGCGTCGACGCCTGAATGCCGCCGATCATCTGCGTGATCTCGCCGGTCGAGTGCGCGGTCCGCTCCGAGAGTTTGCGCACCTCGTCAGCGACCACGGCGAAACCGCGTCCCTGCTCGCCTGCGCGCGCCGCTTCAATCGCGGCATTGAGCGCCAGCAGGTTGGTCTGGTCGGCAATATCCTTGATCACGACCACGATCTCGGAGATGCGGCCGGACTGGCGTTCGAGTTCGGCAATGCGTTCCGCGGCATCCTGCACGACCGACTGCACACGCTGGATTTCCGCCACCGCGGCCTCCACCGTTTCGCGGCCGCTGCGGGCGCGCTGATCCGATTCAAGTGCGAGGCGGCTGGCCTCCTGCGTGTCATCGGACACATGGTTGATCGACACAGTCAGCTCTTCCACGTTGGCAGCGATCGCCGACGCTGCGGCGCTCGCCGCCTGCGCGTTGCCCTCCATCTCATCCACACCATGCGACAGCGCATTGGCCGAGGCCGATACCTGTCCGGCCTGCTCATGGGTGGCGCTGATCGCACCGCGCAACGATTCCTGCATCGCCTGTATCGCTTCGATCAGGCGCCCGATCTCGTCACGCGACGCGGGCGGTAACTTGCCGCTCAGGTCGCCGTCGGCAATGCGGCGCGCGGCCGTGACCGCTTCGGCAAGCCGCTGTTCGATGCGGCGTGAGGTGAGGAATGAGAAGACAATCGCGACGATCACACCGACCACCAGCGCGATCAGACTTCCCCGCGTGGCCAGCGCAACGTTGCGTTCGGCAGACTCGGCTGAGCGCCGGGCGCCTTCGCCGTTGAGCTTGGCGAGCGCATCGGTCTGGTCACGCAGCGCATTCGCAGCCTTGACCCAAGCCCCCTTGCGCAGCTCCTGTGCCTTGGCCTCATCACCGCCGAGCGCCGCAGCCACCGCCTCATTCACCGAACTGCGGTAGGCGTCGAAAGCGTCGGCGACAGCCTGGGTGATCTTCTTCTCGTCCGGCGAGGTGGAAAGCTTGCGGTGAGCACTGATCGCATCGCCAACATCGGCCTCAAGCTTCTTCAGCGAGGCTTCGATCTTCTTCTTTTCGTCCTCCGAGCCGGGCAGCATGTACTCCAGGCTGCGCACACGGTGACGCAGCCGCTCCTGGCTGATCCGTGCCGCCGATTGCACAGACGGCAGCCAGTCATTGGTGATCTCTGCGGTATCACGGCGGATATTCTGGATCTGCAGCACGCAGAAGATGATCGCAATGATCAGCACGCCAGCCGAAACGATGAAGTTCAACAGCAACTTGGCGCGCAGGCTCAAGCTATCGAAGAATTGCATGGTGATTCCTCCGGACATACCCACCTCGGCATGAAGAACGAGCAACGGGCTGCTGTGCCAGCGAATGGGTTCAGCGCACGGCACCCGTACGGCGCATGCTGGGTTAACGGGCCCCGCCCGGACAACTTGAGCGCCGACGGAAGCCCCGCCGTGGCAAGCAACACGCTGTCGTTGCAGCCCCGCGGCTAGACTCGCGGCGTTCCTACACGCCCACCCGAGAACACCATGACCCCTGACTTCATCACCGCCACCGCCTTCAACCTGGGCATGAACCTGCTGCACGCCGTGCTGGGCCTGATTGCCGGCGTGGTCGGGCTGCGCTTCGTCGACAACGTGCTGCTCAAGTCGCTGGACTTCGAGGAAGAACTCAAGAAGGGCAACATCGCCGTGGCGATCTTCGCCTCGACCATGCTGCTGTTCATCGCGGTACTGCTGTCCTTCGGGCTGCGCGGATGACTGCCGGCAAGCCTGGCGCACATCGCCCGCTCCTGCTGCTGACCGGGCTTGCCTGCGCACTGGTTGCAATCGGCGTCTACGGCCGCAGCGAACTGCCCTTGCCGATCGAGCCCGACTGGCGGATCGACTGGCGGGCGGCCACCGCGGCTGGCAATGCGCCGGCGGGCAGCGATGCGGTCGTGCAACTGAGCAATGGCAAGCGTGTGCATGAGCAGCAACTCGACCGCACGGTGTCGCGCCACCAGGGGCCGGATCGCTGGTTGCCCTACCACTTCAGCGTTGGCGGCGCGCCGGTCACGACCGTGGCCCCGGGTACCGACCGGCACCACCACTTCGTCAATCAATTCCTCGAAGGCTACGTGCCGATGCCCAAGGCCGAGCCGTGGGTGCCGCTGTACGTAATCGCGCACCGCAAGACCTACGTCGAGGACCCGCAACAATACGGCGTGCGAGAAATGTGGCAGACCTCGCGCGAATCAATGGGCAATCCGCGCGGAGACTGCGAAGACCACGCGATCGCGCTGGCCGATTGGCTGATCGGGCTTGGCAAGGACGCACGCGTGGTGCTCGGCACGATGAACGGCGGCGGCCACGCCTGGGTCGTCGTGCGCGAGAACGACCAGACCTGGCTGCTGGAAGCCACCCGCAAGCGACGCACGCGGCATTGGTCCTATCCGCTTGCGAGCCTGCATCCGGAATATGTGCCACGCGAGATGTTCGACCGCGAACGCTGGTGGCAAAACACCGGTGGTGCGACGGTGGATTACGCAGGCGGTCATTGGCTGCTCGGTGGTCGCTTCAAGCGCCCGACAGGCTCCGCGGCAAAAGTGGCTTCTGGCGGCTAGCCCTGTGACTCGAAGGCCTTGAATTTGCACCGTTCTGGGGCGGGCGGCGATATTTCGCAGCGCACTGTGAGACAGTACCGTCGCTAGGGTTTTCCCTAGGCCTTGTCATGGCATGCCGAACGAGTATTCTGGCGTCGCCCTTAAAACTATTCCAAAGGCATAACCATGACCGAGGCAATGCAGGCCCAGGTGGAGACCAACTTCATCGAGGGCATCGATCATCTGCTCGCGCAGATGGAAGACGTCGTCCATCCCGCCCCCCACGCCGCCGACAGCGTGCCGCAGCTGTTGCCGCCGGGTGCGACCCACCTGTCGCAGCATCGCGCACGCGGCCGCATCAGCGGCTGGTGGCTCACCACGGAAGAACGCAACGTACAGGTGACCGATGCCGCAGGGGTAATCGGTGCAGTGCTGCGCAGCCATCGTGGCAGCACCACACCGATCGTCGCCTACGATCCGTTGAGCAAACGCATCGAGACTGAATCCGGGAGCATCTACGAGCTCGGCATGCCGGACACCGCCTTCGCGGCGCGTGGCCGTCATGTGCTACGCAAGCTCGGGTTCTGACGCCCAGAATCGACGCTACACATTTCCCCCGAACGGCCGTTAAGACGGCAGAGCCTCACTGGCTCCCCACAACGTTCGACAAAGGAGGGGAAATGAAGATCTTGCGCAACATCCTGATCGCAGGCCTGGTCGCCCTCACGGCCAATACCGCAGCGATCGCACAGGAGAAGGCGACCCGCGAGGAGGCAAAAGCCCTCGTGGACAAGGCGCTGGCCCACATCAAAAGTGCCGGACCGGACGCCGCCTTCACCGACTTCAGCACGCCGGGCAGCAAGCCTTGGCACGACCGCGACCTGTACCTCTTCGCGTACGACTTCAGCGGCAAGAACATCGCTCACGGCGCCAACCCCAAGCTGCGCAACACCAACCTGATTGACCTGAAGACCGCCGACGGCAAGATGCTGATCCGCGAGATGGTCGACATGACCCGCAGCAAGGGCGAAGGCTGGATCGACTACGACTGGCCACATCCGCAAACGAAAGCGCTGGAAAAGAAGAGCGCGTATGTGAAGCGCATCCCGGGCATGGAGGCCTTCGTCGGTAGCGGCGTCTACAACATCGGCAAGTAAGCCCACCGCGGCGGCGCAGGTCGCGTCGCCGCAACTGCGGTAGAGTCCGCCTCTCGCTCGCAGGCCGCCGCACCGTGTCGCACCAGATTCCCTACCATCCGCCGCCGCACCAAGGCCTCGCCATCGTCTTCCTCGACGACACGATGATCGTGCTCGACAAGCCCGCGGGCCTGCTTTCGGTGCCGGGGCGCGGCGAAGCGATGCAGGACAGTCTCGCCAGCCGCGTGCAGGCGGAATTTCCAGAAGCCCTGATCGTGCATCGGCTCGACCTTGCCACCTCCGGCCTGATCGTGATGGCGCGTGGCGCCCTGCACCACCGAACGCTGAGCCTCGCTTTCCAGGGGCGCGACGTGGACAAGCGCTATATCGCAATCGTGGCAGGTGAGCCGGCCGAAGACTCAGGTGCAATCGACCTGCCACTGATCTGCGACTGGCCCAACCGCCCCCGCCAGAAAGTGGACCACGAGATCGGCAAACCCTCGCTGACCCGCTGGCGCGTGCTGGCGCGCGAGGGCGGGCGCACGCGACTGGAACTCGAACCGGTGACCGGGCGATCGCATCAGTTGCGGGTGCATCTTGCCGAGCGAGGCCATCCGATCCTCGGCGATCCGCTCTACGCAGCCCCGGCCGAGCGCGATGCGGCGCCGCGCCTGCTGCTGCACGCCGCGGCACTGAGCCTGCCGCATCCGACAAGCGGCGCACGGCTCGACTTGCGCAGCGAGGCGCCGTTCTGATGCAAGCCATGCCGCCCGACTTCAACCTCGTCGGCTGTGGCCGCCTTGGCCGCGGCATCGCAGCGCTGCTGCACCAACATGCCCAGGTGGGCGTCGCACAGCTGATCGATTGCGAATTCGATCCGGCACGCACGGCGCAGGAATTCATCGGCGCAGGCGCCCCGGGCACGCTGGATTCATTCCGCCCCGCAGCCATCACGCTGATCGCGACGCCGGATGACGCCATCACCGATGTCGCGGCGCAGCTGGCCGCCCGCGTCCGGCACGGCGACATCGTGTTTCATTGCAGTGGCGCGCTGCCGAGCAGCGCGCTCGCGGTGCTGAGTTCGGCCGGTTGCGCGGTGGCGAGCATCCACCCGCTGCGCAGCTTCGCCAGCCCGGCACAAGCGGTGGTGGATTTCGCGGGTACCGCATGCGGATGCGAGGGCGACGATGCAGCGCTGGCGCTGCTTGGTCCGATGTTCGATGCGATCGGCGCGCAACGCTTTGCCATCGACCCGGCCGGCAAGCTGCTCTATCACGCCGGCGCAGTGCTCGCCTGCAATCATCTGGTCGCCCTGATGGAGGCCGCGCTGCGCAGCATGGAGGCAGCCGGCGTGTCGCGCGAAGCTGCTTGGCCGGCACTTCGCCCCTTGATCGATGGCACGCTCGCCAACCTCGACCGCATCGGGCCACGCGCCGCACTGAGCGGCCCGGTGGCGCGCGACGACCGCACGACGGTGCTGGCCGAATGGGCCGCCACGGCAGCCGCGGACACCGAGCTCGGCGAGGTTTACCGCGCCTTGTCGCGCATGGCGATGACTCTGACGGCGCCCGGCGGGCGGCTCAGCCCGCGCGACCTCGAAGCCCCCGCAGCAGGCGATCGCCAAACAGATTGATCGCCAGGCCGGTCATCACCAGGGCTGCCGCCAGCAACTTCCAGCCCGGTAGCGCCTCGCCCGCCAGCAAACTCGCCGCGCCCATGCCGAACACCGGCACCAGCAACGCGCTGGGCGTAACGACCGCCGCCGGGTGCCGCGCCAGCAGCCAGTTCCACACGCCGTAGCCAAACAGCGTGTTGCCCACCGCCTGCCACGCCACGGCGGCCCAGGCGACCCACGACGCGTGCATCAACGCCTGCTGCATCAGGGCCGGCCCTTCGGCCGCCGCACTCAGCGCAAAAAGCGGTGGCACCGCGAACAGGCTGGACCACGCCATGAAGGCGAGCACATCGACCCGGCCGACACTGCGGGCAACCGTGTTTGCGCCTGCCCAGCCAAGCGCCGCGCCAAGCACCAGCACCAGCCCTGTGGCAGTGACCGCAGCCCCCGGCGCTGCGGTGATATGCACCGCGATCACGCCGATGCCGGCCAGCGCCAACGCGAGGGCAAGGCCCTGTTCCCGGCGCAGGCGCTCGCCGCGCTGCCAGCGCGCGAGCCCGATCGTGAAGAACACCTGCGACTGGATCACCAGTGACGCGAGCCCGGGCGAAATGTCGTGCCGCATCGCGAGGAACAGCAGGCCGAACTGCCCCACCCCCAGCAACACACCGAAGGCGGCAAGCTTGCCCCACGGCACGGCGGGCCGCTTGATCAGGAACACCAGTGGCACCGCCGACAGCGAGAAGCGCAAGGCCGCGAACAGGAAGGGCGGCAGCTCATGCAGCCCTAGCTTGATGACAACGAAGTTGGTGCCCCAGACGAAAACCACGGCGAGGGCGAGCAGCAGGTGGGTGACCGGCATCGGGGGCGCTATCGGGGCGGAGAGCCACAGTCTAGGCGCTGATGCCGGGCAAAGAGTGTCGGCGATGTATCAGTCGGCCGGCGCGATCCGCGACAATGGCGGTTTTGCTGCATAGCCCGCCAAATGATCACCCCCGTCGACCTCGCGAAAGCCTACCGACTTCTCAACCACGGCCCCGTCACGCTGGTCAGCAGCGCACACGGCACCCAGCGCAACGTGATGGCCGCCGCGTGGGCGATGCCGCTCGACTTTTCGCCGCCCAAGGTCGCGGTGGTGATCGACAAGCAGACGTTCACGCGCGGCCTTGTCGAAGCCTCGGGCGAACTCGTACTGAACATTCCGTCACGCGGGATCGCCAAGCAGGTCATCGCTTCCGGCGGCTGCAGCGGGCGCAATGGCGACAAGTTCGACGCGCTCGGCATCGCGACCTTGCCATCCACGGTGGTCGCTGCACCACGCGTTGCCGGCTGCGTTGGCTGGCTCGAATGCCGCGTGATCCGAGAGCCGCACAACGAACAGGCCTACGACCTCTTTCTCGGCGAGGTCGTTGCCGCGGCCGCCGACGCACGCGTGTTCCGTGATGGCCACTGGCTGTTCGACGAGGCCACCGATCCGAACCTGCGCACCCTGCACTACGTCGCCGGCGGGCAGTTCTATGTCAGCGGCGAATCCTTGCAAGTGCGGGAAGGCTAAAGCGCCGGTGCTGCGCGGGCTGCGCCCGCAATGCACGCGACGTGCGCCGGGTCGAGGTCCGCGAGGCCGCCCAATCGGCCGCCGTAGTGCAGCCCGAATGACCACGCAGCGGCGTCCGGCGCGCTAAGGTCGTAGCCGATCGCCTGTAAACCCAGCGTCACGTCGAAGCCCCCCGGCGGCTCCGGGTAGGGTTGGTCGCACCACAAGCCGAAACCGCGCTGCGCGAGTTCGCGCCATGGGAACAGCGGTGACGGATCCACCTTGCGACCAGGCGCCACATCGGCATGGCCGACGAAGGCGAGCGCCGTGAGTTGGTGGCGTACCCGCAGATCCTCCAGCAGGCGATACAGCGCCGCCATCAGCGGCTGACCGTAGGGCTCCTGACCATCGTTGTCGAGTTCGATGCCGATCGACGCCGAATTCACATCGCTGATCGCGCCCCAACGTGAACGGCCTGCGTGCCATGCGCGATCGCGCTCGTCGACCAGTTGCACGATGCGCCCCGTACGCGTGATCAGATAGTGCGCGCTGACCTCCGAAAACGGGTTGGTCAGCGTGCGCAGCGCCGGCGCGGCGTTGCCGTTGGAGGTGTGGTGGATCACCACCAGGCTCACCCGCCGCGTGCCGAAGTTGGGCGATGGGAGGACCTCGTCGGCAAGCGGGCCGGGCCTCAGCGTGGGGGTGCAGGCTGAGAGCGCCGACACGACTATCAGCAGCATCAGCGCAGTTCGGCATATCGGAAATCGGAGGGGATGGGCGCGCATCGCCCAAATGGTGCGACAAGCGCGCGCCGCGGCCAAGTCGGCGCTGCACACTTCGCCGGCTTGCGCTGGGTCAGTACCCCTGCATGGCAGCGCGCGGATGCTTGCTGGCACTCGCCGCCATGGCACGCCGTAACCGGAGCCCCAAATGCCGCTCATCGAAACCGAATTCGCCGAATCGATCGGCACGCTGGTGATGAACCACGTCGAGAAACGCAATGCGCTGAGCATGGAATTGATCAACGAGATGCTTGCCGCGATCGAGCATTTCAACGCCAGCGGCGCACGCGTGATCATTCTGCGTGCGCCGGCCGGCTGCCGGGTCTGGTCCGCCGGGCACGACGTGAGCGAACTGCCGGACCGCGGGCGTGACCCACTCGGTTGGGGCGACCCGCTGCGCGTGGTGATCCGTGCAATCCAGGAATCCCCCGCGCCGGTGATCGCGCACATCGAGGGGTCGGTGTGGGGCGGCGGATGCGAAGTTGCGCTGGCCTGCGACATCCTGATCGCCACGACCGAAGCGAGTTTTGCGATCACGCCGGCCAAGCTGGGCGTGCCCTACAACCTTGGCGGCGTACTGACACTGATGAACATGGTGCCGCACCCGGTACTGCGCGAAATGCTGTTCACCGCGCGGCCGATCCCGGCGCGCCAGGCCTTCAACCTCGGCATGATCAACGCGATCTGCGAGCCATCCGAAATCGACGCCCGCGTCGCCGACATGGCCCGCGCCATCGCCGCGAACTCGCCGCTGTCGATCGCCGCCATGAAGGAAGAGATCCGCCTGCTCGCCGGCGCGCATTCGATTTCGCCCGAACTGTTCGAGCGGGTGCAGGCACTGCGGCGGATCGTCTACGACAGCCACGACTACCAGGAAGGGCTCGACGCCTTCCGAGAGAAGCGCAAACCGGTTTTTGTCGGCAACTAGCCAGGTCCAAGCGACGCGTCACGCCCCCCGAGCGCATGCGACGCGACGCGTTGGCGCGAGTCCGGCGGCTCGCTACCATGGGCCACGGCGGGCGTCGGCGTCCGCGCTTTCGCGATTGGATCTGCGATGTCGCCATCGGATGCGTGCGGGGAGTCGGTCGAGACATTCAACAAGCTCGCTGATCGATATGCGGCCAAGTACTTCGACCTGACGCAGTACGACCGCTACTACGCGCTGCTTGCGGAGCGGCTACCAACGGGCGGCTCAGTGATCGACGTTGCGTGCGGCCCCGGCAATGTCTGCGCCTATCTGAAGCGCACACGCCCCGATCTATCCGTCGTCGGCATTGATCTGGCGCCGCGGATGATCGACGAAGCCCGGCAGCGCGTTCCAGGCGCCATCTTTCATGTCGGCGACTGCCGCGATCTTGACGGTATCGATGGAGTACGCGACGGCGCCGTGTTTGCGTTCGGCCTCAGCTACCTCACAGATGCCGATGCGCAGCGATGCTTCGCAGCCCTCCACCACCGGCTCAAACCCGGCGCCCCGTTGCTACTCGCCACCATCACCGGCCCTGCGGCATCACGTTACGAACAATCCAGCTCGGGTGAACGCGTATTCATGGTCTATCGCACGCCAGACGCCGTGCACATGTTGCTGCAAACTGCGGGCTTCCAGACCGCGTTCAGCGAACCGATCGCGAGTCCGGACAATGCATCACTCGCAACCACCGATTTGGTTGTGCTCGCAGTACGCTTGCCCACGCCCGCCCCAAGCTGAGCAGCGCGCCAGGCCGGAGAAGCATGCCCGTTACTGACCGCCGCGTCCGATAGTCCTGCCCCCTCATGCCCATGAAACGCCAACAACTCATCCGCGTCGCGATCGCTTACTCGGTCGCCGTCTTGGTTGCTCTGCTGATGCTCATCGTCAACGTGGGCGGCATGCTGCCGGGCCTGATCCTGTGCGCCGTCGTGATCGGCGCCCTGCATCTGTGCTTCACCGCATTCGAGTTCAGCGACATCTTCGGCAATAGCGGCCGGCGGGAAGTGACGCCGCCGGAGCCAGACTACGTCAGCAAGCGCACGACACCCGACTGACAACCGCACGCCGATGTTTGAGCTGCGGGAGATGCTTGGCAGACACCGTTGCGCCGAGCACTGCGGATTTCGAACAGTTTTTCGAAGTTCGCAATCTGAAGCACCTGAAGCACGTCCCCGGCGGCGCCTTCAATGGCCACTCGCCTGCCGCACTCGAGTGCGCGCGAGCGGGCAATCAGCAACATGCCCAGCGCGGCGCTATCGATGTAGCAGACGTCGGCAAGATCGATCACAAGCTCGGCGGCACCGGGTTGCAAGGCATCGCTCAGCGCCGCGGAGAATTCGCGATGCATCTGAAAGACGAAACGGCCCTTCAGCTGAATCGTCTGCGCACCGTCTGAACGGTTCATGAACCTGCATCGTCATTCACTGCCGGCCCTCTCGTTTCTATTCACACACGCCCTTCCGCGTAATTGACGAGTGCAATTCCATCCGCACTCGCTTTCAGCGCCCTACAACGATCGTAAGGCGTTTGACCGATTCAAATCCGAATTGGATCGGGCCGCCGTGTTACGCCTTGCAAATTTCTTGACCCGTGCAAAGGCGCTGCGTGGCGCGGGTATTTGATGATCAAGCCACTGACACGCCGCAAAGCCCGTGAACATCTGGTCCCGGGCCATTTTCGCGATTTGGCGCCGGCAATAACCATGTAATAGACGTTGTTATTCGGCGTCACCCACGTCGCAAATAACCGTGCAAATGGAATGGTTTTTCGGCGGCGTCACACATGAATAGGGAAGATCGCTGCCGAGCGCGTTTCGGGCTTGCGAAGCACATCAGCCTATGCGACGCGCTCGGGCTCAAGCAATGCGAGAGCGATGCGTCCGTTGCGTGGCGCCGATTCACCCGCTGTCAAACGGAACCCCAAATGGCAAAACGCTTTCCACTTGTACCAAAACACCCGGAGCGCATCTGCTGGGGCTGCGATCGCTACTGCTCGGCCGATTCGCTCAGCTGCGGCAACGGTTCGGAACGAACGCCGCACCCGATCGAGTTCTTTGGCCCCGACTGGTATCAGGACGATCCGGAATTCCAGGCGGCGGCCGAACGCGACATCGCCGCGGCCTGACCAACCATCCGCCGCTCAGGCGTCAGGGGACGGGAGACAGATGGATATCGTCGGTCGAGGTCGCGCCGGCGGTGGACGCCCGGATGTGCTCGATCAGGCTGGCGAGGCCCCCGCTGATGTACTTGTGGCGATGGCGCACGAGGTAGAACGCACGGCCGAGATCCAGATTGCGTACCTGCAAAGGCACGAGGCTGCCGCGGCGGAAGGCATCGCGCAGCGCGAGCCGCGAGATGCAGCCGAGCCCGAGGCCCGCTTCAACCGCCCGCTTGATCGCCTCGGTGTGCTCCAGCTCCAGCCGCACTTTCAGACGCTGGCGGTCTTCGCCAAAGGCGTGCTCCACCGTGCCACGCGTGCCCGAGCCGGGCTCACGCAAAATCCAGTCCTGCGCCAGCACCTGGTCGCGCGTCAGGCTGCCTTGGCCCACCAGGGGATGGCTCGGTGCGGCAAAGACCACCAGTTCGTCGCGCAGCCAGGGTTCGGCGACCACGTCCGGATGCTGCAGATCGCCTTCGACAAGCCCGAGATCCAACTCGAAGCGCGCCACCGAGGCAACGACCGCCGTCGAGTTATGCACCGCGAGCTGCACACGGGATTCCGGATGGCGCTGCAGGAAGTCCGCGACGAACAGCGTGGCGAGGTAGTTGCCGATGGTCAGGCTCGCCCCCAGGCGCAGCGGCCCGACCGCCGTGTGCGCGCTGAGCGATTCTTCCAGCTCATGTGCGCGATCCAGGATCTGCGTCGCCCGCGGCAGCAGCCACTGCCCGGTGTCGTTGAGCCTCAGGCTCTTGCCGACACGGTCGAACAGCACCTGCGAGTAGGCCCGCTCCAGTTCGGCAAGCGCTGTGCTGGTGGCCGACTGCGACAGCGCCAGGCGCTCAGCCGCGCGGCTGGCGGAACCGGTCTGCGCGACCGCAACGAAGATTTCCAACTGCCGGAGTGTGAATCTCATATCGATTTCTTAGATAAGCATCGTCATCATAATCCGTTTAGTAGATCAGTGAGACTTGCCTAGAATGCCCCGCAAACAAGAAGGGTCATTCATGCGGATCATCGTTTCAATCAAGCGGGTGGTGGATCACAACGTCCAGGTTCGCCCGCGCAGTGACGGCAGCGACATCGACACCACCGGCGTACGGATGGTGATCAACCCGTTCGACGAAAACGCCCTGGAAGAAGCGGTGCGACTGCGCGAGCGCGGCATTGCTTCGGAAGTGGTGGTCGTGTCCTTCGGTGACGCGACCGTGCAGGAATCGCTGCGCCAGGCGATCGCGCTCGGCGCGAACCGCGCAATCTGGGGCCAGGCGCCCGCTGCGCTCGATCAACTCGCTGTCGCCAAGCTGCTGCGCCACGTCGCGCAGCGCGAAGAGGCCTCGCTGGTGATGCTCGGCAAGCAGGCGATCGACGAGGACGCTGGGCAAACCGCGCAGATGCTCGCCGCGCTGCTCGACTGGCCGCAGGCGGTCGCGGTGTCCGAACTCGCCGTCGATGGCGACACGCTGCACGTCACGCGCGAGGTGGACGGCGGTAGCGAATCGCTCGAAATCCGGCTGCCGGCCGTGGTGTCGGCCGACCTGCGCCTCAACGCGCCGCGCTTCGTAAAGCTGCCCGATCTGATGAAAGCAAAACGCCAGACGATCGAAACACTCGACTGTGCCGCACTGGGCATCGACCTCTCGCCCCGCCTGCAGCGCGCACGCGTCGAGACACCGCCGCCCCGCCCGGCTGGCCAGCGCGTCGGCTCGGTTGCTGAACTGATTGCAAAACTCCGCAACGATGCACAGGTGATCGCATGAGCGTCCTCGTCCTCGCCGATATCACCGCCACCGGCGTCGCCCTCGCCACACGCCAGGCTGTTCGCGCCGCGCAGCACTGGGGCCTGCCTGTCGACCTGCTCGTGCTTGGCAGCACAGAGGCCGCCGCCCACGCGCAGGTCGCCGGCGTGCGCCGCGTGCTGCATGCCGATGCACCGCAGTTCGCGCAGCCGCTGGCAGAAGATGTCGCTCGCGTGCTCAACAGCCTCGCCGGCGACTACACGGTGATCCTCGCCGCGCACGGCAGCCTTGCCCGCAATGCGTTGCCGCGCGTCGCCGCGCTGCGCGACGTCGGCATGATCAGCGAAGCCGTCGCCCTGCTCGGCCCGAACCGCTATCAGCGCCCGATCTACGCTGGCAACCTGCTCGCCACGGTCGATAACCGCCCCGGCCTGCAGATCCTGACGGTGCGGGCCTCGCGCTTCGAGGCCGCCGCGCTGGGCGGGCAGGCTGAATGTGTTGCGATCACGGCACCGGCCGCCGACGGCCGCAGCCGCGTCACCGGGCAGAAGACGGCCGGCGGTGAGCGGCCTGAACTGGGCAGCGCTCGCGTCGTGGTCTCCGGCGGGCGTTCGCTGGGCAGCGCCGAGCGCTTCCACGCCTGCCTCGCACCACTCGCCGACCGCCTCGGCGCGGCAATCGGGGCCACCCGCGCCGCCGTGGATTCGGGCTACGCACCGAACGAATGGCAAGTCGGCCAGACCGGCACCGTTGTCGCACCGGATCTCTACATCGCAGTGGGCCTTTCGGGCGCGCTGCAGCACACCGCGGGCATCAAGGACAGCCGGGTGATCGTTGCGATCAACCAGGACCCCGAAGCCCCAATCATGCAACTGGCGGACTACTCGCTGGTTGCCGACCTCTTCGATGCCGTACCGGAACTGGTGCGCCATCTGCACACGGAAGCCACCGCATGAGCAAGCTCGCCACCGAAACCGTGATCGACGTCCACCACTGGAACGACACGCTGTTCAGCTTCAAGACCACGCGCGACCCCGGCCTGCGCTTTGCCAACGGCCAGTTCGTGATGATCGGCCTGCAGGACGAAAACCGCCCGCTGCTGCGCGCCTACAGCATCGCCAGCGCCAACCACGAAGAGCACCTGGAGTTCTTCAGCATCAAGGTGCCGAACGGCCCGCTCACCTCGCGGCTGCAACACCTGAAACCGGGCGACGAGATCCTCGTCAGCCGCAAGCCGACCGGCACGCTGATCATCGACGACCTGCTGCCCGGCCGTAACCTGTTCCTGCTCAGCACCGGTACCGGGCTCGCGCCTTTCCTCAGCATCATCAAGGACCCGGAAACCTACGAGCGCTTCGACAAGGTGGTGGTTACGCACGGCGTGCGCAGCGTCAGCGAACTTGCCTATGCCGAACAGATCCAGCGCGAGTTGCCGGAGCATGAGTTCCTCGGCGACTACATTCGCGACCAGCTGCTGTACTACCCCACGGTGACGCGTGAGCCCTTCCGCAACCAGGGCCGTCTGACGACGCTGATCGAATCCGGCAAGCTGTGTGCCGACCTCGGCCTGCCGCAGATCGATCCGGCGCACGATCGCGTGATGCTGTGCGGCAGCCCTGCAATGCTCAAGGAGCTATCGGACATGCTCGACGCACGCGGTTTCAAGGTCTCGCCGAATATCGGCACGCCGGGCGACTACGTGATCGAGCGCGCCTTCGTCGAGAAGTAAGCCGGCCCGCACGCCGGGCCAACGGTCACGCGTTGCCCGGCCCCTGGAAGCCACCGCGGCGGAAGGTGAGCACCAGCGTATCGCGGTGGCCGCCTTGGGCGAGCGGTTGAATCGGCGTCGATTCGTGGATCACCCGTGCGTCATCCAGCAGCAGGGTCGTCCACGGCTCGGTCATCGTGAAGCGCATGCCCTGCGGGCCATCGGCCTCGAACACACGCGTTTCACCACCCTTGATGCCTTCACGGCCAACCAGCAGCACTGCCACATAGTCAACGCCGTCGCGGTGCGCGCCCTCCGGCGTCGGGCGGCCGATGCCGTCGGTGGTATCAATGCGGAACTGGTGTGCCTCGATGAACCATTGCGGCACGCCCGCAAAGCGCCCCAGCCACTGCCCCAGACCGCACAGCAAGGCCTGCCAGTCCGGCGATGCGAGCGTCGCGGTTTCGACGGGTTCGAACCAGCGCTCCAAGCCGCCGTGCAACGCGTTGTAGGCCACCGGCTGCCAGTGCGCGCGATGCGGGGTTTGCGTCAGCTCGCCGCTTGCGATGTCGAGCACGAAGCAGGCGTGGCGGCGAAAGCGATAGCGGCCGCCGTCGCGCAGGAAGGTATCGGGCGGCAGGTTGTTCCAGCCGGGCTGCAGCGCGGCAAGACCGGCAGCAGTCGCGCCACTCAATGCGGACAACCCGGCGGCATCCAGAGCAACGAAGCCTTGCGTGCGGAGCGCGGCATCGAGCTGTTCAGGCGCCGTGATGGGCGGAGGTAGTGGCTTCATCGCGCTCAGTGAGAATCAGAAAGGGCCGCCAGTCTAGCCGGCGACCGGGTCGCCTCGGAAACGCCGGCCGCCTTGCGCGGCCAGATAAGCGCGCCACGCCTCGTAGCCCCCGCTGAGTGGGCGAACATTGCGATAGCCGAGCGCCTGAATTTCCTTGGCGGCATAGACGGCACCGGCGTCTTCCGGGCAGGCACACAGCGTGACGACCAGCGCATCGAGTGGCCAGCCCTGCACCGCACGATCGAGCGCCTCGTAGTCAGCCACGGTGAAACCGTCGAGCTCGCCCCCTTCGGCACGCAGCGTAGCGCCGCGCAGGTCGATCAGGCGCACGGGCTGCCCGGCGGCAAGGGCTTCGCCCAGCGCTTTCGGCGATATGTGCGGCATGCGCGCCATCTGCTCGAAACGCTGCCGCAGCCAGAACTTCCACGCAAACCACAAAGCCACCACAGCGAGCAGGATCAACAGCGCATTCACGCCGTAGCGCAAAGCAAGCTCGATCAGCAGCGCGATCTCGTCGCGCAGCAGCGAGCCAGCCGCCAGAGCGAGCCCAGCCCACAAGGCAGCTCCGATCGCTGCAGCGGTCAGGAAGGCGGGGAGCGGCATGCGCAATGCGCCGGCAATCGGCGGCGCGACGGTCGAGAACCCGGGCACGAACTTGGCGATCACGAGCGACCAAAGCCCCCAACGCAGGAAGCGGCTTTCCGTCTGGCTGACGCAGGAGGCCGGATTGATCGACAGGCGGCACAGGCCGTTGAGCACGCGGTAGCCAAACGCGCGGCCGGCGAAGTACCAGACCGCGTCGGCCAGCACCGACGCGAGCACCGCGGCCACGAGCATCCAGGCCAGCGCCGGCGCGCCGAAAGCCAGGCTGCCCGCGGCGATCAGCGTCGGCACCGCCGGCACCGGCAGGCCCAGCTGTTGCAGCAGCACATTGATGAAGACCAGCAGCGCGCCATCCTGCTGCAAGGCGCGTGCGATATCGGCGTTATCCATCTGACAATGATCGGGGCGCCAGCCCCGAATTTCCAGTGCGGCGCTGCATCGGTGGCGACACGCTCAGCGCGGCGTTGCGTGGTAGTCGGCCCATGGGGTCTCGCCGCGCGCGCCGAACTTGCGGGTGTACATCTCGTGGTCGGCAAAACGCATCAGCGACTCGGCCTCGTCGCCGTCGTCCGGGAAGATCGCCATGCCGACCGCACCACCCAACGCCTGCTCGCCAAGCGGTGTGGGGTCCACGCTGCGCAGCGGCTGGGCCAGCACATGCTCGATATGCGCGCGCACCCGTTCGGCTTGTTCGCGGCTCTCGACGCGGTCGAGCAGCACGACGAACTCATCGCCGGCATAGCGCGCCACAAAGTCGCTCGCGCGCACCGCCTCGCGCAGGCGCTCGGCGATTTCGGTGAGCACCTTGTCGCCCGCGTCGTGGCCGAGGCGGTCATTCACCTGCTTGAAGTGGTTCAGATCGACGAACAGCACCGCAAACGGGCCGATGTCCGCGGCACGACGGTGCCGGCCGACGCGGCCATCCAGCCGCCGCATGAAGGCTTCACGGTTGGCGAGGCCGGTCAGACGGTCGGTACGCAGCCGTTCCTGCATGGTTTCGAACGTGCGTGCGAGCTGCCCGATCTCATCGTTTCGATGCACGTCGACCGGCGATTCGAGATCGCCGTCGCCGATCGCGCGCGCCGACTGCGACAGCCGACGCAGATCGCCGGTCACCCAACCGAGAATGCGCAGGCCCAGCACTACCGCCAGCAGCGCCGCAATGCCGCCCACCAAGCCGGTGCGCACCACGTTTGCGGTGACCCCCTGCATGAAGTCGCTGGCCGGAACCGCCACCACGGTGATCCATTCGAGGCCGGCGTCGTCCTTCACACGATCGAAGGCCGCGTGGATCGTCTGCCCGCCGGGGCCGGTGAAAGTACGCGTCTGCGGCAGTTGCGCCTGCTTGAGCGATGCGAGCGTATCGCGCACCTCGGAGTAAGTTGCCGCCAAGAGTGGATGGCCGCTGTCCGCCGCGGCCAGGCGCTTGTTGCTGCCGTCCGGCTGGCGGGCGATGTTGGCGCTCGCCGACGAGGCGATCAGATCACCGTTCGGCTCGACGATGAAGGCGATACTGTTCTTCGAGAGCGCCAGCTTCGACACGAAGTCGTTGAGCCCCTTCAGCGAAATATCGGTCGCGACGACGCCCTCGAACTCGCCCGCCGCGTTGAGTACGCGCCTCGCACGGGTGGCGACGAGGCCGCCGTGGCGGTAATCGATATACACCGCGGTCCAGGTATGCAGCTTCGCGCTCTCGCCGGCCTTGTACCAGGGGCGAACGCGCGGGTCGTAGACCTTGGTCTCGCGCGAGGCTTCGTGCAACTCACCGTTGATGCCCTGGAAGTTGAAGAAGGTGCGCGGCTCGTCGCCCTTGAGCTTGAGCCGCAGTTCGCCATCATCCAGCGAATTGCGCCAGAGGCCGATGAACTGACCGGCACGGTTGCCGTAGTAGGCGTAGTTGTTCGGATCAATGTGCAGCGACGTTGCGATCCACAGGCGGGTGCGCAGGTTGGCCAGATCGCTGCCAATCGACGCGGGCGCCGGCATTCCGTTCGGGAACACCGCTTCGAGCACCGCGCCCGATCCCACCACATGGCGATCCACCGCCTGCCCGATGCGGCCGACCGTTTCGATCAGCAGGTGATCGGACACGGTGGCCACGGCCCGGCTGCCGGCCACGTACGACAGCGCACCGATCACGATCGCCAGCAACAGCACCAGCGCCACGTAGGGCACGATCAGGACTTGGCGCAGCGAGAGCGCCGAACGGGCGGGTTGACTCATGGTGGATGCTTCAGGTCGCGGGCAGACCGGCATTGTCCCAGCATCGCGGGGTTTTGCGCAGCGTCACCATGGGGTTTTGACGACAACTCATGCGCTGGCGACCAAAGCAGCCGTGATTTCCTCGTAGAACAAGGTGCGCAGCCAGCTATGGGCTGGATCGTGGTGCAAACGCTCGTGCCACAGCAAGGCGTAGCGTACCTGCGGCAACGCGAGCGGTATTTCGCGCTCGACCAACCCGACCGGCCCGGCGTAAAGGCGCGCGAGGGTACGCGGCACGTTCACCAGCATGTCGGTGCGCGCTGCCATCGCCAGCGCGGCCATGAAGTTCGCGACCCGCACCGCAACCCGGCGCTCGCGCCCGATTCGCTCCAGCGCCAGATCAACCACGCCGCGCGGATCAACGCCCCCCATGTGGATCAGGATCTGCGGAATGCGCAGGAAGGCATCCAGATCAAGCGGCTGCGCCAAGGCCGGGTGCCCGGTACGCAGCAGCGTCACGAAATGGTCGTCACCCAACCCGCGTCCGTGGATGCCCGCGGGGGCTTGCGCCACGGAACTCAGCGCCAGTTGCACCGACCCGGCCTCGAGCTCGCGAAACCCCTGGTCGTCGCGCCATACGTCCACCGCGATGTCCAGATACGGCGCTTCCCGGTGCAATCGCGCCAGCACCCGCGGCAGCATCGAATTGGCGCCGTAATCCGTCGTACTGATACGCCAGACGCCGCGGCTGCTGGCTGGGTCGAACCGCGGCGGCGCGATCAGCCCCGCAACATCGGCCAGCGTCGCATCAAGGCGCTCGCGCAGCGCTTCCGCCCGCGGGGTTGGGCGCAACCCGGCCGGTGTGCGCACAAAGAGCGGGTCGTCGAACAGCACGCGCAGGCGACCCAGCGCGCGGCTCATCGCCGGCTGCGTAACACCCAGGCGCTCGGCCGCGCGGGTCACATGCGCTTCCTGCAACAGCGTTTGCAGTGAAACGAGCAAGTTGAGATCGATTCGGCTCAGATCCGCCATACAAGGGCATTACCCAAAGTCATTTAACTCATTCTAGCCATGCATTGGATTGATGGGCATCTGCTCGATAAAGTGGCTGTTCCGGCGCCGAGTGCTGCCAGATCGCAGCGCCCAACGCCATGACGCTCGTGCCAGCGCCAACAGGAATACCCCCGCGCCGGTAGCCGAGTCCTGATTACTGATGCCCTGACGACCCCGCGGCCGACCGCGAGGGTTTGGAGACGACCCATGTTCCTTGAATCGACCCGCGAAGTCCGCCTTGCCTCCCGACCGACCGGCATGCCCACCGCCGCCAATTTCGAAATCGCCACCACGCCGGTGCCGCCGCTGAAGGCTGGCGAGGTGCTGGTGAAGAACCTGTGGATGTCGGTCGACCCGTACATGCGTGGCCGCATGGTCGATCGCGAGAGCTACGTGCCGCCCTTCCAGGTCGGCAGGGCCCTCGAAGGCGGTGCCGTCGGCGAGGTGGTCGAATCGAGCAGTTCGAAGTTCAAGGTCGGCGACATCGTGCTGAGTTCATTCGGCTGGCGCGAACACTTCGTCGCCGCCGAGACGCAGGTGCATCGCGTAGACACCCGTCTTGCACCGCCGCAGGCCTGGCTGGGCGTGATCGGCATGACCGGCATGACCGCCTGGACCGGCCTCACCCGTATCGCCCGCATCCAGCCTGGCGAAACCGTGTTCGTCTCCGCCGCCTCGGGGGCTGTCGGCGCCATCGCGGTGCAGATTGCCAAGCTGCAGGGTTGCCGGGTGGTGGCCAGCGTGGGCAGCGAAGAGAAGGCTGCATGGCTGCGCGAACTGGGGGCCGATGCGGTGATCAACTATCGCACCGCGGGTGATCTCACGGCCGCGCTCAAAGCCGCGGCGCCCGAGGGCATCGATGTGTACTTCGAGAACGTCGGCGGCGCGCATCTCGAAGCCGCCCTCAACCTGCTCAAGCCCAACGGCCGTGTTGCGGTATGCGGCATGATCGAGCAGTACAACGCGACCGAAGCGCCCAAAGGCCCGTCCAACCTTGCGCAAGTGATCATGAAGCGGCTGCGGCTGGAAGGCTTCATCGTCTCCGATCACTGGGATCACTATCCGCAGTTCGTCGGCGAAATGGCTGCCTGGCTTGCGGCCGGCAAGATCCAGACGCGCGAGACGGTGCGCGAAGGGCTGGAAGCCGCGCCGGATGCCTTCATCGGCCTCTTCCGCGGCGAGAACACGGGCAAGATGCTGGTCAAACTCGCCTGAGGTCACGCACGAATCATGGTCCTGACACCCTTCTCCGCTCTGCTCGAAAGCCGCCGACACCTGGGTAACACGGTGTTCTACGATCTGCCGGAAGACTGGCTGCAGGGCCGCACTGCCTTCGGCGGCGTCAGCGCCGCGCTGGCGGTGCAGGCGATGCGCGATGTAGCCGGTGCCGACCGGCCGCTGCGCGGCTTGCAGACCAGCTTCATCGGCCCGGTGCCGGCCGGCGAGCTACGGGTGGAGGTGCGTGTCGTGCGCGAGGGTCGCGCCATGCGGCAAGTGGAAGCCGCGCTGAAGGTGGGCGAAGACACCGCCTGCCTGCTGCTCGGCAGTTTCGGGCTGGCGCGCGAATCGGTGATTCCCGCCTTTGCGCCGGCGCAACCCGCAGCACCGGCGGTCGATGCCTGCCGCCCGATGCGATACATCGAAGGCATCTCACCGGCCTTTACGCAGCATGTGGAATTCCGCTGGGCCGCGGGCGACCAACCCTTCAGCGGCGGCAACGCGCGCGACATGCAGGTGCACATGCGCCTGCGCGACGAAGCGATCGACCACGAACTGCTCTGCGTGCTGCTCGGCGACGCCGCACCGCCCGTCGCCTTCGGCCACTTCGAGCGCCCGACCATGGGCAGCTCCGTCACCTGGGCGTTGGAGCTGCTGCCCTGCGCGCCCGCTCCCTCACCCGACGCATGGTGGCGCCACGACACCGAGATGCACGCCTTCAGCGCCGGTTATTCGCACGAGCGCGCCGCCTTGTGGACACCGCGGGGCGAACTCGCCGCGTTCGGCTACCAGATCGTGGCGGTGTTCGGCTGAACCTGCACGCCAACGCCAGGTACGACCGACACGCTTCGATACAAAGCGCGCCGACAAGCAACGATGCGTTCCGGATAATGCGGCGGCCCGCCCTCACCGGATCGCCCCGTCATGAACCTGCGTCGTATCCTGGCCTTCACCCCGCTGCTCACACTGCTCGCTGCCCTGTTTGCCGCGCCGATGTGCGCTCACGCCGCGGGCGGCGGTTTCGATGCCGAACAGGCCACGCGCGCCTGGCTGGATACGATTCCGCCAGAAGCGCGCGCGCGCTCCGATGCCTACTACGAAGGCGGCTACTGGCTGCAACTCGCGGATCTGGTCTACGGGCTTGTCGTCGCATGGCTGTTCCTGCGCGGCGGCCTGTCGGCCCGGCTGCGCAACTACGCCGAGCGCCTCACGCGGCGCGTGCCGCTGCAGCACATGGCCTACGCCGCGCAGTATCTCGTGCTCGCCACGCTGCTGACCCTGCCGCTCACCTGGTACGAGGGCTACTGGCGCGAACACGCCTACGGCATGTCGAACCAGGGCGCGCTCGACTGGGGCTTCGATCAGCTCAAGGGCATGCTGGTGTCGATCGTCTTTCTGGCACCTGCGGTGGCGGCGATCTGGGCCGCGATCCGACGCGCGCCGAAAACTTGGTGGCTGTGGGGCTCCGGCATCGCAATGGTGTTCCTGACGATTGGCATCGTGCTCGGCCCGGTTTACATCGCGCCGCTGTTCAACGACTACAAACCGCTCGCCGCAAGTCCGATCCGTGACGACATCCTCTCGCTCGCGCGCGCCAACCAGGTGCCGGCAACCGAGGTGTATGAATTCGATGCCTCACGCCAGACCAAGCGCATCAGTGCGAATGTAAGTGGCTTCCTCGGTACCGAACGGATATCGCTCAATGACAACCTGCTCAAGCGCACCAGCCCGGCCGAGATCCGCGCCGTCATGGGGCACGAGATCGGCCACTACGCGCTGAACCACATCTACAAGCATCTGCTCGCCTTCTCCGTGCTCACCGTCATCGGCTTTGCGCTGGCACGCTGGATGATGGATCGCCTGATCGCCCGCTTCGGCGCAGGCTGGGGGCTGCGCGGCATTGGCGACGTCGCCGCCCTGCCGCTGCTGTTTGCGGTGTTCTCGGTGCTCGGTTTCCTGGGCACGCCTATCAACAACACGATCATTCGCACTGCGGAATTCGAGGCGGACCTCTACGGCCTGAATGCCGCCCGCGAACCGGACGGCTTTGCGCAGGCAGCCGTGCACCTGGCCGAATACCGCAAGATGGAGCCGGCGGCGTGGGAAGAGTTCATCTTCTACGACCACCCAAGCGGCCGAACCCGCATCCGCACCGCGATGCAGTGGAAGGCCGAACATCTGAACGACGCGCCCAGCGCAAAGTAGCCGCGCGTTACCCCGCATTGCCGGCGCAAGTCGGCTCAGCCAGAATCCAGCTTTCGTCAGAATCACCCACAAATGCCGCATCCCTTACGCGCCGTAACGCTTGCGGCCCTGCTCGTTGCGCTCACGCCCGGATGTGGCGCTGCCGAAGCGCCGGCAGGCACGCCTGCCGCGTTGGTGGAGCAGGCACGCGCGAACGTGCGGCTGGACCCTGAAGCCAGCCGGCGCTACGCCGAAGCGGCGCTCGACGCCCTCAAACAAACGCCGAATCCGGATCTGGAAGTGGCCGCGCGCCTGGTGCTGTGCGACTACCAGGGCGAGCGCAGCCCGCAGGCCGCGCAAGCGCAGATCGACGCAGCCAATGCCCTGCTGCCGAAGATTCGGCGCCGCGGCTTGCGCGCCGGCGTGCTGGCCTGCGAGGGCCAGTTGCTGGAACTGGCGAACAAGACCCACGAAGCGCTGGCCAAATACGACGAAGCCGCGCAGTTCGCCGAAGGCGCGCAAGACGGCGAAATGCTGGCCGATGCGCTCTATCAGCGTGGCTACATCCGCGCCCTGCTTGGCCAGTACGCCGAGGGTCTGGTCGATCAGCGACGCGCGCTCGCGCTGTACGAAAAGCTCAAGCTGCGCTCACGCGCCCGCACCGCGGTGAACGGCATCGCAATCCTCTACAACCGCATGGGCGACTATGCGCAGGCCAAGCACTACTACCTGCAATCGCTCAAGGGGCACATCGCCGAAGGCGCGCGCCGTGAACAGGCCGTGACGCTGCACAACCTCGGCCGTGCGCACGAGAACCTCGGTGAGTGGAGCGAGGCACGACAGGCCTTTGAACAATCGCTCGCGATCAACAATGAACTGGGCTACCCGCGTGGTGCCGCCTACGCCCACCGCGGGCTTGCCAGCGTGTGCAACGCGCTTGGCGACGCACGCTGTGCCGATTCCGAACTGGACAAGGCCGAGGCCGATGCCAAAGCCGCACCCGACGCCCGGCTGCAAGCGCAGATTCAGTTGCAGCGCGGCATCACACTGCGCTTGCAGAAGCGCTACCCGGAGAGCATTGCCGTACTGCAAAACGCTGCGGACACCTTCGCACGCGGCGAATCGCTCGCCGAATTGCGCGACAGCTATCGCGCGCTGGCGGCCAGCTACGCCGAGTCGGGCGACTGGCGCGCGGCCTACGAACGCCTGGTGGAGTTCAAGAACACCTCCGACTCGCTGTTGCTGCGTCAGCTCGATCAGCGTTTTGCCACGCTGAAGGTTGAATTCGACACCGCGTCCAAGGACCAGGAGAACGCGTTGCTGACGCGCGAGAAGGCGGTCGCCGAACGCGCGCTGGCGCAAGAGCGCACCGTCGGCCGCCTGCAGGCCGCGGTGATCGCGCTCGCCTCCGTACTGACGCTGATCCTCGCCGTGCTGCTGCTGCGTCATCGCCGCACCAGCCGGCACATGGAAGCACTCGCACACACCGACGAGCTGACCGGGCTGCCGAACCGGCGCGACATTCTCAACCGGCTTGGCACCCTGCTGCGTGCTTCGGAACCGCAAGCCTGCGCGGTGCTGATCGCCGATCTTGACCACTTCAAACCGATCAACGATCAGTTCGGCCACCTGATCGGCGATGAAATTCTCAAGGCCGTGGCACTGGCGCTCAACGCAACCGTGCGCGCACCCGCCTGCGTCGGCCGCATTGGCGGCGAGGAGTTCCTGATCCTGCTGCCCGACACCGCGTTGAGCGACGCGATCCTGGTCGCCGAACGCCTGCGCGAACAGATCCAGGCGATCGACGCCACGCGCTGGTTTGCAGACCGCCGCATCACGGCCAGCTTTGGCCTCACGACCGCGGTGGCGGGCGATAGCGTCAGCACCATGTTGCGCCGCGCCGACGAGGCGTTATACGAAGCGAAAGACGCCGGCCGCAACCGCGTGATCGCGCACTGCGCGTGACCACTGCGGGCCGCGCCCCGCATAATCGGCGCATACGACACTGCACAGGAGCGAGCTGTGAACCTCGAAAAGGTGGTCTTCGGTTTCTTCATCGTGCTGGCCGCGACGATGAACTTCGGCTTCTTCATCGGCGACATCGACAACCCGGTCCACCACGATGTGTTCGAGCTATTCGCCGCAATCGTCGTGAACTTGATCGCGACGGTGCTGAAGTTCGGTGACCGCACGCAGATCGGCGCAATCCATCTCGCAACCAGCCTCGTCGCGGATCTGCAGCTGATCGCTGCGGCGATCTACTGGGCCTACTCGGTGCATGTCTCGGGTATCGGCATGACGCCCGGGGTTACGGCGAGCGTCGTCTCGCTGGCGGCCGGCGCAATGCTCGCCAACGTCGTATCGGTCGTGATCCTGATCGCCGAAACGGTAATGATGCGGCGCTGAACGGCGGCCGGCGATGGACAGCGTCATCTTCCTGATGCTGCGGCGCATGCGCGCGCCGCTGATCGTACTGATCGCAATCTACGCGATCTCGATGCTGGGTCTCGCCCTGATCCCTGGCGTCGACGCCAACGGCCGGCCCGCGCCGCCGATGAGCTTCTTCCACGCCTTCTACTTCGTCAGCTACACCGCCACCACCATCGGCTTCGGCGAGATCCCGACGGCGTTCTCCGATGCGCAGCGCATGTGGACCGTGCTATGCATCTACCTCACCGTGGTCGGCTGGACGTACTCGATCGTCACGCTGCTCGGACTGCTGCAGGACAAGGGCTTCCAGGCTGCCTTCGCGAAGATCCGCTTCGCCCGTGCGGTGCGGCGCCTCGGCGAACCCTTCTACCTGATCTGCGGTTGCGGCGAGACCGGCACGCTGATCGGCAGCGCCCTGGATCGTATCGGCACCCGCTTCGTGGTGGTTGAACTCTCCGAACATCGTGTGCAGGAACTCGACCTGCTCGAATGGCGCGCCGACGCGCCCGCGCTGGCGGGTGACGCGCGCGAGCCGGAGCTGCTCAAGCTGGCCGGCCTGACGCATCCGAAATGCCGCGGCGTGCTGGCCGTCACCAACAACGAAGAGGCGAACCTCGCCGTCGCGATCGCGGTGCGCCTGCTGCGCCCCGACGTGCCGGTGCTCGCCCGCGCACGTTCGGAATCGGTCAGCGCCAACATGACCTCCTTCGGCACCGACCATGTCATCAACCCGTTCCGCCGCTTTGCCGACCAGCTTGCGCTGGCGGTGCGCGCGCCGGAGGTGTTCCGGCTCGAACAGTTGCTGACCGGCATCCCCGGCGAAGCGGCGCCGGAACCGCACCGCCCGCCGCGTGGCGACTGGATCGTCTGCGGCTACGGACGCTTCGGTCACGCGATCGTCGCGGCGCTCGACAGCGAAGCGCAGCCGGTCACGCTGATCACGCCCGAACCGCTCACCTTGCCGGATCGGCATTGCATCACCGGCATCGGCACCGAGGCCGAGCCGCTGCTCGCTGCAGGTGTAGACACCGCATCCGGCATCGTCGCCGGCACCGACAATGATGTGAACAACCTGTCGATCGCGGTCACCGCTCGCGAACTCAACCCCTCGATCTTCGTAGTCATGCGGCAGAACCACGCATCGAACAGCTCCCTGTTCGATGCCTTCGTCGGCGATTTCGCGCTGGTACCGAGCCGCCTGATCGCGCAGGAATGCCTCGCCACGCTCACCACGCCCCTGCTGTCGATCTTTCTTGAACACGTACGTCGGCAAGAGAACGCCTGGGCCGCACAACTGATCGCGCGCATCGAAGCGGTATGCCCGGCGCGGGTGCCGGACATTCGCAGCATCACCTTCAATATCTCCGAAGCCCGCGCGGCCTATCTTCACTTGATGGCCGATGCGCCGTTGACGCTCGCCGAAGCCCTGCGCGACAGCGCCAACCGCAGCGTCGACCTGCCGCTTGTGCCACTGATGCTGAGGCGGGCAAAGAACGTCATGTTGCTACCCTCGCCGCAGACACGACTTGTGGCAGGCGATGCCCTGCTGCTGGCCGGCCCGCGCGGCGCACATGCCCGGCTTCAGCTGGCACTGCAGAACGCCAACGCCTTCGACTATGTGCAGCACGGCCGCAACGCGCCGGGCGGTTGGATCTGGCGCGCACGCGCCGCGCGCCGGGTGCAGCGCAAATAAATAAGGCCCGCAAAGCGCGGGCCTTTTTGGTGATGTCGGAAATCAATCGTCCCAGTCATGGCCGCGGCCATGACCGTGATGGTGGTGCTTGCGATGGCCCGGCGGGCGGTGATCGTAGTGATCGTCGTAACGAACGCGCCGTGAGTCGTAGCGGCTGTGGCTGGGCTCGCTGATGTTCTTGCCCAGTACCGAACCCGCTGCACCACCGACGCCTGCGCCGACCACAGCACCCGTCTTGCCACCGGTAGCGCGGCCGACTGCCGCACCCGATGCGCCGCCGATCGCGCCGCCGATCATCGCGCCGTTCTTGCCGCGCTTGTCCGACATCACGCCGGCACCCAGCGCGCCGCCGAGCGCACCACCGATGAGCTCGCCCGACTTGCCGCCGACCGTCTGGCCGATCGCAGTACCTGCCGCAGCCCCGAGGCCGCCGCCTATCGCGGTCTGCCCGTCATTCGCCTGGGCCACGCCCACACATGCCAGCGCGAGCGCCAGCTTGATCATGACCTTGCTGTACATCCGAGACTCCTGCCAATACGAACTGAACATGGAAGATTTTCCCATTCCTATGACGAAAACATCCATGACCGATTGTTGCAATTTGCAATCCGCTGCCGAAGACGTAGCGCCGGCACCAAAAGACGCGGCCCGGGGCTTGCGCCATCGGGCCGCGTAACCCTCATACCACCGGTTCGATCACTCGAAGGACTCATCCTCGCGCAGGAAGCGCCACTGCCCTTGCGGCAGATCGCCCAGTACGACACGGCCGATGCGGATGCGCTTGAGCCCAGTGACCTTTAGCCCAACCAGCTCACACATACGGCGGATCTGGCGCTTGCGGCCTTCGCGCAGCACGAAGCGCAACTGATCTTCGTTCAACCACTCCACCTTCGCCGGGCGCAGTTGCTTGCCGTCTAGCTCGAGGCCGTGATTGAGCAGCGCCAGCCCTTCGGCGCTCAGCTCGCCCTCGACGCGAACGAGGTATTCCTTCTCGACCGTCGAATCCTCGCCGATCAGCTGACGGGCAACGCGGCCGTCCTGCGTCAACACCAGCAGGCCGGTCGAATCGATATCGAGCCGCCCGGCCGGCGCGAGGCCGTGGAAGTGCGCCGGCTTGAGCTCGGGCCCACCGTCGGGCCGGTACTGGCTGGATTGCGTGATCAACGACGCCGCCGGCGGGTAGTCATCCTCTGGCTGGCCAGAGACGAAACCGATCGGCTTGTGCAGCAGGATAGTCATGCGCGTGCCCTGCAGCTTGGCGGCCTCCGGCGCGAGCGTGATCTTGGCATCCGGCTCGGTGCGTCGGCCCAGTTCCTTGACGCGCTCACCGTTGACGAAAACCCAGCCGCGCTCGATGTACTCGTCCGCCTCGCGGCGCGAGCAGATGCCGCGCGCAGCCATCAGCTTGGAGACGCGCACACCCTGCGGCAGATCGTCCTCTTCATCCTCGTCGTCTTCCTCAACTTCGTGGCGTCGGGTGCGCGGGGCAAAGCCGGGGTCGCGCGGTGGCTGCGGGTAACGGCCACGTTCGCCGCTCGGCCGCGGTGGCCGGTCGCCCCAACTTGGGCGTGCCGGCCGATCACCGCGCGGCGCACCACGCTCGTCGCGCGCCGGGCCACGGCTGTCACCCGACGGCCCCTCGCTGCGGCGCGGGCGGTCATCGCGGGCGTAAGCACCGCCGTCACGCGAATAGCCACCTTCGCGGCGGATTTGTCCGTCGCGGTTGTAGCCGCCTTCACGCGGTCGTTCGTCGCGGTTGAAGCCGCCGCCTTCGCGGCGGGGCCGCTCATCACGTTCGAAACCACCGCTGCGCGGCCGCTCGTCACGGTTGTAGGCACCTTCGCGGCGCGGGGCGTCATCGCGGTTGAAGCCGCCGGTGCCACGTGGGCGTTCATCGCGGCTGTACGAGCCTTCACGGCGCGGCGCCTGGTCGCGGTTGAAACCGCCTGGGCCACGCGGGCGTTCGTCGCGCGGATAGCTGCCTTCACGGCGCGGACGCTCATCACGCGCGAAGCCGCCCTCGGAGCGCGGCGGACGATCGCCCCACTGGCGCTGGTCACGCGGACGGTTGTCGTCGCGGCCACCACGATCACCGCGATCGCCCTGAGCGTTACCCTCGAAACGGCCCTCGTTGCGCGGACGATCGCCCTGGTAACGCGGCCGTTCGCCGCCTTCGCGGGGACGATCACCTTCATAACGTGGGCGGTCAGACTGGCTGCGCGGGCGGTCGCCCTCATAACGCGGCCGATCACCCTGGTAGCGCGGACGTTCGCCGTCGCGCGGGCCACGCGGACCTTCACCACGGTAGTCGCCGCGGTTGTCGCCACGCGGCGCACGATCGTCACGCTCGAAACGCGGGCGCTCGTCATCACGGCGCGGCGCCGGCTTGCCGCGCGAGAAATCGTCGCCAGTGCGGCGGCGGACATCGTCGTCACGGTAGCTGCGGCGCGGGGCGTCGCGCTCGTCACGGCCGCCTCGCGGGGCATCGCCCCAGCGCTGCGGTCGATCACGTTCGTCGCCGCGGGGGCCGCCCTGCGGGTTGCGCGAACGCTCGTTCCAGCCACCTTCACGGCGGCCCTCGCGGGCACCCTGGTCGTCGCGCGGATTGCCGCGGCCTTCTTCACGCGGCGGCGCATCACGGCGCGCTGCGATCGCGCGCTCCATCGCAGCCCTGGCACGCGGGCCGGTACGGGTACCGGTCAGCGACGGCCGCTCAGCCTTGGGTTTGCCGGGCTTGTTCACAGCACGTCCAGGAGTTCGACTTCGAACACGAGCGTTGCGTTGGGCGGAATCACGCCACCGGCGCCGCGCGCGCCATAGCCCAACTGCGGCGGAATCGTCAGCTTGCGGGTGCCGCCCACCTTCATGCCCACCACGCCATCGTCCCAACCGCGGATCACGCGCCCGGCGCCAAGCGGGAACTTGAACGGGTCGTTGCGATCCTTGCTCGAATCGAACTTGGTGCCGTTGGTGAGCCAGCCGGTGTAGTGAACGACGACCTGACGGCCTGCAACCGCTTCGGCCCCTTCGCCGACGACGCTGTCCTCGATCTCGACCTCGTTCGACAGCACGTCGAGCAGTTCCACCTCGAACACCAGCGTGGCATTCGGCGGAATCACGCCGCCGGCGCCGCGCGCACCGTAACCGAGGTCCGCCGGGATCGTCAGCTTGCGGGTGCCACCGACCTTCATGCCAGCCACGCCCTCATCCCAGCCACGGATCACCTGACCGCGCCCGAGGTCGAAGCTGAAAGGATCGTCGCGATCCTTGCTCGAATCGAACTTGGTGCCATCGGTCAGCCAGCCGGTGTAATGCACAACGACGGATTGGCCCTTCTGGGCTTCGGCGCCGGTGCCGGTTACACGGTCTTCAATGATCAGGCCGCTGGCGGTGGTGATCGGTTCGCTCATGGGAAATCTCCTGCAGAAAAGGGAAACGCCGGGCACTGCCCAGAAAGGCCGCCCGGCGTGCTACGCGCGGATTATCTCACGCCTGCGGGCGCCACGGACAGGGGCCGCCAGGCCGCACGGCAGCGGCGCCGCACGAGGGTATTCCCTAGGTAGGCATATCGCTACCGCAGCATTTGATCCAAATCGCTTCCCGCGGCGCCGGCAGGAGGCTAGATTGACTCATGAGCGCACGCCAGATTGCGCCGGAGGAGAACGTTCATGAGCTTGCGTCCGATTCGCTCGGTGCCGGAATTCTATGCCAGCGCCATCGCCATCGAACACGATGCGATCGCCTGCTACACCGCGTTCGCCGAACGCATGGAGGCGCTCGGCAATGCCGAGACCGCCGAGCTTTTCCGTGAGATCGCGCGCCAGGAGGAAGGCCACGCGAGCGAGCTGGAACGCTGTGCCGATGGCTGCCAGATGCCCGCGTCTGGCGCGCGCGAGCAGCACACCGCGTTCGTCGACACCGGCGCTGCCAACGGCGCCACGCTCAACCCGCTCGGCGCGCTGCAGATCGCGATCGGCGCAGAGCGGCGAGCCGTCAGCTTCTACCAGAACGTCAGCCTGACCTCGCCGGACCCGATCGTGCGCGAGCTGGCCGAAAGCATGATCCTTGAGGAATTCGAGCACCTGAGGCTGCTCGAACGGCTGTCGGCGCGCATGGGTGGTTGAGGCCGCAGCGGGTGGCGACTTGCGGTGGCTGCACTTACGCGAGATAGTCGCCGCACCGTACCCTTGCCTGGCCCTTGATGTTCGACACCCCCCGCGACGCCCGTGGCGTCCAGATTGCCGCCTGGCTGCTGACCGGCGGCGCCCTGCTTGCAGTGCTGTTACTGCATCTGCTGCCCGCATTGTTTGCCGGCCTGCTCGTCTTCGAACTCGTCGCAGTGCTCACCCCACTGCTGGCACGCGCGATTCCGAACCAGAGGGCCAAGCTGGCTGCGGTCACCCTACTGTCGATTCTTGTCGTCGCAGCACTAGTCGCTGGCGGCTTCGCGCTGGCTCGAGTGCTAGGGCAAGAGGTCGGCAGCGCCGCAGGCCTGTTCCGCAAGCTCGCCACCCTGCTCGAAGACGTGCGCGGTGTGTTCCCACCCTGGCTGCTTGCCTACCTACCGGCCGATCCCGACGCACTGGAGCACGCCACTGGCAAATGGCTCGCCGCCCACGCAACGCAACTGCAGACGGCGGGCACCGCCTTCGGTCGCGGTTTCGTCAAAGCGCTGCTTGGCATGGTGATCGGCGCGATGCTGGCGCTACACGAAGTGCAACCCAACCAGCCGGGGGGGCCGCTTGCGCGTGCGCTGCGCGAATGCGCCACGCATCTGGCCACTGCATTCCGCCGCGTGGTGTTCGCGCAAGTGTGGATCTCAGCGATCAACACCACCTTTACCGGCATCTTCCTGATCGTGGTGCTGCCGCTGTGCGGCGTCCACCTGCCGCTGCTCAAAACCATGCTGGCGATCACCTTCCTCGCCGGGCTGCTACCGGTGATCGGCAATCTGATTTCGAATTCGCTGATCACCTTCATCGGCCTGTCGATCTCGGTCAAGGTCGGCGCAGCCGCGCTGGTCTACCTGATCCTGATCCACAAGCTGGAGTACTTCCTCAATGCGCGCATCGTCGGCGGCCACATCAACGCACGCGCATGGGAACTGCTGATCGCCATGCTGGCATTTGAATCCGCCTTCGGGCTTGCAGGGCTGGTGGCTGCGCCGGTTTACTATGCCTACCTGAAGGACGAACTGCGTCGCCACGGACAGGTCTGACTCCGCTACCCACCATGCCACCGACCCGCGCTACCGCATGATCGACGTTCCAACTCTGCTCGCCGTGTTGTCGGTGGACTGCTTGGTCATCGCCGCCACCGTCTTCGCGACCCGCGTCGGCCGCATGCAGCACGGCCAAGCGAGCTGGGTGGCCGCGCTGCTGACGCAATCGGCGGCGATGTGGCTGTTCGTGCTGATGGCCATGTCGCCACCCGGCACCGTGTTGATCGTGGCGTCGATCGTGCTGCTGTCGGCCAGCATGTCGCTCTTCGCCGCATCGATGGCCGCATTCGCCGAACGGCCTTTGCCGCGGCTTCTGCTGTGGCTGCCGCCCATACTGCTCGGCATCCAGCACACGATCTATGCCGACGACTTCATCACCCGCGCGCAGGTATCGAATGCGGTGGTGGCCTTCCAGCTCGCGCTCTGCGCATGGCCGCTGAGCCGCGCGGCGAGTAACGGCCCCGCGCGCTATCGCTGGATGGTGGCAGGCAGCTTCCTGCTGGGCAGCGTGTCGACCCTGCTGCGCCTCGCCGAGCTGCTGGTGGCGCCCGAGCGCTTGCCCGACCTGAGTGTGGGCGAGCCAATCAACGCGATGAGCTTTCTGCTCAATCATGTGAACCTGATCGTCGGCAATCTGGGCATTGCCTTGATGCACCGCGAGCGCAGCCGCGCCAACGCCGAACGCCTGGTCGCGCGCGATGCGCTGACCGAGCTGTTCAACCGCCGCAGCTTCACCCAGCAGGCAGCGCGTGAATTGCTGCGTGCCGAACGCGGCGCCCAGCCGGTATCCGTGCTGGTCATTGACCCCGACCACTTCCGTCAGATCAACGCCCGATTCGGCGCGCTTGCTGGCGACCGCGTGCTGCGCCAGCTCGCACAGGAAATCAGCGCCGCCTTGCGCGGACAGGACTTATGCGCCCGGCTCAGCGCCGACGAGTTCGCGGTGCTGCTGCCCGATACCGCGCTCGATGGCGCAGAGGTCCTGGCCGAACGGCTGCGCACACAATGCGGCGCACAGCCGGTGGGGCCGGATCTGGTGCATTTCACCGTCAGCATCGGCGTCGCCGGGGCCCTGCCCGGCGAGCGCGACCCTGCCCCCTTGCTGGCGCGCGCGCAGCATGCGCTGGCGCTGGCCAAACAAGCCGGTCGCAACTGTGTCGCGCGCGCGGAGGCCTCCGCATGAAACTGCATGGACTGAGCCTGCTGCTGGCGAACATCACCACCGTCGCGGGCATCGTGATTGCGCTGCTCTTCCTGCGCGACAGCCTGCGGCGCGACGAAGCGTTGCGGCACTGGCTGGTCGGCTGCATCGCGATCGGTTTCGGCCTCAGCGCCTACACCATGCAGGCCGCGCTACCCGCCGTGCTCGGCATCGCACTCTCGAACCTGCTGATCTATGGCGGCATTGCGACCCTGCTGGCGGCCCTGTTGTCGCTCAGCGGCCGTCGCGCCCCGCTGGTGCTACTGGGCCTGCCCATCGCTGCACTGACGGCGGCCCAGGTGCTGCAACCCGAGGACGCCGATTCGCGCCGCCTGCTCAGCGCGATCGTTGGCGTTGCACTCTTTCTTGCCGCCGCGGTGGTGGCCCTGCAGCCGGTGCCCGGTGCTTCGCGCCGTACGCGAGGCGTGCTCGCGGTGAGCCTGCTGTTGGGCGCGGTGGCGTTCTCGATGCGCATCGTCGCGGTGCTGCGGCCGATGCTAGTGGGCGACCCGTCCATCGCGCTGGATGTGAGTCACGGTCTGTTCCTGATCGCCAGTCTGTTGGCCAGCAGCTTCGCGATGGTGCTGGTGCATCTGGAACGCGAGAGCGAGCAAAGCCATCGCCTCGCAACACTCGATCCGCAGACCGGCAGCTACAACCGCCATACGCTGCTGCAACTCGGCCAGCGCGAGCTTGCGCGCGCGCAACGCCGTGAACGCCCGCTCTGCGTGCTGATGATGAAGGTGGATGAACCCGCCGACCGGCAAGTAGTCCGCAGCCCGCAAGAAGACGAGCGCGGCGTGCTGCATCTGGCCGAACTGGTTGCGGCGACGCTGCAACGCCAGGATCTGTTCGGCCGCTTCGGCAGCGCGGAATTCTGCGCCGTGCTGCCCGACACCGCTCTCGACGGCGGCCATCAGGTGGCCGAGCGCTTGCGCATCCGTGCCGAAACGGTGTCAGGCACCGAGTGCGGTGTGCCCTACACGCTCACCTTGAGTGTTGCCGAGCGGATGCCGAACGAACTGTCCTTCCTGCAACTCTCGGCACGCGCCGACGCATCGCTGCACGGCGCCAGCGGGCCCAACCAGATCGTGGAAGCACGCGACGGCGGCCCGATGACGCGCGCTCATGTCAGCCACGCGCTGGGCTGACGGCTCACGCCGCCAGCCCGTCGCAGATCGCATTCAGTGCGTTGCGGCCGCCGCGGCCGGCGCGCTGCCAGCCTTGTGCGGCGGATGCGGCTGCCAGCCGACAACCGCCATCATGACCGTGAAGCCCACCACATACGCCAGCGCGACATGCCAGCCGTGGCGCAGCCAGTTGCCGACCGAACGGGCCTGCGGAAACTGGCTCGACAAGGCAACCCCGGCTGACGAGCCGAACCACAGCATCGACCCCCCGAAGCCCACCGCATACGCCAGCACGCCCCAGTCGTAGCCACCTTGCCGCAACGCCAGCGCGGTAAGCGGGATGTTGTCGAACACTGCCGACACGAAACCGAGGCCGAACGCCGTCTGCCACGAAGCGAGCGGCAGTTTCTCAACCGGCATCAGCGAGGCGCAGCTCACCAGCGAGAGCAGGAAGATGGTGCCCTTCAGCGTCTCGGGCATGATCTCCCAATCCGGCCTGCGCACGCCGGCGGTCAGCAGCAGCACCGCCCACACCGCAAGCCCGATGACCGGCAATTGATCCGCCAGACCCGGGAAGCTCACATTCGCAACAATGTTCGCGATGATCGCCGCAGCGAGAATCGCGCCGACGATGGCGGTACGCAGCCAGTCGATGCGTGTGTGCTCATGCGCATTCTTGATGATCGGCGAGTAGCGCTGCTGCTGGATCGCCGCGGGAATGCCGCACACCACCAGCGCCACGCCGGCTGCAGTGTAGGCATGCAGCACATCGTACGGCGCCACGCCGTCGATCCACATCATCGTCGTCGTCGTGTCACCCACCACCGAGCCCGAGCCGCCAGCGTTGGACGCCGCGACGATCGCCGCCAGGAAGCCGACATGCACACGGCCGCGGAACAGCTGGTGCGCCATCGCTCCACCGATCAGCGCCGCTGCGATGTTGTCGAGAAAGCTGGAGATCACGAACACCATCACCAGCATCACGAAGCCACCTTTCCAATCATCAGGCAGCACCGCCGGCAAGACGACCGGCACCCGCGTTTTCTCGAAGTGCCGCGCGAGCAGCGCGAAGCCCATCAGCAGCAGGAACAGGTTGGCGAGTGTGACCCACTCGTGCGCGAAGTGCATGCCCAGCCCGGGCATGCCGTCGCCGAACTTGAAGCCGGTGAACAACAGCTTGTACGCCACGATCGTGACGAGGCCGGTCAGCGCGACCTTCAGCGTGTGATCGTGAAACAGCGCGACGCCGAGCAGCGTAAGCGCAAAGAGCACGAAATCCAGCGGAATCGGCCCGAGCAGAATGCCGTCGGCGGCAAACGCCGCGGCCGGCGCCACGAGCAGAGCCAGCGGGGCCGATCGTTTCAGCAGGCCTCGGCCTGCGCTGCGGTGGTTCACGACTTACTCCCTTTTGATGTTGTTCTTCGTCCGGCGATGCTGCGGCTGATCGCCTTCTCAATGCCGACCACGGCGCTGATCGCCAGCGCCGCGACAAGTACCTCGCCCCAGCTTTCGGCATCGATCGCGACGCTGCCAAAGGCGGACTGCATCGGTGCGCTGTGGGTAAATGCCAGCTGCAACAGCGTCATCGCGGCAATGCCAGCCCAGATCCATGGGTTCGAGAACACGCCCACCCGCCACCAGGCACGCTGCAACGATCGGCAGTTGAGCAGGTAAGCCATTTCACCGAACACGAACACGTTGACCGCTGTCGTACGTGCGTACTCGATGCTGCGGCCCGCTGCCAGCTCGCGTTGGAAGAGCCAGAAAGCGCCGATCACCAGCAGGGTGCCAGCAAGCGTGATGCGCCCCGTCATCGCACGCGTCAGGATCGGCTCACCGGGTGGGCGCGGTGGCCGCGCCATCACGTCACTCTCGATCGGCTCGAACGCCAGCGCAAGCCCCAACAGCAGCACCGTGCTCATGTTGATCCACAGGATCTGCAGCGGCGTGATCGGCAGCGTAACGCCGGCCAGCACGGCGACCAGGATGATGACGCCCTCGGCGAAGTTGGTTGGCAGGGTCCAGACAATGAATTTGAGCAGATTGTCGTAGACCCCACGGCCTTCTTCGACTGCGGCCTCGATGGATGCGAAGTTGTCGTCGGTGAGCACCATGTCGGAGGACTCTTTTGCAACGTCCGTGCCACCCCGCCCCATCGCCACGCCGATGTCGGCCTGCCGCAGCGCCGGCGCATCGTTCACGCCGTCGCCGGTCATCGCGACCACATCGCCGCGCGCCTGGAGCGCCTCCACCAATCGCAACTTCTGCTCCGGCTCGACACGCGCGAACACCGAGACTTCGCCGGCCACAGCGCGCAGCGCATCGGCGTCGAGCGCTGCCAGCTCGCGACCCGTCATCACCCGCGGTGCGGCG